>JAZAIZ010000255.1:0-5976 GCA_036230545.1 Myxococcota bacterium
ATACTCTTTGCTAAAGAAAATAAGATCTACTGGCTCATACCCTTGGTCATTTCGCTCTTGCTTGTGGGCATGCTCACCCTGGTTACCGAAGCTTCCACACCTTTTATTTATACGCTCTTCTAAGCACGAAGCCCTGCCTGACTTCAAAACGAGATGGCGTTTCCTGGGCTTCAGGATTAACTCGCACGCAAAAGTGTTCTCTGCGATACTTCGGTATGTCGAAAATAAAGCCGCCAACATCGCCCTCCTCGCCGCTTCCAGTGGAGGAGTCCCCTTCCTCCACACCCGCTTCCGCTCCCATGCCCCCCGAGGTCGATGGGATCGAGGTTCGACCCGGCAAGGCTGAGACCAACCTCCTCGAATCGCTCCAGCCTCCCCCTGCCACAGCAGGAGCGCCCTCTCCCCAACAACCAGGGACCACCCCCGACCCAGCCGTCCCCAAGGGCGCCGACGCGGCCTTCCTCGACCAGCTCTTCGCCGTAGGTAACGCGAGCATGAGCGGCGATGATATTCTAAGCACCATTGAGACCATTCAGGCCATGGAGGCGATTATCATCAGCAGCCTTGAGAGGCAGCTCAAAAGTCCTCCCCTGCAAACCAGGGCAAAAAGGGGAACCCTGAAAAAAATCTTCGCCCCCAAAGACACCAGGACCGTCCCCGGCCCCGACAACAAACCACGTACCATAGAGGTGCAGTCCCCCCTGGATCACATCCCCTCCGTTCAAGAGCGGGTTTTCTCCCAGGAGGAGGTGAAAAAGCTAAAAGCGCTTCTAAGAGACCTGCCCCTCATCACCCCATCGGACGGAGCTCCCCAAAAAGCGAGCGACTTTCAAAGCCGGCTGACAAGAGTACTCTATCAAATCGAGGTGCCGCTTTATCAGGTCCGGGAGCTCCTCCCCATCAAGGAGAGCGGCTCCATGATTCCGCTCTCCCGCGACGCCACCACCAAAGAAGCCCCGGTGTTCACCCCGGTGGTCTCCAACGACCTCCTGGCCAAAGCAAGGAGCCTTGGGTTGCTTGACGATGAATAAGAACCCCCTGGGCGCGAAGACAAAAAAAAGCGGCGTGACAGACCCAAGCCTGTCACGCCGCTTCCTCAAAAATACGGACTGATTCTTTACGCGGTGACGCCGAGAACGACGGTCTCCAGAATCATGTGGCAAACCTCGTAGGGGTCGCAGTTCGCGCCCGGTCGACGGTCCTCAATATAGCCATAGCCCTTCTTGTGAACATGACGTGGGATCCGGATGGAGGCGCCACGATCAGCATCACCAGCCTTAAACTCGGAAATCGAGCAGGTCTCGTGAAGCCCGGTCAGTCGCTCACCGAGAGCGTGACCATAGACTTTGATGTGCGCGTCGTGACGAGCACCGAGCTTCTCAATGGCGTCCATGTAGGTGCTCTTCCCGGTTGCGGGATCACGCATGGCATCGGTGGAGAAGTTGGTGTGCGCCCCAGCGCCATTCCAATCACCCTTGACTGGCTTGGGCTCAAGGCTCACAGACACGTCGTGCTCTTCGCCCAGGCGGTGCATTAACCAGCGAGCCAGCCACAGGTGGTCAGAGACAGTCAGCGGATCGGCGTCGACGTCACCGTCGAGGCCTCGGTAACCGATCTGGTATTCCCACTGACCGGGCATCACCTCGGCGTTGGTCCCGAAGATGAGCAGGCCGGCGAGCAGACACGCCTCGGTGTGCTCTTCCACCAGGTCACGCCCAAAGACCTCTTCAGAGCCGACGCCACAGTAGAAGGGGCCCTGAGGAGCGGGATAACCCACCTCAGGCCAGCCCAGAGGCCGGTTGCCCTGCAGAAAAGTATACTCCTGCTCAAACCCAAACCAGGGGTTGGCATCGCTGGCGCCCTTGTCGAGGGTATCACGGAGAATCGCGCGAGTGTTGGTGGAGTGAGGGGTTCCGTCGCCGTTGTTGACCTCGCAGAGCACCAGGTAGTTGCCTGGGCCACGAAGCGGATCTTCGACAGAGCAGCAGGGCGTCAAGACGAGATCGGAGTCGTGACCCTCGGCCTGGGCCGTGGACGAGCCGTCAAATCCCCACTCGGGCAGCGCCTTGGTGGAATCATCATCACCCTGGGGACCTTCCACTGTGTACTCACTGTCACACAGGATCCGGGTCTTGGAACGTAATTTTCGTGTGGGGGCTGCCCCATCAATCCAGATATACTCAGCACGCCGTAACATCTTCTGCCATCCTTTTAGTTACACAGCCTGAGACGACTTCTTTCGGATCAGACTGCTTTTGACGCGTAGCGCCGTTGACCGTTGAAATGCATTACTGCAATAGCAGGGGTTCTTCCCGCAGGAAAGCACATTTCACTTAAAAAACAACCCTCTTCAGCCCAGAACCTCGTAGATTACTCCCGGAGGAGCGATGCTGGCGGGCTCAAAGGGTTTCCCCAGCAGGCGCTCATGCAGCTCCGCATAAACCCCGGCCAGATCGAGTCGTACCTCATCGGGAATCACCGGCGGCTCCCCTTCGCCCTGATAACCCTGGCCCAGGAGCCACTGCCGAATATTCTCTTTATCGAGCATCGCCTGGGGCTCCCCTTTCGCGAAACGCGACTCATATTCGGAGGCCACCCAATAACGACTGGAGTCGGCGGTGTGAATCTCATCGATAACGGTCAGCTCCCCGTCAACCACGCCAAACTCATATTTGGTGTCCACCAGGATAAGCCCACGCTCTCGCGCCAGGGCTTCGCCACGCTCAAAGAGGCGCAGGGCCACGTCACAGGCCTCGTTCAACAGCGACTCTTCCACCAACCCCTGCTCCACCAACCCTCGGCGGCTAATGGGCATGTCGTGCTCCCCTACGGGCGCCTTGGTGGAAGGTGTAATGATGGGTGCGTCAAAGCGTTGATCTTTCTTCAGATTCTCGGGAAATTCCACCTCGTAGGCGCCGGCGGTGCCCGCCTGGTAATCCCGCCAAAGAGAGCCGGTGATATATCGCCGCACGACGATCTCCGCCGCGATGGGCTGCGCCCGCTTCACCCGCAGCACGTTGGGGTGGGGACTGTCGAGGAGGTGATTCGGACAGATATCGGCGGTGGCGTTGAACGCCTCCACTGCGATGGCGTTCAGGATGGCCCCCTTGCAGGGAATGCTCGTCAACACCACATCGAAGGCCGAGAGGCGATCGGTGGTGATCATGAGGATCTCATCCTCGCTCAGGTAAAGGTCGCGAACCTTTCCCCGATAAAACGTCCCCAAGGCGCCAAGGCGCTCAGAGTCGGTCTCAATAAAGTCGTCACGTAGTCGTTGAACAAGGTCTTCTCTAAGGCTCATAAACTCAATCTCCCGGTGAGGCTCGCACAAACGAATAAACGCAGATCCCCCATCGGTCAACTAAAGATTGCAGGGAAATTTCACTCCCCCGCCCCCCCACTGTCGAAGCCTTAATCCTCTGTGTTTACTGCAAGTTGTGACATTCTAGCCCCCCACTGACGGAGGGCGGCCGGGTCGTCCTGTCGCCGGGCCATCTCCACCAGTAGCTGCAGGGGGCGCGGATCACGAGGTCTCCCCTCATAAAGCGCCTCCACCAGGCCTCGAGCCCGCTCCGACTCCCCCGATGCCTCCAGGGCCCTGCCAAGGGTCAGCATCAGCGCGAGGGGGTCTCCCACCGCAGGGGTAGTCCAGACGAGCTGCTGCAACGCCGCCATCGCCTCAGGCCCCCGCTCGGTCCTGAGCTGCTCCCGGGCCACAAAATAAGTCGCCTCGGGCGCCCCACCCTCTTCCGCCAGGCGTTTCAGGTCCTTGAGATCAGATGGGTTTTTGCGTGCCCGAAGAAGCGCCAACGCAACCTCCGCCTCGGGCAGAGGCGTGGTCCCGGAGGCCGCCCTGCCATAGGCCCGCTCGGCGGCGTCGGGTTTTCCGAGCGCCTCACCATAGAGACCTTTCGCGTAGCGGGTCCAGCCCTGCCCCGGTCCCCGACCAAAGCCAACCATCTCCTTCAGGGTGCCAAGGGCCTCCTCCGACCTCCCAGCTTCCAGTTGAGCGCGTGTCTTTTCCGCCAAGAGTTCCAGTCGGTGCTCGGAGCGCCTCGCCTCCTTCAAGCCACGCTCCAGCACCGGCAGGGCGTCGCCCCCCGACGCCGCCACCAGGCGGCTCAGGGTCTTGACCCGAAGGGGGTCTCCCGGAGCGCGCTCCAGCCATCGGCGCGCCAGCTCGCCCGCGACCCCAAGCCTGCCCTCCATCATCGCCTGGGACATCATCACCGTCTCCAGCCGCTCTCGACGACTCGGCGCCACGTCACTGACCGATAAAATCGGGATAAACCCCGCCAGGACCTCCGAGAGCGCTCCATACTCCCGACGCTCCATCAAAAGCGCCGCGACCCGGATAGCGCCATCCAAATCGGCACCAGTGGCCGCCACCTCCAGCAAGGGCGCCATCCACCCCTCCCGGGGCGAATTGGAATCCAGCAGGGTAGCCCGCAGGAGCAGGGCATCAAGCCAGCGAGGCTCCTCACTCAAGAGGCCCTCAACCTCCGCCAGGGCCAACTCCCGCTCGCCCCGCGCCAGGAGCAGCTCACTTTTAACCCAACGCAAGGGGATTGCCCCCTCCTTCCCGGACTTGAGCCGCTCATTCACCAAGGTCCAGGCGTCGGCCTCCCGGCCCTCAAGCCGCAGGGAGCCGGCCACCGCTGCCGCCCCCCAGGGCCCGGGTGCCTCGATAAGCCCCTCTGTGGCCACCACCTCGCTTAAGGACCGCTGTGCCCGCCCATCACCAAATTGCGACGCCAGTCGGTACATCCCCCACGCCACCAGGGCCGGGGCCTCCACCGGATCCTGCTCCCGGGCCGCCCGAACACGGTCGGCGAGGTCCTCATAGCCCAGTCGGTGAACCGTCTCCCCCCTTAAGCCCTCAGGCTCCGGCTCGTTCTCCAATGCCCCCTCGGGCTCACTTGCCGGGGGTGGTGTGACACTCGCGGGGGCCTCGGAGTCACTGACTTCGCCTCCGGAACACCCGGGGACTCCTCCCCCTGCTCCCCACGAGAGCACAAGGGCCCCCAACAGAAGCAGCAGCGCCGGGACCAACCAGCGCAGCGCCTTGTTTTTTCGACCCGCGCTCTCCTCAACCTGAATATCCGCTTCTTCTCGCCGCTCCGCGAGCCGGGCGCGCATGCCGCCCCCCTCCTCAGACGAGGCACTCTCCGCAACAGGAACTGCCCCAGGGCTCTCCGAGACACCCTCCCCGCTCGCCGCCGGCTCCTCCAGGGGCGCGGCCGGCTCGTCAAACACCTCATCGGGCAAGGCCGACTCAACCATGGCCGCTGCCGAGGACTGCTCCGAAAACTCCATCAGGCCGGAATCCACCACGTTCCCCTCAGGCTCCGGTGCCGAAGCGGGCGCCGCCGAGCGGGGGGAGACCCCGATGTCCAAAAAGTCTACCTCCTCCTCGTGCTCGTCCTCACCACCTCCCGGGGCAAACCAGGGCTCGGGGGGCACGTCGATCACCTCACTGCAAACGTGACAAAGAAACTGCTTCCCACCCAGGTCATCCGCCGCGCTCAGGCGATACCCCTCCTGACACCCCCCGCAGGCGAGTTCGATAAAATCCACCGGCTCCCCCGGCGAAACCCCCTCTCCCTCAAGCCAGGGCAGCGGGGGCACCAGCACACCAGCATCACAGACGGCGCAGGGAAAGCGCCGGCCGGCAATGGGCTCGTGGCCCTTCTCCAGCCCATACTCCGTGTTGCAGGAGTCACATTGAATACGCATCAAACAACCCACCCCGATCCCCAAGGGACCTGATCCAAACAATGATGCAGCTTACTTTAAAACCGATTGGTTTAGCAAAAGAGGAATGAATTTTTTGCAGGAGTCGCCAAACGACAAGGGGGCCCCCCCCGCTTCCTGCGGGGGCCCCCATGTAAAAAGCCCCATTGAACAAACCACGGCCGTTTCCTGGAACCACCTCTAAGACCGCGCAGGTTAAAGAAGCGCAGTGAGCACAGAACC
>JAZAIZ010000256.1:0-1666 GCA_036230545.1 Myxococcota bacterium
CGGGAATGGCCTTGATGCGCAGAACGTCGTGGGGTTGCAGCAGGATGTTCTCGGTGGAGACCCCTTTGAGGGCCTTGCCCAGGTGAATGCTGATGTGACGGGTGATTCGGGGGCTGCCGTGCTCGATGGCGTAGCGGGTGATTTCCGCGAGTTCGGTGTAGGCCGACTCCTGAAGGCCTCCGCCGGCGGCGACCAGATCGGCCACGCGCATCCCGGGGATGAGAGGGTATTTCGCTGGGGCAATGACCCGACCCGCGATGCTCGTGAGGGCTACGGGTTCTCCGTGGCGCGCTTGTTGGCTCAAACGCTTGCGCACCCCGCCGAGGTTGGGGCGCTCGCTCCCTTCGGGGAAGATATAGAGTGTGTCCTGGGGCTGGAGGACAGGATCGGCCGGACCATGGGGCTTTTCAAGGAGGCGGGCGAGGGAGAGCGAGCGCACCTCGATACGGTCGCCGGTGGGGGTCTCTCGGGTAAGGAGGGCGTATCCCAGATCGGTTTTTTGTCGGATGCCAAAGCTGGCGCGGATGAGGTCGCTTCCTCGCATGCCCTCAACCAGGGGATAGGTGCCGGGACATTGGACGTGCCCTTTGACCTGGGTGACTCGGGCAGGTTGGTTGAAGCGGGTGTCACGCTTTAAGCGCGTCACAAGGCCGGCCAGCGCTTTGGCTCGTTGCTGGTGGATACTGAAGACGAAGATCCTGTCTCGGGGGCGCAGGAGCAGATTTTCGGGGCTTTTTGGGTCTGCCAGGGCTTTGCCAAGATCTACGGTGAGCACCTTTAGGCTGCGCTCGGGGAGGACCTCACGCTCAATCACGACGTAGCCAAGGTCTGGTTCGGGCAGGAGGTCGTTCAGGGAGGGGATGGCATCGGTGAGCCGCATGTCCTTTTTCCATTGGAGCCCGCCAGGACGTTGCAGGTGGCCGGTGAGCAGGACGATGTTCTCCATCTTGTCGAGGATGGAATAGACGCGCAGGACGTCCCCATCCCGAAGGGAGGTCTTTTTGCCGCTTTTTTGAGTGAGGTTGACATCGAGCAACACCCGGTGCCCTTTGGCGTCAATTCGCTCAAGTTGGGAAACCGCAGGGAAGGCAGAGGGGAGCAGGCCGCCGGCGAGCTCCACGAGAGCTGCAGCGCTCTTTTCTTTGCGCAATTCGTAGATTGCAGGGCGTTTCACGTGCCCGGCGATGCCTGTGGTTTTGCCAATGGGCGGGACGAAGATGACGTCGCCTGGTTGGAGGCGGTGGTCATTGCGGGTGCTGCCCTGCAGCAGTAGGTCGTAGAGGTCGAGGCGTGTGATCACCCGGCCTCGGCGTTTAAGCTGAATATTGCGCAACGAGCCGAGCTTTTTGATGCCTCCGCTGACAAAGAGGGCGTTGGTGAGGGTGGAGAGAGCGCTGATGGTGTAGGAGCCCGGTCGAAAAACATCCCCGAGCACAAAGATGCGGATGGAGCGCAGGGCTCCCAGGGTGACGGTGACTTTGGTGCCGATCTTCTGGGAGCGGACGTGACTTTTGATTACCGCTTCAAATTTGGAGAAGGAGAGTCCCGCGGCGGTGATGGGGCCGATCCCTGGAAAATGGACGACGCCGTCGCGGGACACCGGGAGGCTGTGGCTCTCGTTGTCTTTGCCAAAGAGCATGACCTCCACCATGTCCCCGGGGCCGAG
>JAZAIZ010000257.1:0-7404 GCA_036230545.1 Myxococcota bacterium
GCGCATCAACCGGCGACTCGATGCGGTGGAAGCCCTCAAGCAAAACCGTCCCCTGCGCGAGGAGGTGCAGCGTGCCCTCGACCCCGTCCGAGATATCGAGCGCCTGGTGGGAAGGGTCGCCATGGCCCGGGCCACTCCCCGGGATCTTGGCGCCCTGCGGGCATCTCTCTCCCAGGTGCCGCTGTTGCGAGCGCCCCTGGAAAATCACGAGTCTCCCCTGGGGATCCGCTGGCGAAACGCCGATCTCATCCCCGAGCTGCACACGCTCCTCTCCACCGCCCTGCAGGACGACCCACCCACCAGCTTCCAGGAGGGAGGCATCTTCGCGAAGGGCTACCGCGACGACCTCGACAAGCTCATCGCCGCCTCCGAAGGGGGCCATCAATTTCTCGTAGACCTCGAGCAACGCGAGCGCGAAAAAACGGGCATTCCCAAGCTGAAAGTCCGATTCAACAAGGTGTTTGGCTACTTCATTGAGGTGTCCCGGGCCCAAAGCCACCTGGTCCCCGACTCGTATATCCGCAAACAGACCCTGGTAAATGCCGAACGCTATATCACCGAAGAACTCAAAGAGTTTGAATCCACGGTGCTCAACGCCGACGCCCTGCGCAAAGAGCGCGAATACGAGCTCTTTCACGAGCTGGTCACAGAGGTGGCCGCCGAGACCGACCGCCTCCGGGCCGTGTCCCGGCTGGTGGCCGAGACCGACGCTATCGGCAGCCTCGCCCAAATCGCCGACCAATGGCGTTACGTGCGCCCTGAGCTCACCAACGAGCCGGTCCTTGAACTCAGCGAGTCGCGGCACCCCGTCATCGAGCGGGTCATCCCTGGGGGTGAGCAATTTGTCCCCAACTCCATGTCCCTGCGTCGGGACGGCACCCGTCTCGCCATTATCACTGGCCCCAACATGGGAGGAAAGTCCACGGTCATGCGCCAGGCCGCCCTCACCGCCATCATGGCCCATATGGGCTCCTTTGTGCCGGCATCCAAAGCGCGGGTGGGTCTCCTCGATCGGGTATTTACCCGGGTGGGAGCCTCCGACGATCTCAGCCGCGGGATCAGTACCTTCATGGCCGAGATGATCGAGACCGCCACCATTCTGCGTGAAGCCACCGACAGCTCCCTTGTCATTCTTGATGAGATTGGACGAGGCACCAGCACCTACGACGGCATCTCCATCGCCTGGGCGGTGGCTGAATACCTCCACAATCAGTCGCAATCCCTCACCATGTTCGCCACCCACTACCACGAGCTGACCACCCTGGCAGAGCGGGAAAAGACCATCACCAATTGGTCCGTGGCGGTGCGCCAAAAGGGAGAGCAAATCGTATTTCTGCGTCAGCTCGAGGAGGGCCCGGCCAACCGCAGCTACGGCATCCAGGTGGCAGGGCTGGCGGGGCTGCCCAGCGACGTGCAAAAGCGCGCCAGCGAGCTGCTTGGAATGCTTGAAGCAGAGCGGGAGAACACCCAATCCCCCCAGGAGCACGCCCCTAAAAAAAGCGGTCTGCCGCAGCTGAGCCTCTTTGATGCGCCGGTCAAGCCGGCGTCGACACCGCCCCAACCCCCAGAGGGCAGGGCGCTCACGTCGGCCCTCAAGCAGCTTAAAATCGAGCAGCTTACCCCAATCCAGGCGCTCCTTGAGCTCGACCGCTTAAAACACCTGCTCAAGGACAGCTCCCAGGAGGTTCACTGATGTTTTGTCCTTCATGCCGCGCCGAGTTTCAAGCAGGAGTAGGCTTCTGCAAGAACTGCGAAGTGGATCTCATCACGGAGCTCCCCGACATCTCCATGTTCAAATCCCCCGAATCCATGGCCGACGCCCTGGGTGATAAGGAGCTCACCCCGGTCATCGCGGCCAGCCAGGACGAGCTCCAGAGAATGCAGCGACGCCTGGCCGACCAGCAGATCCTCTCGGTGCTGGCCTTTGGCCAAAGCCCCTCTCCGGGAGTAGCCCCGCGCCTCTATCTGATGGTGGCCACCGAAGACATCCCCCGAATGGGTGAGTTCTTGAATGAAATGCAGGACGAGCAGGTCGTACGAGAAGGAGTGGTCAAGGAGGTCGCCCTGGGCGAGGTAACCCTCTGCCCGGCGTGCGAAGCCGAAGCCCCCATGAACGCCGAGGAATGCCCGGATTGCGGTTTAATGCTGGGACTGGGATGATGAACTGACCCAAGGGGAGCGAACGTGAATTGCAGATTCAGGAGCGTAATTGGCCAATGGTGCCTGCTTGGCGTTCTCACGCTCTGCGCCCCGCTCCACGCCGCAAACAGCACCCCCGCGCGCTCCTATGAACGAGCCCGTCACACCTATTTCGAGTTCAAGGACACCCCCTCCCGGCAGCAGTTTCGCCACCACTGGTTTAAGGTCCTCGCCGCCTTCAAGCGAGTGGCCGAACATTTCCCTGAGAGCGAGTTCGCCGCCAAGGCGCTCTACACCGAAGGCGAGCTCTGGAGCGACCTCTACACCATCTCCCGACGGCGCTCCGATCTAAGCCAGGCCTTGTCCGCCTACGAGATGGTCTGGCTCAATCACCCCGCCAGCACCCTGGCCGATGACGCCCTCTGGCAACGGGCCTTCATCTTTCTCAAAAAACTCGACGCTCCCGCTGAAGCGGCCCACGCCGCCCGGGACATTTTACGCATGTACCCCCGAGGAGACATGGCCAAACGAGCCAGAGCCCTGGCCGACAGGCTAGTGGACGTCCCTGAGCGGGCCCCGGACATAAGCGCCAGCGAACCCCTGGGAAACCGACGAGGCCGCCCACGAGAGGACAAGGGCGTGTCCAGGGTGCAGGAGATCAAGCATTGGAGCAACGACCACTATACCCGGGTTGCGATTTACCTCGATGGCCCCGCCGAAGTGCGCACCGGGCAAGTTGGGCCGGACAAGCGCGCCGGGCGTCCCTCCCGCATCTTTCTTGACCTGCTGCAGACCCGCCTGAAAAAAGACATCCACGAGCGTGTCCAAATCAACGACCAGCTCCTCGCCCAAATTCGTAGCGCCCTCCACAAAGAGAACGTGGTAAGAGTGGTCCTCGACCTAAAGGGCCCGGTCAGCCAGCATCGGGTGCTGGTGATGGAAAGCCCCTATCGAATTTTAATCGACGCCTACCGCGCTCCCTCCACCACCCCCGGTGAAGCCCACACCCCCAAGCCCCCCGCGGCGCCCCTGGTGGTGCTCGATCCCGGGCATGGGGGCCATGACGTAGGGGCGAGCAGCCCCACGAGGGTGCGAGAAAAGGACGTTGTGTTGCAAATTGCCCGGGGGGTTCAAACCCGACTGCAGCGCGCCGGCATCGATGTCCTCCTCACCCGAAGTGACGACCAGTCTGTCTCACTCGAAGAGCGGACCGCCATCGCCAACCGCTCCCGGGCAGATGCGTTCATTTCCATCCACGCCAACTCCCATGAGGACCTGCGGGTCCGCGGGATTGAGACCTATTACCTCGACGTCACCGACGACCAATACGCCATCGCCCTCGCCGCGCTCGAAAACAAAACCCCAACCGATCAGGTCAACGACGTTCAGCTCGCCATGTCCGACCTCGCGGCCACCCTCGACACCGAAGACTCCATCACCCTCGCGCGGCAGGTGCAGCGCCACCTCGTGGACGGGCTCACACCCCTGAACCCCGACACCCGGGATCTGGGGGTAAAGGCCTCCCTCTTTTATGTGCTCCTTGGGGTCCGAATGCCTGCGGTTTTGGTAGAGACCTCATTTCTCTCTCACCCTCAAGAGGGGGAGCTGCTTGCCTCCCAAGCCTACCAGGAGCAAGCCGCCGCCTCCATCACCCAGGCGGTAGTGCAATATTTTAAGACCCAGAAGGGGGAGGACTCCTGATGTGGCAACTCGCCCCCTTCACTCCCCCCGAAGACCCCACGCAGACGGGGCGCTTCCTGAAAGAGTGGTGCAGGGAGGACATGGAGCGGCACTGGAATGCCTGGCGGCAGGGGAGGCCGGCCACCGAGTGCGTGGCCAGCCTGGCCCGCTCGCGCGAGTGCCTGATCCGCCTGCTCTTTGAGCGCGCCCAAGCCGCTCAACCCCATCCCCCTCCCATGGCGGTGGTGGGCCTTGGAGGCCTCGGCCGGGGAGCCCTGGCGCCCTTCGCCGATATCGACGTCGTGCTCGTCTCCACCAGCCGGCGCCCCCAGAGCGTCCAGACGGTGGCCGACAGCGTCCTTTACCCCCTCTGGGACGCGGGTCTGGACGTGGGGCACGCGGTCAGAAGCCCCGCGCAATTTGCCGCCCTCGCCAAAAGCGAGATGACCATTCGAACCGGCGCCCTCGACTGTCGGCCCATCGCCGGTGATCCCCGCATCTTCCAGGACCTCGGCCAGCGCCTGAAGACGGTCATCGACAGCCGCAGCAACAAGCGCTGGTTTCTCTCGGCCATTCAGGAATGGATGGAGGGAGCGGAGGCCTCCACCGTCTACCGGCTCGAGCCCAACATCAAAACGGGCCCTGGGGGGCTGCGCACCCTGCATCAAACCTGGTGGGCGGCTCGCGTGGCCTGGGGCATCCCCAACTGGAAGGCGCTCCTCTACTGGGGGCGCATCACCCGCCACGATTACGAAGTCCTCGCGACAGGTCATCGGTGGCTGCATGCAGCGCGATTCGCCCTGCACGGGCACTGCGGCCGCCGAGAGGATGCCCTTCGCTTCCACACCCAGGACACCATCGGCGCGCTCCTCGGGCTCGAGCGCCCTGGCAAGGCCCCTGGAGACGCACTTCTGGAGCAATATTATCGCCACGCCAAAGCCTTAAAGGCCGCGGCCACCCGAATCCAGGAGCGCTGCTCCCAGTCCCTCTACACCGAGCTGAAGACCCTGCGCCGAAACCCCAAGCCCGTCCCGACCGAGGGGTTTGTTCTCCTCAACGACCGGCTCCGCTTCGCAGATCCCGCCGTGATGGAGTCATCCCCCTTAGAGCTGCTGCGCATCATTCGAGTTGCCCAACGCCACAACAAGCGCATCGCTCCGGAGACTCGCATGGAGATCGCCCGAGCCGTCCCCCTGCGCTTCACCCCACGGGTCGCCGGCAGCTCCGAAGCGGTGCAACTCTTCATGGCTATCCTCACCGATCCCGAAGGGCGGCCAGCCTACCTGGAAGCATTGCATGAGCTGGGTCTCCTTGAGCGCCTCCTCCCGGAGTTTGCGGCAGTCACGGGGCTGGTCCAACGGGACCTCTACCACGAATACACCGTGGACGCGCACCTCATCTATTGCGCACAGATGACCCTGCAGACCCTCTCCATGACGCCAGGAGCGACTCCCCATGACATCGTCGAGGCGGCCTCTCACGTGCAGCGCCCCCACGTTCTCGTCACCGCAGCCCTCCTGCATGACATCGGCAAGGGCTACGGGCACGGGCACTCCGAGCGAGGAGCCAAAATCGCCAGAGACGTCGCCCGGCGAATGTTCTGGAAACGCGAAGACATGGTGGACCTCGGGTTTCTCATTCAAGAGCACCTCTCCATGATGATCATCTCCCAACGCCGAGATATGGAGGACGTCGATCTGATCGAGCGCTTTGCCAACCGGGTGGAGACCACCGAGCGGCTCGATATGCTCCTGGTGCTGAGCTATGCGGACGCCACCACCACAGGCCCGGAGGCCTTCACGGGTTGGAAAGCAGCCCTCCTGCGCGAACTCTACCTGCGTACCCGCGCAGCCCTCCGGGGTGGGGCAGGAGACCCGGGGCTCACCAAACGGGCCCAAGAGCGCGTCGACGACATTCTGCAGCGCTGCGGCGAAGACCGCTCGCGTATGGAGGCCTTCACCCGCCAGCTAACCCCTCGTCATCTGGTCACTCACCGCTTCGAGCTCCTGCAACGCCACCTCCTGGTGGTGGAGCAAGCGGGCAAGGCTGGGGCCCGCGCCTTGGTGTTCCCCAATGAGCAACGGGGCGGGTGGGAGATTTTGGTGGCCTGTCCCGACCACGCAGGACTCCTGGCAGACTTGTCCGGTGTGTTGAACGGCAAGGGCGTGAGCGTGGCCGGCGCCTACACCGGCGCGACCACCACCGGGACGGCGATCTGCACTTTCGTCATCGGCGCCGGAGAGTGGCCGGTGCTTGAGCAGCAGGCCTCCTGCGCTGAGCTCTGCAAGTCCCTCGAAGACGCCGCACTCCAGCGCACCGTCGACATCGCTCCCATCCACGCCCGGCGTCGACGGGAGCGCCATTACGCCGCAGGGGTGCCCGTCTCTAACACCCGGATCCTCTATGACCTCGTGGCCACCGACGAGAGCACGGTGCTTGATGTCTTCACCCCCGACCGGGTGGGAACACTGCACATGATCGCACAGGCCATCTTCGACTGCGACGTCATGATTGAACAGGCCCGCATCACCACCGAAGGCGAGCGGGCGGTGGATTCCTTTTATGTGGTTGACCGCCAGACCCGAAAGCCCCTCACCGAGCCCCGTCGGGAGGAGCTCGCCCAGGCCATTCGCGATGCCTGTGACCAGGCCCTGACCACCCTCGATCCCTAGAAGGTTGCTCCCCCCCGAAGTCTTGTTAATATAGCCCCATGAGCTCCACCCAAAACCGGTCAGAGGTGTTAAGCGCGCTCGCCGCCGCCAAGAAAGAGCTGGAGGAGCGCCTTGCCCGCGTCCAGAGCGCCTACCAGCAGCGTATTACCCGGGTGGATGAGATCAGCGAGGCTTTTCAAAACGGACGGCTCAAGCCCTCAGCGGTTTCCCCCCGCATCGAAGAGCTGCTCGCAGAAGAAGCCGGCGGAGCAGGGCGCCCGGCGGAGAGACGCGGCCGAGTCGGCATGTCTTCGCCTGCCCTGGGAGGAGCAGGGGCACCGCTCATCAAACGCGGCCCCTCCAAAGCCATGGTAAGCGCCACCCTCTCCAAAACCCTGGCCACCCTCAACCACCGTATCGTAACCCTCCTGGCCACCTCTCAGAGCAACACCGAGAAGGCCCTCGGCAAAATCGAGCTCTCCTTTTTAACCGGGCACCGGCAATCCCTGCTGCGAAGCCTCGATGACCTCCCGAGCGACGCAGTGCTGCTGGAAGCGATGGTCGCTTACTGTGAGGCAATTCACACCGAGATCACCGAGGTCTCAGAGACGGGCCTCGTGCGCATCCAGAAGCTCACATCCCACCTGAAACGGGTCATATCCGAGGAGCTCATCGTCACCTCCTCCCCGGAGCTAAAGCAGCTTCGCGAGAGCGCCCGGGTCCTCCTGCTTGACAGCAGGGTGCCCAACGCTCCCATCGCCGACCTCGAGCAGCGCCTGGTTGGTATCTGGAACAGCCCCAACTCCGGCGCCTGGCGAAGTCGCTCCATCAACTCGCAGTCCCCCTTGGCGAAAAGCTTATTACCTAAGCAATAACATGCACTTGCATATCACCCCCCATGGTAACAATCCCCCCCTGAGCCTTGAAAACCGGC
>JAZAIZ010000258.1:0-3222 GCA_036230545.1 Myxococcota bacterium
AATACGATACCCTCGACGACGCCATTAAGGCCCAGGGAGACGACACCGCTACGATTTGGCGAGGCGATTATGGTTTCTCTCGAATTCTGGGCATGTCTCCCAACAATGACCCTCGTCAAACTCCCGTCCGTCAGCACACCGCAGAGAAATTCAAGGAGCACATCGTTCCTCATATTCTCCAGGACCTCAAAGCGCTGGAAAAAACGGGGGCAGGATCTCGCTATCTCTCTCACACATCGGACCTCTCCCTTCTCACCCAGCGATTTGGAGAAAAACAGAAAACGCAGGTTCTGAAACTGGACACCCTCCCAGCCCCTGTCTCCTATGGGGTCCGAACGTTCCTGGGAAAAACCAATATAAGGGACTCAGCAGAAAGCCCCGGCGCGACAGAAGGGGTCCTTGGCGAGAGCCTTGACCTCAAGTGGACCACGGACACCGATAACACCCTCAAGGTCACCGCCGGCCGGCGGGCTTTTGAACTAAGGGTCCCCAAGGCCTCGCTTCTCCCTGGCATAGTGTCCCTCTCGTCTACGCACCCCTACACTCACGAACAGGAGCTGCACGGTCTGGAGAAGGTCAGCCCCTTCCAGATCTACAACCACTACACTGTCGATGAGCTGAGACAACCCTTGACTCCCCAAGAGACCCAGAGCGAGGAAAACTAAACGCTCAGGGATTTATCAACGCACGCAGCCTCTCCCAGAGCCTCACCATCCCAAGGGTGTCGAGCTTGCAATACTCCAGCAACTGGCGCCGGTTGGTATCCCCAACATCCTCCGCCAGCGCTTCGCCCTGAAGAAGAAGGTTCTCCAATGCCCTCGCCGCGCTCTGTCCATCACCGATGTCGAGCCCCTCGTAGGTCAACTCCGGAACCAGTGCGGGCAGTACCTTCTTGATGCTGAAGCTTCCCGAAAAATCCGGGTGGTAGACATGATCCCGAATCACCGGCAGCAGATCACGAAGTCGCTTGATCACCTCTTCAAGATCGTCGGCGAGGTCAGGAAAGACCTCCGCCATCTCCATGACGCGGGTCCTCTCAAAAGAGATGTTGTAGGTCCAGATAACCCGGGCTTCCCGACACACTTCGATAAGCGACTGCGCAAGAACTCTGCGAGGGTCGTCGGGACCCCGCGCAAGGTGCTCATAGTGCTCAAGGCTACCGTCCTCCACCATCACATGATAACTGTATTGCACTGCGATTTGGTCATAGGGTCGACACCCCTCCCAACAAGGAATCGCGGGTTGCACGGTCTCAAAGTCGAGAAAGCCCATGGGCCACACAAGGTCCTTGTTCAGGTCACGCTCGAGAAGGTCCCTGTCAAACACGAGCTGCGAAGTCTTGACCGCCTCTCGTTGACGAGACCACACCTTGGTGAGTTTCTCAGAATCGGGGATCTGATCGATGCAAAGATAGCCCTCAGCCTCTAAAGCCGCCGCCCTCTTCCCCCCTCGATAAAGGGTGCTAATGTGATGCTCGGGGAGCGGTGGCCAACAACGGCCTAGAAAGGGGCAAACGTAGGGTGAGGTACAGTGGCTCCCGGTCTCCACCTCGGGGACAGGCTCTCCCAGCATGGTCTGCAGAGCCAGCAGGTCCCCCTCCATGGTACTCAAAGCCTCTTCAACCTCCTCTGTGATATCTGTCCGGCAGAAAAGGTCACTTAGGTCGGGATAACGGCACTCACGATTGAGGTGCATCAACTCTACCCGGACGATGTTCAGCCCAGCACGTCGCAAAATGTGAGTCTGGCACGCCGCGTCCGGAAAATGAGCCTCTTTGACCCTGGTAGTGGATTTGACCTCCACCAGCACCCACCCTTCCTCCACCTTTTCCAGGATATCCACGCTGACAAAGACGTCATCGGCGATAAAAGACGCTTCGTAGATAATATTGGCCCCCCCTTCGATCGCGTCCCGGGTGGCCTCAACCATCTTGCTCAACTCCCCCTTTGAGAACTCGATAAGCACTCCATCGGGGATATAGGTACGCGCCGCCTCCCCCACCCGATTCCCTCGGTCAAAGACGGCCCTCAAGTCGTCACCGATAACAAGTTCGGGGGCATCGGGCTCGTGGACGCGCCACCACAGCATCTTAGGGCATTGCAGACCTGCTACAGCCCGGGATTTGGAGAGACGGTGCGGGGACATGCATTCATTGTAACACTGAATGCAGGCACCAGGCTACCAACCCCTCTGTGCAACAAGCCGCATGGGCTTATTTGAGGCCGGTTTTCAGTTTATCGGCATCCAGGGAGGCGGTGTAGCTCGCCTCCGCGGTGGTTTGGCTGAAATTAATATCCATGGTTGCATGAAACTCTCCCATCTCGGGAAGCATCTCTCGATTCACTTCAGCGTAGGGAACTTTACCAGACACCGAGGCCTTTAGCACCAACTCTGAAGGCTCCCCCGGTGCTGGGGACACACGAGAAACCCACCACTCCATTCGAACATCCCCCGTCAGGATCAATGTGTCCAGCCTCGTGTTCACCCCGTCCTGCAGGTTGTAGATGAGGTTGTTCAGAATACGTTGATTAATGAAAGTAGTCACCAGGCGGGTCATCTCGACATCCCCCTCACTCACCCTGTGAAGTTTCTTCAGCGAATCCTTGAACCACTCGGGATTGGTTCGCCAGTCTGGGTTGTTGGTGACATGACCGCCGGTGTCCTCCCTCAGAGCGTGGGACCCTCCAATGTAGAGGTCCTGGGTTCCGGGTTGGCCTCTGCTCAGGTCCAGGAGAACCTGAGTCGCATAATGCAACTCCTCACCATCTACTTCAAGGGTAGCCGTCTCCGACTTGATGGCCCCAAGTTGAGTGATCGTGTCCAACCCTGAAAAGCGAAGGTGCTTAGAATAGACCATCCGCCCGGCACCGTCACTCCCCAGCGTCTCCTCGGCCTTGTGAGCGAGGTCAAAAGGATTTCCGGTATTCCTACGGGGCGCTTGAAAAGGACTGAAGATACTCAATCCGGTCATATCTCCCACGCGACGGGCTCCGTCGGCAATAGAAGAGGAGACGCTCTGTCCCCAATCAAAAAGTCCCTTACCGAGATTCCAAACAGAAAGCGGCGAAGGGTCCGAGCCCGCAAACGTGTCTTCGACCGCAAAACCCTCCTCTGATTTCAACTCCCTTCTCGAATTTGGAGTGGAGGACGTCAACTCAGCATCGCTCTCAGGGCTGACGGGATTCCCGGGAAACTCAGGTTTAATGGGCGACATCGCACGTA
>JAZAIZ010000259.1:0-19887 GCA_036230545.1 Myxococcota bacterium
GAGCTTGCTTGTCTGGCCAAAATGACGTGGTCGATGCCTTTTTATTATGCCCTGAAGTCATGGTGGAAGTTGATTGGACGTCGCTGGCTTTCAGAGGCGGAGTCGCGGGTGCAGGTTCCCGTGGTAAGAGAAAAAGAGGCGTAACTTTTTGGGGCCTTATTGCCGAAGAAGTGTGTTTCTCTTTAGTAGGGGGGTGTCCTACCCGCCTCTCTGGTTATTTATAACTTTCCGAAAATACATTGATTATTTTTCTTGAGAGAGAGTAGTTCAGCTACGTCGTGCGTTGTGTGACCCTATTCTGATAGTCTTTAAGGGGATATGCCCTCGGGAGAAAGAGGATGGAGTTTCGCGATTTTTGGTACGTTGTTGCCGAGAGCAGGCAACTTAAGCCTGGAAAGGTGCTCGCTCGAAAAGTTCTTGGTGAGTGGCTTGCGGTCTTTCGGGATGAAGATGGCAAGCCTGTCGCTCTTCAGGACCGATGTAAACATCGAGCGTTCCAACTGTCCGAAGGCACTGTTTCCAAGGGGCAGGTGATGTGTCCCTATCATGGCTGGACCTACGATAAAGAAGGACAGGTGGTGGGAGTGCCCTCCGAGGGGGAGAATTTTAAGCGGGCCAAAAGTCGATGTGTTCCTCGCTACAGCACCTGCGAGTCTGATGATTATGTGTATGTCCGCCTCTCTGACGGCGAACATGCTCAGGATAAGCCCTTTGCGATTCAGCACTATAAAGAGAAGGGGTGGAACACGATTCGTGTGATCAACCGCTTTAATAATACGGTGACCAATTGTGTGGAGAACTTTATTGATATTCCCCACACGGTTTATGTGCATCCCGGCATTTTTCGGAATGAGCGACGTGAGCTCATCGATGTCAGGATTGAACGGGTCAACGGTTCAGTGAAGGCCACCTACAGAAATGAAACGGACAACCTCGGCTGGACGAGTAAATTTTTTAACCCTGATGGCGTAGAGGCGGTTCATACCGATGAGTTCTTTATGCCAAATGTCACGTGCGTTGAATATATCTACAGTCCTAAGCGCCGCTTTCTGATTACCTCGCAGTCGATCCCCTGGGAAGATGATGACACCCTCGTCTACACGGATGTCACCTTTAATTATGGGGCGTTGAATTTTCTAGCCGCGCCTTTTGTTCGATGGATGGGGCAGCGAATTATCAGCCAGGATGTGGAGGCGATGGCCAAGCAGATGAAGTGCATTAAAAAGTATGGGGAAGATTTCTCCAACACACCTGCGGATACGATCCATGCCTATGTCGAGACGATTCAACGGGAGTTGGCGCGGGGGAATGATCCGCGGGATCTCCCCGACAAGGTTGTCGATGTCCAGATGCTGATTTGATTGAGGAAGGCCACAAACCCTCTTTGGTGTGATGGTATGAGCTTGTTGGGAAAATTGATTTCGTTATACCCCGCCCTGCATGTCTCCATGATTCTGGTGAGCCTTGTCTGGTTGGTTTTTGAGCCGGGTCTCATACCGCTGCTGACGATTCCTGGCGTGATCTACCTTTTTCCGCTCTTGTCGTATCACTTTCATCAAGTGCTCGCTCCCGTCGAGGAGGGGAACTCCAGTATTACAGGGGGGTACAGCCCCTGGTACGGGACTCACATGATTCAGACGGTGTTTATCGCCTTCCCCGGGACAGAGAGAATTCTAAGGCTTTTTCCGGGACTTTTTGCGCTGTGGTTGCGATGCTGGGGAAGCCGGGTTGGGCGCAACGTCTATTGGACGTCGCATTTTGAACTCGCCGATAGGGGGCTGCTGGAGATCGGTGACAACGTCGTGTTCGGCTATAACGCTAAGGTCAGTTGCCATTTTATCTCGCCCAGTCGGGAGCTGGGGCTCAAACTCTATACGAAAAAATGCGTCCTTGAAGATGGCGCGTTTATCGGCGCGGCGGCCAGACTGGCTCCGGGGGTCAGGGTGTGTAGGGGAGCGCTGGTGAAGGCCGCCACCGACGTGTATCCCGATCCGGTCGTTGAAAAGAAATGAAACGTTGTTTTTTCCAGTTGGCCCGCTTGTATGCGTGGCCTCAGGCACGTCAATTTATCCACGCCACCGAGAATCCGCGGGAGAGCCAGGCTCGGGTTTTGGAACGAATTGTTCGGGACTTGAAGCTTACAGAGTACGGCAAGCATTGGGATGTCTTGTCGACGATGGATTTCAGAAGAAAGCTCCCTATCGTCTCCTACGATGATTTGACGGAGTGGATAGAGCGCCAGAAACGCTGCGAGTCCGGGGTCTTGGTCCACGGCGCTGTCCAGTTTTATGAGAAAACCTCCGGCAGCACCGGCCCCTCCAAATACATCCCCTACACAAGAGCGCTGCGGAAGAGCTTCTCACGGATGTTTTTGATTTGGGCCCATGACGTCATCTCCGGAATCCCGGAGATGGGGCAGGGAAAACTCTACTTCAGTATTTCTCCGTCCTTTGATGTGGAGACCAGCACCGAGAGCGGTGTGCCCATCGGGTTGGAGGATGATGCTGATTATCTTGGGGAGGGACTCAAGCACCTGCTCGCCCCCTTTCTCTTAATGCCCGAGGGGATCTCCTCCATCGAAGATCCGGAGAGGTTCAAGCAGGCGGTTTGCCTTGCGCTCCTCCGCGAGAGCTCCCTCGAGAGCATCTCAATTTGGAACCCCTCTTTTCTGAGGGTGTTATTGGATTGGATTCGTGCCCATCGGGACGAACTAATCGAGGAGCTTGGGGAGGAGCTGAACTCCGAGCGTTTAGCGGCCTTGCAACTTGAGGAGATTGATTGGCCGGGCGTTTGGCCGGACCTGAAGTTCATCTCCTGTTGGGCCGACGCCAACGCTAAACCCCTCGCCAAAGATCTCGCTCGCCTCTTTCCGGGGGTGATGGTGCAAGGAAAAGGGCTCCTGGCGACCGAGGCCCCCATGACGATTCCGATGCTGGGGGTCGAGGGAGGGGTGCCCCTGGTGGACGAGGTCTATTTTGAGTTTGAGACTGCCTCGGGAAAGCTCTTGGAGTTGCATGAACTCGAGGCTGGTGAGACCTACGAGATGATCATCTCCCAGAAAGGGGGCCTGGTTCGTTATCGAATGGGCGACTACGTGCGGGTGGTGTCACTCTTTCATCAAACTCCCACCCTCGAGTTTGTGGGGCGGGGAAATACCGTCTCCGATCTGGTGGGGGAAAAGCTGAGTGAGTCCTTTGTGCGTACGGTGCTTGAGGATCTTGGGTTGAAGGAGACGGGATTTCGCTGCTTGATGCCCCTACGTGAACCCACAGAGGGCTACGTTCTGGTGTTGGATAAGCTCGCCGGGGAGACGAAGGAGCTTGAACTCAGGCTTGAGGCGAGTTTGAATGAGGCCTTTCATTATCGCCACGCCCGGCAGCTTGGTCAGCTGAGCCCCCTTAAAGTGGTGTGCGAGCCTGCGATTGAGTCGTTGATGGGGGACTATTATATGCGGGCGGGCAAACGTTGGGGCGATATGAAGAGTACGTGCCTTTTGACCACCCCGCTGGATGCCCCCCTATTAAGAGCGTTGGGGCTTCTGCCCTGAATCGTGGGGGCTTGCGCAATGCGTCTTTCGCTTCTACAAGCGGCTCATGAACGACGATATTCAATACACGACGTTGGAGGGGGAGCCCCTTGAGCTTGTCCTTTACAAATCCGATTCCTGTTTTTTCTGCCATCGGGTGTTTGGCAAGATGGCGGAGCTGGGGATGAAGATCCCCTGTCGCGATGTGTGGGCAGATCCGGATGCTCGCGGAGAACTTATGGACAAAGGCGGCAGTACACAGGTCCCCTGTCTTTTTATTAATGGTGTCCCGCTCTATGAATCTGCTGATATTATGGAGTTTTTGGAGACGAAGGTGTGCTCGGTGGCGCAGTAGCCACCGCGACTAATCGTCGTTCCGTCCTCCGAGTAGACCCGCTCGCGCTGCGAAATAGAGCAGCTGCATCACCGCGGTAACCGCTGCGGCGACGTAGGTGGCGGCGGCTGCGGTGAGCACCGCTGAGACTCCCTGAGCTTCGACGCCGTTAACGGCGCCTGTTGCCAGCAGGGCCCGACGGGCCCGAACGGAGGCGTCTATCTCCACGGGGAGAGTAACGAGGGTAAAGAGGACAAAGCCCCCGAAGAGGATCACCCCCAATTTGGCGACCGACGCGGCCTGAATAAACATGCCCACCATCACCATGCCCATCCCCAGGTTGGTGCCGATGTTGGCCACGGGGACCATTTTCTGGCGCAGTGTCATGGGCCAGTAGCCATCGGCGTGCTGCACCGCGTGGCCCACCTCGTGGGCGGCGATGCCGGCGGCGGCGATGGATTGGCCGCTATAGTTCTCGGGGCTAAGGCGTAGGGTACGGGTGCTGGGATCGTAATGATCACTAAGAAATCCGGGTACTTGCTCGATTTGAACGTCGCGGATCCCCTGGGAGTCCAGAATCAGCTGGGCTATGTCTCGACCGGTCATACCGCGACCGATGGGCACCTGACTCCACTTCTTAACAGAAGCCTTCACCCAGGAAGAGGCGGCAAAGGATAGCAAAAATCCGATTCCGGCGATGAGCATGTAGCCGGGGTCAAACATATACATGGGCAGTCTCCTTTCGGCTCAATCTAGGGAAATATTCTTCTTTTGCAAGGGCCTTTCGCTCCTTGGGGGAGAAGATCGTTCCCAGCCCCTTGACCTTCCCGTGCGCAGAGTTCAAGTAACTGGAATCCAAAGGAAATTAAATTCGATGGCACGTCACAACCGCTCTATCTCCTTCCCCATCGTGGCGGGAAGCATCACCATCCTGCTCAGTATCGCTCTGCTGATTGGCTGGACCCTGCTCATTTCACGTTATCGTGCGGTGAGCCGGGGGTTTACGGGGGACACCTGGCTTTTGGTCAGTGGTATAGTCTCCTTTGTCTTGATTGTTGTGGTGCTGGTGCTCTTTGTGGTGTTTCTAGTGCGGGAGATTCTCGAAGTGCGGCGGCAAAACAGCTTCATTGATTCCGTCACTCACGAGCTGCGCAGCCCCCTCGCTTCCCTCAAGCTTTGCCTGCAAACCATCGAGCGTGCGTCCCTGCAGCCTGAGCAGCAGGAGCGTTTTCAGGCGATGATGATAGAGGACGTTGACCGCCTCTCCACCTTTATCGATCACGTGCTTGTGGCCAGCCGCATGCAGTTTGGCAAGCGAACCTACAAGGTGAGCGAGCTGGATCTGGGAGTGCTCCTTGATGAAGTTTTGGCTCGATTTTCCAAGCGCTACAAATTGAGCCCCGATGTTTTTTCAGTGGAGTTACCTGAAGGGGTGCGTTTGATGACCGACGCGACGGCGCTGGAGATCGTCATGAACAACCTGCTCGATAACGCCATCAAGTACTCTGACCGGGAAGTTTGCATTGGGATTTTCGGACGCTACACCCGGGAGGGGCATCTTTCGTTGCAGGTCAGGGACACTGGGATTGGGATCCCGCCCAAAGGTTTGAAAAAAATCTTCGACCGCTTTTACCGGGTTCCGGGGGAGGCGGTCCGGAAACGGCGTGGAACGGGGCTCGGGCTCTTTGTGGTGGCGTCTTTGATCAAGGGGCTTGGAGGAAAGATACGAGCTACCTCTCCGGGTGAAAGCAGGGGGACCACCATCGAAATATTGTTGCCGGCAGAAACGTTGATTGGAGTGTCGTCATGACAGCGAGCGCAAAAAACCTCTTGGTGGTCGAGGATGAAGAGCATCTGGCCGCGGGGTTGAAGTTGAACTTTGAGCTGGAGGGCTATCGCGTGGATACGGCCTCCACGGGCAGAGAGGCGAGCGAGCGTCTGCTGCAGAGCGAGGGCTATGATGGGATCATTTTGGACATCATGTTGCCAGATATGGATGGCTTTGAGCTCTGTCGGCGGCTGCGGGGCGCGGGCAATTTCACTCCGGTGCTAATGCTGACCGCTCGAAACGCGGCGGAAGACCGGGTGACGGGGCTTGACGTCGGGGCTGACGATTATTTGGCCAAGCCCTTTGATTTGCCGGAGCTACTCGCGAGGGTGCGCTCCCTGCTGCGGCGGCGGGGATGGGACAACACAAGTGGGGAGCGGGGACGGGATGCCTCGGTGTTGATCTTTGGGGACACGAGGATCAACTTCGATACTCACGAGGCTTTTCGTGGGGAGGCGTCCATCACCCTGACTCAGCTGGAGTTCGATTTATTGCGCTATTTTGCCGAGAATGCCGGTCGTGTTTTGAGCCGCGCGGAGCTGCTCGAGAAGGTTTGGATGCTCAAGAACTACCCGAACACCCGCACCGTGGACAATTTTATCGTTCGTTTGCGCCGGCATTTCGAGGTAGATCCCACCAAGCCTCAATTCTTTCGCTCTGTTCGTGGAACGGGGTATAAATTTGTCTGGGATGGGGCCTCGCTCAGTCGGGCAGGATAGTTGTTGATTGAGCTTGTGCGTTGTTTAAGATGCGATTATCAGCCCGGGTCAGGCGTGCACCGAGAGTGAAAACCGCCCCCTTTTGTGATGGATTTTGATGAACCTGGAGAGGAACGGAAAGTGATGAGTACACGCGAGACTTCAACGACCTTTGATCATGCGGCTATGCAACAGTTGTTGGAACACGACAACCATGACACTCGCGCCTCTCTTCGGGAGCTTTTTAAGGATGAGATCTTCACGCCCCGTTACGCGGTTCCACTCGCGGAGGAGCGCGAGCTCGCTCTGAAGCGTCTTCAGATGATCTGCGACAACCAGTCTATCTCGGTGCTCAATTTTCGGGACAACCCCCAGAGGATTTTTTCTGTGCATGAAGCGGTTGGGATGGTGGACGGTTCCACTGCCACCAAGATGACAGTTCAGTTCAACCTCTTTGGGGGAACGGTCCTGAAGTTGGGGACGGGGTTTCATCACGACAAGCTGCTGGCGGATATTGACAGTCTCAAGGCCATCGGTTGCTTTGGGTTGACCGAACTTGGTTATGGCAACAACGCCGTTGAGATGTTGACCACCGCGACCTATGACAGGGGGAGCGATGAGTTTGTGGTGCACACGCCGGACACCATGGCCCGCAAATACTGGATCACCAACGGGGCCATACACGCTCACTATATCGTGGTGTTCGCGCGTTTGATCATCGATGAAAACGATGAAGGCATTCACGGATTTCTCGTCCCGATTCGCGACGAAGAGATGAACGTCAAGCCCGGTGTCACCATCTGGGACATGGGACATAAGATCGGCTGCAATGGCGTCGACAACGCCAGCATTGGTTTTGACCATGTGCGTATCCCCCGGGAGTATATGCTCGATTCCACGTCGCAGCTCGACGCTGACGGAACCTTCACCAGCAAGGTGGCCAGCAAGCGGGGGCGTTTTTTGACCCTGGCGGACCAGCTCCTGAGTGGGCGACTCTGCATCGCTTCGATGTGTCTCGGGGGGGCGAAGTCGAGCCTCACCACGGCCATGCTCTATGCCAGCTCCCGGCTCGCGGTGGGTCCCAAAGGCAAGAGTGACACCCCCATAATGGATTACCAACTACAGCAACGCGCAATCTTACCACTTCTCGCGGGGGTCTACGCGTACAATATCGCCCTTAATTACGCCAAAGACCAATATGCGGGCTTAACCCCTGAGAACCACACCGACGTTCTCTTGCTGTGCTGCGTGATGAAAACCTCGATCTCCTGGAAGTCCGAGGAGATCGCCACCACGGCCCGCGAGCGTTGCGGAGGGCAGGGCTACCTCTCGGCCAATCGACTAGGTGAGGCCATTGGGGGTGCTCATGCGGGGATGACCGCTGAAGGTGACAACCGCGTTTTGATGCAAAAGGTGGCCAAGGAGCTGCTCACCAAAGCCAGCAAGGCGGGCATCGCCAAAGAGATGGTAGCGGGGTATCTCCCCGCCGCGGCGCGGCGCGTGTTGGACCGGACCTTGACCGGAGATTTGCGGAACCCATCCTTTCTTCTGAGACTCTTTAAGGTGCGCGAAGACCATCGCCTCGCCGAGTTGGCCATTAAACTCAACGCGGGCAAAAAGAAAGGCAAGAGCATCTTTGAGGTGTGGATGCTTGAGGAGAGTGACCTTGTGCAGGGGCTGGCCTTCGCCTACGGCGAGCGTGTGACTCTGGAGCGCTTTATTCATGCGACAAAAACCTGTGACCCGTCTCTGCGTCCGATTCTAAGTCAGCTCCTTGTCCTTTATGCGGTGGACTCCATTGAGCGAGAGTTGGGGTGGTTTTTGGCAGAAGGGGTGCTCTCCCCACGGCTTGGAAAAGAGGTGCCCGAGGTGGCTCGCGCCATGTGTCGAGAAGTGGCACCTTATGCCATCGAACTCTGTGATGCTTTTGGGATCCCCGAGCATCTGCGCTTTTCACCCATCGCGGGTGATTGGGTCGAGTACAACAGCTTTGATAACCAGGGTGAGCTGATTTCGGAGTTGCAGAACCGTCATTGAGGTTCATCCCTTAAGGACGTTGGTGGGCCGGTCTCAGAGGCCGGTGAAGGGGGAAGGGATGACGTTGTCTCGGAAGATGAGTTCGTGGTGGGCTTATGGCCTGGTGGCTTTTGGGGCGAGCTGTATCAGCTTCGCGGGACCTCTGGTTAAATGGATCGACGCTGGGCCCACGGTGATCGGTTTTTATCGTACCGCCATCGCCAGCGTTGCTCTTGGCACTCTCAGCGTTCTTTCCATGGCTCGGGCTCCCTCTGGTGAGCAAAACTCAATGCCATCGTCCTGGAAGCCTGCGATTTGGGCGGTTCTTGCCGGGGCGTGTTTTGCCGGTGACCTCTTCGTTTGGCATCGGAGCATCCTGGCGGTGGGGGCGGGGCTGGCGACCTTGCTGGCGAACACTCACGTTTTCTGGGTGGCGGTCTTCTCGGCGATTTTCCTGGGGGAGCGACTTACTTGGAAGTTTGGGCTTTGTGTCATTGTTGCCTTGGGCGGGGTTGCGCTGTTGCTTATTCCGAGCGAACCACAACAAGAGGTCTATCTCCACGGTTTGGGGCTTGGGTTGATGACCGGTGTCTTTTATGCGGGGTATTATCTCTGTTTGCGGCAGAGCCAGCGCTTTGAGCGCTCACTGTCGCCGGTTCCCAACCTGGCGGTGGCGAGCATGATCACGGCCTCTTTCCTGTTTTGTGGGGTGCTGGGAGTGGGAGAGTCCCTCGCTCTTCCTGAGACACATGATCTGCTTTTGCTCTGCGTGTTGGGCGTTGGGGTCCACGCTTGTGGATGGCTGGCGATCTCCCGGGGGATCCCACATGTCGCGGCGGGCCCGGGATCGTTTATTCTTTTGTTGCAGACTGTCCTTGCGGCAGTTTGGGGCTTTTTGTGGCTTGGGGAAGTGCTGGGCCCTCGTGAGTTGCTGGGAGGAGTCATTACCCTGGGAGCTATTTACGGTGCTACCCTGGTGCGTCGGGACGATACCGAAGGATAAGGCGAAGGGATTAACTGGGGGAGCGCGTGGCGCCCAGGCTGCTTAGAGCTTCCACAAGGGAGGATTGGTCGCCGCTGATCAGCTGTGCTGCCCGAAGGGGGGAGATCTCGTTTTCATCGACGAGGTTCAGATTGGCTCCTAGATTAGCGAGGCCGTGAACGAACTCAATTTTTTCACTCTCTGTTAACCCTTGTCGGATGATGACGCTGTGAATGAGAGAGATCCCGCCGGGACCTCTGGCGTCAAGGGAGGCGCCGTCTTCTGTTTTAAGCAGGGCACTCAGGGCCTGGAGGCGGTCTTCCACAGAGAAGGAGAAGAGCTCGCCGCTGGAGTACCCCACGGCATCGATTTTGAGCACGTCAAAGAGAGCGTTCGTTCGCCCATGCACTCGCTCCACCAGGAGCTTTGTGGCGGGGGCAAGCCCGGTTATGTCGCCGTCCCGCAGAGGAGGGACGTCCTTGAGCATTTTGGGACTGGTGGGTGAGGTGAGTGCGGCGGCTGTTCCTGGCAGGGGAGCAGGTGCCTCGGTGTTGCGGGCTGAAATCTGCTCGATTTGATCCCGTGCCCAGGGGGATTTCTTTTGGGGGTGTTGGGTGGAGCCGGGATGTTCCTTGGAGTCAAGCGTCGAATTCCCAGGCGTGGCGCCGGGAGGTAGTTTCTTGATTTTGGACATCGAACCCCTTCCCCTATGTTATCAAATCACCCATGATATGGCGGGTCAATCGAGTTTTCCCTCTTCCAGGGGCGAGTAGATATTACGTAGGGCAACGTGGTGGGATGTGGGAGGGACTCAGTTGACCAGTGAATCCCAGTAATCGAGTCGGAGAAATTTTCTTACGCCGTCCATGGGCTTGGAATAATGGTCGAGGAGCTCAGCGGCTTTGGGGTTGCCCTGGTGGCGGGCGTGTTGGGCCAGCGTTCGTCCTTTGGTGTAGATATGGTTGGGGCGGAGATTTGTCTGCTTGAGAACCTCTCCGACGGTTTTGATGAAGAGCTCGGACGTGATGGGGGGAGCTTCTGTGGGCAGGCTCTCGGCTTCGTCCGGCTGGTAATGTTTCTTGAGCGCCAGGGTAAGATTCCAAGCGAGGGGGTGACACGCGGGACGGTCTATTTTGGTGAGCATCTTGACCAATGCTTTTCCCATAAGAATGGGATTTCCAACGTCGAGAGCTTCTCGGACGCCGTGCTCGCGCAGCAGGGTGGTTATTTTTTTGTAGGTCTCGCGGAGTTCTTCGGAGGGGATCTCGTCTTTCTGTCCACAACTCCACAGCAACGCGAGCAGGCAGGCTTTTCGTGAGGAGAGGGGGCAGTTGCTCCGCTTTTGCAGATCTTTCTCCATTTCTTTGGGTAATTGATCTGCTTTGTCGCAGCGGATGAGCCCCATGTCCTCTGGCCCTTCGGTGAAGAGGAGCTTGACGTGATCCCGCTCGCGCATGCTTCGGCGGAGAAAGTCGGAGGTGGCGTAGGGGTTGTTTACCTTATATCGGACAATGGCCCTTTTGGGGTCTCCGGCGATTCCTGTGTTGCAGGCATAGAGGTAATAGCCATCCGCTTCCGCATTTCCGACGAGTCCCACGGCGTGTCCTGTAGGGAACGCCCAGCCGGTGGTGACCATCTCCGGTTGATATTGTCGGTGGCGGTTCATGGTGTAGCGCTGCAAATGGTCAACCAGTGAGTTCATCACCCTGTTTTCATGCCAGGCCTTCAGGGTAGAATCGAGGACCGCCTGTACGGGTGGGGACGATTCACTACGGACCTGGGTGATGATGTCTCGTAATACAGGGTCCAGGCCATATTCCGCAAAGGTCGCGGTGAGGCCTTCGAGCCTTATTTGTTGGGTGCCTTCGGGGGTCTCGAGCGGGACATGCCCCCATCCGCCAATGAAATGTCCGATGATGGGAATTCTCTCATTGAGGGAGAAGTGGGCTCCTCTTTTTTGTAGGGCCCTGACTGCCAGGTACTCTATATCGTCGTCGGCTATGTCCACCGCCAGGTCGAGAGGGTTTAACCCCTCACTATCGCAGCGGCTGAAGTCGAGTCCTTGATCTGCGAGGTGGTTAATGAGCGTAGCTTGTTGGCTGCCGTCGAGGTGGGGGGTGTTAATGACGCTGTGAGCGAGGGTCTCTTTATTTGTATTGGTGTCGTGAATAGAAAGCGCAGGGTTGTCGCGAAGGAGCCTCTTAAGAACTTCGATACGTTCGTCTACGGTGAAGTAGCTTCCGAAGCGAGCTCGTGTTCCTCCGTGCGTGATGGCGCTATGGAGGGGGTGTGGATCATCCTTCACCGCGGTGAGCAGAGCGCATATTTTTGTTTCTGAGAAGAACGCAGGGGATTGAGATTGGGCTTGGGAACGCGTCGCTTTTCTGGGGGATGGGGCTGGAGCCAGTTTGTTCAGGAGCTTCATTCCTGCCCCAAGAGTCTTAATAATACCCCCCTCTATAGGTTCGATAGAGTCGGTGTCTCTGTTCTTAGTTGGGGGAGTATCGCTTTGGGGCAATGGCTTTGGGGACGTTGGCTCTGTGGGACGATTGCTCTGTTGGCCCTCTTCTGTTGGCCCTGGGGGACGGATTTTCTTGACCATGGTGATTAAACCCCTCCACTCTTATTGGACCACCCCTTGTGTGATTCGTCAATTTGAAAGCTCTTCTTCATCGTGCGGTGACTTCCTCTATTCAGCTTGAGAGGCGTTGGATGATGGCAGCGGCCTGGGTGTTTCCCTTTCTGAGGGCGTGGACCTTGAGGTCGCCACTGTAGTAGGGCTTGCGGGCTTTGAGATTTTGTTTTGACGCTTTAAGTGCGGAGCGCAGCGTGTTCACATACTCCTTAGAGGTCACCTCGGGGATTTGAAGAGGTTGCTGGCTTTGGGTGTCCGTGGATGAGGACTTCTTGCGTTCGAGGATGGCGACAGCGAGTTGATAGGCCAAGGGCTGACATGGCAGACGGTCTAGTTTGGTGATCATGCTCACAAGTGCGCGTCCCATTAGAGGAATCGAGCCCGACTCGATGGCCTGGTGGACACCCTCCTGACGACATTGAGTGGTAATCTTTTTGTAGGTGGATTTAACGAGCTCTGGGGGGACATCATTCTGGCGACTGGTGCTCCAAAGTGTTGCCAGAAGGCAGGCTTTGCGGGAGGCCATGGGGCAGTTTCCCCTCTTTTGGGAGGCCTTGTCCAGAGAGTCTGGCAGCTGCTGGTTTTTGGGACAGCGTTTCAATCCCCATGCGGAGGGTTTTTGGGAATAGAACCTGCGGGTTTCGTTGCGGTCCTCAGAGCACTCCTGAAAGAACTTCACGGCTTTATCGATATCGGTGACATTGTATTTGACGATGCTGCGTCGCGGGTCTTTGAGGTCACCGGTGTTACAGGCGTAGAGGTAGTTGCCGTCTGCCTCCTGGTTGAAGACAAAGCCCACGGCGTGGCCATCGGGTTTAATCCAGCCCGTGACGAGTACCTTCGGTCCCACGGGAGGAGGTACCTCTCCGCTGCCGGCTTGCTGGATGGTTTTTATGAAGCCTGGGTAGTCACGGGTGTTTTGCCACGCGCTTCGTGCTGCTTGGAGAGGGCCTTGCATGGGGGGACTTGCTTCGTGGCTGGTTTCAATAATGCTTTTGCTTATGATGGGATCGAGCCCGAGTTGAGCGAAGTCCTCTGTGAGGCCCTCAAGCTCGAGTATCTTTTTACCGGCAGGAGTGCTGAGGGGGATGGTTCCGCCGGTCCCGAGGAGATGGGCTATAATCGGGAGGTTCTCTTTGGTGGAAAACTTGGCGCCGTTGCGTTGCAGGGTCTCAATAACGACTGGGGAGATGGATACGGACAGCTTCAGGCTAAGATCGAGCGGGGTATCACCGTCAAAATCTTGTTGATTGAAGTCTGCTCCCAACTCTGCGAGTGCTTCAAGGAGGTGTGCCTGTTCATTCGGGGCGAAATGAGAGCTGAAGAGGATGATGTGAATCAGGCTGTGCCCCATTGGGTCGAGGGCGTTAAGGTTGAGAGAAGGGTTTTTGGCGAGAATCTTCCGGATCAGCTGGACTCTCTCTGATATGGTGGGAGAGATGTGGGTACCGTCTGCGAAGGCCAGGGCCGAGGTGGTGAGAATATTTTGCAGCGGATCGGGTGATTTCCGGAAATATCTTAGAAATTGTTTTGCTTGCGGACTGAGGGAGGGCTCTGTTCCTCTTGTGCTGGGGGTAGCCGTGCCTATCTGGGGCGAGACGGGGATTCGAGAGAGCAAGCGTTCTTTCATCTCCTCGTAGGCGGTGGTGGTTAGGTGGTGGCTCGATAGGAGGTCCAGATAGGATTGAACGTCGTCTTCGAACTGCTCGATGGTGTCCGGGGAGGGGGGAGAAGATGCGCTGTTGCGTATCGTTTGTGATAAAGAATTCACAAAGTAGGCGCTTCGGCGTGCTTGGAGGTACTGGTTGTCGAGATTGGAGAGGAGTTGCTGTTGCTCCAGGCGCAGGGATGGGTCGGTTATGGTGTCCACAGCGCTTCTTTCCTCGGGAGTGAGGGGCTGAACGCGGTTTTTCGTTGGGGGAGCGTTCTGGAAAAGCTGTATAAGCGTGGCGTATCTGGTGTTGAGGGTGTCGCTTTGAAATTGCTTCCTCGCTGAGTCCAGATCTTTGTGGAAGAGGCTGACATCGCGAGTGTGGGTTTTGAAATCCTCCTGATATTTCTCGAGAGAGTCCTCCAGGGTGACAAGCCCTGCTTCCGCTTCGTCGAGACCTTCCTGGGTCAGGGCTTGTTGAACGCTCCTTTGGAGACTCTGGGAGAATAGTTGGAGCTTGTTGTGGGTATAAGCGTTCCTCTGGTGGTCGGCGATGAGCTTATTGCAGGAATTTTCCAGGCTGCTGTTTTTGCATTGCTGTTGCCCATGCCGGAGCATGAAGTCTTTATAGTCAAGTGTAAATGTGGTGGAGCCAATCTCGATGGCTGGGAGTTTTTCTATCTTTTCGGCGAGGTGGGCTTTGCGCTTGTTAAGCAGTTCTTGCTTCTGCCCAGCTTGATTTTGCTGCGTGGAGACAGACTCGATGGAGTCGATGAAGCTCTCCATTTTATGTTGTAACGCCCGGTGGTGGTCGAGCTGAACCTGATACTGGAGGTGTAGCCCGTTGATGGCTAGCTGTGTGTGCGTAAGTTCTGTGTCGCTGACGCTTGTTAGCGCCATTTGGCGAAAGTGAGCTCGCTGCTGGTTGAGGATTGTGACGAAGCTCTTCAGGGTCTCTTGCTCAGATATCAGGGCATTAACGGTGGAGTCGAAGTGGTGCTGGCGGGCGGGGGCGAGACCATTATTTTGAACAAAGGTGGAATAGGCCCGGATAAATGCGGTGTTGGTTGCCTTTATGACGGGGAGTTCATCGATATTCTTGAGGAGCTTGTCTCGAAGGGCGTTCGACTTGGGGTGCTGGGTAAGCCCGGTTTTGGCGAGGAGCATCTTTAAGTCATTGACCTTCTGATGATAGATGTTCAGGCTTTGCTCATAGAGTTCCTGGCCAGAGCGGTGCGCTGTCCATTCCTGCTGCAACCAGGAGGGGAGAGCGTTCATGGATTGGAGGCTGTGATTGAAGGCGACGGCTTTTACGCGTAGGCTTTGACGAGCCTGGGAGAGCCTGGAGTGAATGTTGGAGAGCCGACGGCATCTCGGTTCAATGCGCCTGAGGTGGTCGGAGGAAGCGGCGTGGGCCTCCCGGTAGGCAGGCCAGCTCTCTCGAAAAATTTCCGCGTTTGGCCGTGGTGCCAAGGGCATGGCGTGCGTTGAAGTCGTGGGCATGTCGGGGATGGGAGCGTGCTTGGTTTTCTGTAACTTTTGCGAGCCAGTAGTGATTTTTGGGGTGGGGAGCGTCGCCTTAGAGGCGCTGTCAGGGGTAGAGCTTTGCCTTGGTTGAACCTTCTCGACACTATCCTCGGGGGCGTGGGTGGTGGGAGACTTGTTTCGGGAGAGGGACTTCGGCTTTGAGGTTACATCACGAGATGTATCCCCGGTTCCCGGAGTGATGTCGCTGGGTCGCTTGGTCTTCACGGTACTCTCCCCCCTCTTATCAAATCATCGCTTATCCGAGGCGTCAATTGCGACCGTGGCGTCTGCGCGGGTGCGTTGTTGTTGGTGGGCCGGCGCTCTTGTCGCAGGAAAACTTACTCTCGCAGACCCTGCGATGTTTATGACAAGGGTTTCGTTGATGGGGAATTCTTAGATGGTCGTGAGTAATTTCAAGGCCTTGCCAAGTTTCGTGATTTCGTGCAATCAGGGCACCCAGCTCTGAAGTGATGTTATCGGCTTTAGTTCGGTGGCAATGGGGTAGCGGCGCGGTGCGTGTTTATTGGGAGAGAGCTGAGGGTTGGGTTGGTTAGGAAGCGGGCGGCGGGGTGTGGTGAAGGAGCGAGGTGGTGGAAGGCCCACGTGTTCTGATTATTAGTGATTTGCCTGAATTACGCTTGCAGCTCCGTGAGCTGTTGCGTGAGGACTCGTACGAATTTTACGAGGTCGCCGCCTGTGTGGACGCGGAGATTTATCGGCAGCGGGTGGGGCCCCGAGTAATTCTTGTGGATCTCGACATCTCAAGTGATGATCCCCTGGCTTTCCTTGAAGAACTTAAGAGGAGCGCCTCGGGTGGCTTTGAGGCGATCGCGCTTACTCGCAACGCGACGAAGAGCGCTCAGGAACGCTACTTTGAGTTGGGCTATACCTATCTTCTGCGGGGTGCTCCCGAGGCCTATCAACTTCGCGCTCTGGTACGAAACGCGGTGACGCTGAGGGACACTCTGGAGAAACTCCAAGAGGCCTCTACCGATCACGTCGCCCGATCTGCGATCGCGGATGTGAAACTTGAAGAGCAGTCCAAGCAGTTGGAAGAGGCCCTGGAGCAGCTGCGAACCAAGAATCGATTGTTGGCCGCTCTCAGTCACGATTTTCGTGCTCCGGTGAGTGTCTTGCTGGGTTTTGCGGAGCTTCTTTCGGAGACGCATCTCAGTCTTGATCAGCGGGGGTGGCTTGAGAATATTCACGAGTCAGCCAAGAACCTCCTCGGGCTGGCCGGGGACATCCTTGAGCTTCAACAGGCGGAGTCTCCTCAATACGCGCTTCACATAGAGGCGTTTAACATGAACAGGGAGATCAAGCGTCTGGTGGAGCGTTACTCGGTTTTGACGGTTCATCATCCAGTAGAGTGGAGTTATCGCTATGCCCCCACAGCACCGGATGGTGTGTCAGGGGACGTGAGGAGAGTGGGGCAAATCGTCGCGAACCTTTTGCATAATGCGGTTCAATGGACCAAGCGGGGCTTTATTGAGGTGAGCGTTGAGGGCTGCATGGTGGAGGAGTGTGCTGAACTGCTGCTCTCGGTGAAAGACTCCGGTCCGGGGATCCCCATCGCGGAGCAGGCTCGGATCTTTGAGCCTTTCGTACAGGCGCCCAACGCAGGAGCTGAGTCGACCGGTGTTGGTGGTTTGGGCCTGGCGATCTCCAAGGAGTTGGTGGAGTTGATGGGAGGCGAGATTGGGGTGGAGAGCGCTCCCGGAGAGGGAACCCGCTTTTGGGTTAAGCTGCAGCTTCCCGTCGCAGTGATGGATGATGAGGAGCAGGAGCAGGAACTTGTGCTGGAAGAGGGTGACGATTTGGAAGAAGAACTCTTCGGGCCGGTTGTTTTGGTGGTGGACGAGGATGTGTCTACCCGGGAGACATTAGAGCAGTTGGTTTTGGGGATGGGCTTTCGAGTAGAGCTCGCCAGTGATGGGAAACAAGCTCTTCAAAAATCAAGGCAGCGAATCTTTGATGCGATACTGCTCGAACACAACACAACAAATTCAAATGCGTTTGAGGTGACGAGGATTATCCGGGCCAATGAGGTGGAAACGCATTTGGAGCCTGCGCCCATCTTTTCTATGACCGGTGATGACCTTGAGGGGAAAAAACGAGAACTCTTAATGGCCGGGGTGACGGAGCACCTTTCGAAGCCGGTGAGTGGGGAGATGCTCAGGGGGTTGCTGGAGAAGCACCTGCAGCAGCCCAGGACTTAGGGGGCATTCAGCACTGCCTCCAGTCGCTCGAAGGCCCAGTCGAGTTCCTCTTCGGAGATGGAGAGCGGCGGCGCGATTCGAATGGTCTGCTGGTGGGTGTCCTTGCACAGCATTCCCCGAGCCATCAGGGCTTCGCAATATGGTCGGGCGAGGCCGGCTGACTCTTTAATTTCGATGCCTATCCAGAGGCCGCGTGCGCGCAGGGACTGGACGCAATCAAAATTGGCCGCGCGAATACGACTGGCCAGATCTTCACCGAGGCTCTGCGCACGTTGTTGGTAGTGCTGGGTATTCAGGAGCTCAATCACGCGGCGGGCTACGGCGCAAGCGAGGGGGTTGCCACCAAAGGTGCTGCCATGATCTCCGGGCTTGAAGACGTCCAGGATTTTTCGAGAGCTGACCACGGCGGAGATGGGCACGAGCCCTCCTCCCAGGGCCTTGCCGAGAATGTAGATGTCGGGCTGAACTTCCTCCCACTCGCAGGCGAAGGTCTTGCCGGTTCTGCCGAGACCCGATTGAATTTCATCGGCGATGAAGAGGAGGTTGTTTTGAGTGCAGAGGGCGCGGGCCTCTTGGAGGAAGCCCTCGGGGGGGATGATGACGCCCCCTTCGCCTTGAATGGGCTCCACCAGAAAGGCCACGGTGGTGTCGTCGATGGCTGCACGCAGCGCGGTGAGATCTCCGTAGGGGATCACCTCAAATCCTGGAGTAAAAGGACCAAAACCTTCTCGGCATTGGGGGTCGTCACTGAAGCTGATGATGGTGGTCGTGCGCCCGTGAAAGTTGCCAGCGCAGACGATTATTTTTGCGGCGTCTGCGGGGACTCCTTTTTGCAGGTAGCCCCATTTTCGGGCGGTTTTGAGCGCCGTCTCCACGGCCTCGGCGCCGGTGTTCATAGGCAGCACGGTCTCCATGCGGCAGAGATCTGCAAGGGCCTCGCAGAAGGGGCCAAGCTCAGTGTTGTGAAATGCTCGGCTGGTCAGTGTGACCTTGTCCAATTGTTTCTTAGCGACGGTGATGAGGTCCGGGTTGCAATGCCCAAAGTTCACCGCGGAGTAGGCGGCGAGCATGTCCATGTAGCGCCTCCCCTCGACATCCTTCACCCAGACCCCGCTCGCCTCGGCGACCACCACGGGGAGGGGGTGGTAGTTGTGGGCGCTGTATTGCTCGACAAGGGAGATGAGCTCCTGATTGGTGGGCATGGTCACCTCTGCGTGAAGGTTTTGGGAAAATCTACGAGATTTTAGGAGGGCGGGCAATGAGGGGGGACACGTAGCTTCTTTGTCAGCTCAGGGGAGGGGAGCTGCGGAGGTCTTCAATTTTTAACTGAAGAGTCTCATTGCCGCGGAACACGTTGCGTTCGATGCGGTAGAGGACGTCCACGTGGCTGCCCAGGGTGTGAAGGTGCTCCCCGAGGCCAAAGGCGATGGCGTCGTGCCGGGCCTGTCCAAGCACGAGCTTGAGGTGGGTCTGGCCCACCACGCGTCTGGACTGCACGGGGAGTCCCTTGGAGAGAAAGAGCGGTTCAGGGTTTTTCTGACCGAAGGGGGCGAGTTGATTTAATTCGTCCACCATGGCGAGATCGAGTGACTCCGGGTCGAGCTCCAGATCCGGCGCGAGGCTTGCGGTGAAGGGGGGAGCACCTTTTTGCTCTTGGACGGCCCCTTCCAGGACCTCGTGGAAGGCGGGGATGTTTTCGGGGAGGATGGTCAATCCCGCGGCGGCGGGGTGGCCGCCGAAGCGCTCGGTGTGTTCCCCGGCGGCGGACATAGCTGCGTGAATGTTGACACCGTCGATGCTGCGGGCTGAGCCTTTGCCCCCTTCACCGATGACCACGGTGGGGCGGCAGAATCGTCGCGCGAGTCGGGAGGCCACCAGCCCAAGAATGCCCGGGTGCCACTGAGGATCATAGAGGACCAGGGTGGCGCGGGCGTCGAGGGTTTGGTCTTCAACCCGGGCGATGGCGATCTCCACGGTGTCTTTCTCAAGTTGCCGTCGGTCCTGATTGGCCTGGTCGAGGATCTCAGCCAGCTCCTTCGCCCGTGGCATGTCTGAAGTGAGCAGAAGCTCTACGCCGGCTCCGGCGTGGTCGAGTCGTCCCCGTGCGTTGATGCGGGGGCCAACGCGAAATCCAAGGTCTGAGGCGTTGATCTGATGGGGATCGATTTTTGAGACGGCCATTAAGGCGTTGAGGCCGGGACGCTGCTGCAACGCCATCTGCCGTAGCCCGGCGGCGACGAGGACGCGGTTGTTCCCCTGGAGCGGGACCATGTCTGCGACCGTCGCGACCGCCACCACATCGAGGTAGCGTCGCAGGTCCGGCTGGGGTCGGGTGGTGAAGTGCCCTTGCTCTCGGAGGGCTCTCCTGAGTGCTATGGCGAGCATAAACGCGACGCCGGCAGCGCAGAGTCCCTTGAAGGGAAATGCGCAGTCGGGACGGTGCGGGTCGAGGAGCGCCACCGCTGGTGGCA
>JAZAIZ010000260.1:0-2559 GCA_036230545.1 Myxococcota bacterium
TGGCGTCGTTGCGTTTTTTCTTCTTGAATCTTTTTGTTGACCTCAATGAAGTCATTCTCGCGTGTCCAGGCGGCAAAGCGGTAGAGGGGAATTAGCGCGCCTATCCACCGATGAATCAGGTCTGCGAGGTCGGGCCCGAGCTGGATAGCGTCCGCTGTGGGGATAGAGGTACCCAGGGTCCAGGTATGCGTGGAGGTTTTCATGTCGGCGGCGTGAAGGGAGACGGTCTCCAGGGTGATATCCTGGGTGGGTTGCAGATCGTCGCCGATGCCAACCTGAGCTCCCTCCGGCAGCTCCTGGAGAAGTTCAAAAAACTTTTCGCGCTCCCAGGACTTTTCGAGTTTGGCGGTGAGGTTTCGATGATCAACCGTGGCTCCGTGGGGAGTGCGAAGGCCGACCCAGACCTCCTCGTTTCGGATGATGAGCGCGAGGGTGATGTGCTTTTCCTGTGCGGCAACACTAAAAATGTCGTTTTGGTTGAGCGGGGTCTTCTCGAGGAAGGATTTGAGGTTTTTTCGCTCTTCAGGGTCTCGAAACCAATAGACCCACTGGGAGTCTACTTTTTTTTGGTTGGTGATGTTGGGGATCTCGTCGGAGGCGGCTCTTTGCAGTCCGCCGAGCTCCGAGAGGAGGCTTTGGGCGGCGTGCTCCGAGAGGGCGAAGGCGACATCCTTGCCTTTCATGCGAGCGAGGTTGTGTACCATGCTCGACCATTTTTCTCGGGCATAGGTGTCAAAATGCTGCTGTGTGAGTCCCGTAAATACTGCCATAAGCGTCGTTTAGCGTTACGCGTCTGGAACGTCAATCATTGAGACAAGGAAAGCGAATAAAGGCGCCTTATCCGGGGCCGGCGGCGTCCTGAGTGGGAGGAATCTGTTTTTTTTGAGGTAGTTGTGGCTGGAAGCCGGGGTCCACCAGCAGCCATACCCCTTGCTGAAACTCCCACTCCTGGGTGAGGGTTTGGCGGTGACCCACGGTGCTGGGGAGGAGATAGTATTCGGCGAGGATTAAAACCTGAGCTCGGGGGATTTCTTCCTGCTCGTGGAGTTGGACGTTTCTCACTTCGAGGTTTTGGATGGAGAGGTCCTCCTGGAGCTCAAGGTAGTGTCGGACAAAAGCGCTTCGTTCCGCGGGAGGAAGAAAGGTGGCTGCGGCGTCAAAGCGTTCCCAGCGCAGGTTTTCGTTAAACCCTTTCACGGAGGTCTTTAGCTCCAGGGGGGAGGCGGTGGTTTGACAGCCCCCGAGGTGAGTGATGAACGAGAAAAGAAGGAGGGGGAGCAGCGAAGCTTTGGGCATGGGGGAGCCTAGCACTCTTTTGGGGGAGAGCCTATTTTTTAAGCCTCTTGACGATGCGGGCCACGCTGTGGTTGGTGTGGAGCTATGACCGACGTCTTGTCTTCCCGCCTTGAACCCATTGTTTACACCGGACTTGAGGGTGTCGCCCTGCCCTATTGGCTGGTTCGGGAGTACGGCGAGGAGGGCGCGACGATTGTCACAGCCACGGAGGCGCGGGCGAAGCAGGTTTATTCGGATCTTGTCGGGCTTGGGATGAAAGATATCGTCTATTTTCCGGCCGACGGGCACCTCCCTTTTGAGGGGGTGTCTCCGGACTCGATGGGGATCGGAGAGCGGCTGGCTCTGAGGGAGCGCTTGCTTTTTGGTCGGGGCCCGCGTTGGTTGGTGGCGCCGGTAAGCGCGGTGATGGGGCGTTGGATGACCGACGCCGTGTTTGAGGAATTTAGGGTTGTGTTGACCGTTGGGGGGGAGATTCAGCGGGACACGCTGATAAAAACCTTTCTGACTAACGGCTACCAGCGCGTTGATTTTATCGAAGACCCAGGGACTTTTGCGGTGAGGGGGAGCGTTGTTGACTATTTCCCCCCCGCCCTTCCCCACCCCCTTCGCGTTGATTTATTTGGTGATGAGATCACCTCCATTCACAGCTTCGAGCTCGCTCACCAGAGGATTGTCGCCCAGTGGCAGCAGGCGAGTATTTTTCCGGTTCGTGAGATTCTCTTCTCGCCCGAGACCAAGTTCAGATGTCAGGCCCGACTGCGAGGCCTTGGGGACACCATTGAGATCCCGAGCCGTCGGCTCAATAACATGGTGGACGAGGTGCGGGATGAGAATTACTTTTTTGGGATCGAGGCTTTGTGGCCGGCTTTTTATGCGGAGACAGACCCTGTCTTTGAGGTCCTGAGTGCCTCGTTTAGGCCTCTGGTGCTTGTGGATGCAAAGGAACTCGTAGAGGGCGTAGAGTCCGAAATTGAGAAAGCCCATGCTATGCGTGATCAGGCCCTCCAGCACAACGATGTGGTGCTGAAGGTGGAGGACTACCTTGCGAGTGCCGATGAACTCTTCACTTTTTTTCGGGCGCGCGAGTGTGTGCAGACTGTCAAGCTGGCTGATGATCGCGTGAGTCAGGTTCACTCGCTCGCTCTGGGAGACTGGAGTGAGCTGGGGCGTGAGATCTCCATGCGCCGTGAAAGCTCCGAGCGAGGGGAAATTCTGCAGCCTCTTGTGGAGATGCTTCGCGCTCGCCTCGCCGACGAGGGCTGC
>JAZAIZ010000261.1:0-2313 GCA_036230545.1 Myxococcota bacterium
ATGGAGGACAGGGGTTTCACGTGTTGATTCGGGACGAGGTCTTTGAAGACCTGCGCTGCTCCATTGATGTGCTGGAAGGTGGTGGTGTTCGGGCGACCTTCTTTGTGCGAGACACCAACCTTAGGCGTCTGCTGGAGGCGGAGACCGGTCGGCTCCGAACGCAGCTGGAAGCTCGTGGCTTGCGGGTCAGCGAGATTTTGGTGGTGACTGTGGAGGAATCGGAGGAGTGAGGGTGCCCATAATGGGGCCCTCAATGTGTAGCGCCCCGCTGACCAGGTTGAGACGGGCCCGGGTGCCCGACACCTGCATCTCGGTTGCCTGCATCACGGTGGGGCCTTCAGCCTCGATGGCCTCGTTGGCCTCCGAATAGTGGGCCTGGCCTGCGTTGAGGGTTCTCCCGGCGCTGTCCTCGATGCGCACGTCCTTGAAGTGGGCCACGCCCTGGGCGAGGTTTAGGTCGGCGCTGGGGGATGCTACCGTGAATACCGTTTGGCCGGGCCCCTGGGCTGGACGGGTGAGGACCAGGTCCTTAACGCTGGTTTGGGCGAAGTCACCCTCAGAGCTGGCGGCCTTGCCGGTCCAGAGGGTCTCTCCCTGTCGACGCTCCTCGATTTGGATGGTGGTCATGGTGAACTGGCGACCGGGGGATGTGACGGTGGAGGATGGGCCCGAGGGATCGGCGCAGTGCAGGGTGGACAGAGTACCCACCAAGAGGGTAAGCAGGTTCAGGGACATGGGCCTTGAATTTTTCACACCAGACTCCAGCGGCGCAGGGCATTGACGAAACGATGAGTGACACTCTTTACGAACAATTAGGCGGAGAGATCAAGCTCCGGGAGGTTATTGACCTCTTTGTGGATCGGGTCTTCGAAGACGTCATGATTGGCTTTTTCTTCCGAAATGTCGATCCGGAGCGCATCAAAACCTTCGAGTTTCAATTTGCGGCCCGTTTTCTCGGAGCTGACGTGGCCTACGAGGGCCGGTCGCTGCGGGAGGCTCACCGGGCGCACCCCATTATGGGGGGGCAATTTGCCCGGCGCAAGAAGATCCTCGAAGATGTGCTGGTGGAGCTGGAGGTGCCCGCGAATGTTCGTGAGGCCTGGCTGACACACACCGAGCAGCTGCGCGGGCAGATTACCGGAGATAAGGGATCCGATTGCGATCCGGACCAGGCGCTGGGGCGCTTGTTTAAGAAATAGGAAATGACCATGGTTCGAAGTATGACAGGATTTGGCGCGGCGACCACCGAAGAGGCGGGGATCGCGGTTTCGATTGAGGCGAAGAGCGTCAATGGACGCTTCTTGAAGGCCTCCATTAAATTGCCTTCGGGATTGAGTCGCTACGAGGCGGCGCTGGAGGGGGTGATTCGTGAGGTCGTCGCTCGCGGCTCGGTGAGCCTCTCGGTGTTTGTGGAGCAAACGGACGCGGCGGCGCTGGTGTCGGTGAACGAAGACGTCGCTAAGGCCTACCAAAACGTCTTTGAGGGGCTTGGGCTGGGGCCGCAAAACATCGCGCAGCTGCCGGGAGTGATTGACCCTCGACGCTCGTTGGAGCTGGCCGAGGAGCACTGGGGGGTGGTTGAGGCCACGGCCCGGCGGGCGTTGGCGGCCATGGTGGGGATGCGGGAGTCGGAGGGCGCACGGCTTTCAGAGATCGTGGGGAGCCTCTGTGACTCCATGGAGGAGCTCCGGAGTCGGATCGCTGAGCGAGCGCCGCGTGTGGCGTTGGAGTATCAGGGCAAATTGAGTGAGCGGGTTGAGGCATTGCTCGATGGCAGCGGCGTTGCCCCGGATCCACAACTCCTCGCACGGGAGGTGGCCCTTTTTGCGGATCGTGCGGACATCAGTGAGGAAATCGACCGCCTGGGGGCTCACCTTGCCCAAATTGACGAGAAACTGAGCGAAGGCCGGGAGGTGGGGCGCTCTTTGGACTTTCTCGCCCAGGAACTCTTGCGAGAGACCAACACCATTGGCTCAAAGAGCTCGGACGAGCAGGTCACCCGGGGAGTCATTGAGTTGAAGGGAGAGGTGGAACGATTTAAGGAGCAGGTGGCCAATATTGAGTAGGGCTTAGCCGTAGCTGCGCTCTTCCATTTCCTGCTCTTCTTTGCACCGAATGCAGAGAGTGGTCACAGGGCGTGCTTCAAGGCGTTTTTGGTTGATGGGCTCTTCGCATGCTTCGCAAATCCCAAAGGTTCCAGCTTCAATGTTGGCGAGGTATTTTTGCACCTTAGAGAGGTATAATTTCTCGCGATCACGAATGCTTAAAAAAAACGACTGATTGTACTCTGCCGAGGCCTGATCGATCTCATCA
>JAZAIZ010000262.1:0-19488 GCA_036230545.1 Myxococcota bacterium
TGTCGGTGTGCTGGTCCATGAAGGCGACGTCCTCCTGGCCTTGAAAGACCATTTTACGGAAGTCGTTGTCGAGGACGATGTTTTTGGCGGGGAGAGTGGCGATGACGCAGACGACCCCGAAGATGGCGAGGGTCCATCGGGGGCGGGAGGTTACGAGGATGATATAGTTTTCCAACAAACGCTTGAACATGGCTGCTCCCCCGGTGAGTTCAGTCAAGGGTAGTGGGGAATGGGCAGGAATGTCCAGGGTGGGGCTTATTCGCCGAGCAGTGTATCGGGGTTTTCCATGAAGGTTTGAAACGTGGTGATGGCGCGCTGCAGGTCCATCCCGTCCACCACGAAGTGGTCCGCGGAGAGTCCGATAAAGAGAACTTTTCTGACGGCGGGTGCGCCGTTGACGGCCAGCACCTCGTCGCGAAGGTTGGCAGGAAAGAATGTCGTCTGGTTGGCGGTGGTGTGCCCTCCGATGGCGACGGTGTCTTTGGCGGTGACCGAAGAGAGGGCGTAGGTGCTGAAGCGCTTGTCAGCGACCCCGGGGTTGATGCGCATAAAAAACTGAGCGACGCCGATCAAGAATTTGGGGAGCTTCCGCACCTTTTGGAGTTTGTCATATGCCTCCAGTCCACCAAGGGGCTTGGTCTTGGTGTTCTTGATGAACTCATGAATCTCTTCCATGGAGTGTTGGTGGGGGTTTCGGATCGTGAGGGGAATGAGGATTTCTTCACCGGTGGGTTCTTTACGACCGACCACCAGCCCTGCAGTGATGTGGTCAAAGGTCACGAGGACCTTTCGGAAGATGCCGTGGTAGAGGCGCTGGTTGAGGCGTGGGTGAGCTTCAACGGTTTTTGCGGTAGCGAGAGTGAGGGAGGAGATGAAGCTGACTTTTCTTCCAGCCGCGCGGCACTCTTCAATGCGCTGGAGGGTGTCGGTGACGTCAATGCGCAGGCAGGCGGTCATCGGACAGTGATAGCGCATGGACCTTCGCAGGAAGTGATAGATGAAGACGCGGTTGCTGGAGAGGGACCGTGTTGTGAACATGGAGATCTTCCGTAACTGAAGGGAGCTGTTTGGTTGAGTTTGACACAACACTCCGATTCGATGCAAACGGGTGTATCGGGGACTATAGGACTCGAACGATGTCGCTCCTTTGCCGAGGTGAAACCATGGCCACTTACGTTGTTGGGGATATTCAGGGCTGCTTTGATACCTTTCAGGAGCTCTTGAGCGCGATTGATTATCGGGAAGGCGTCGACGCTCTTGTTCTCCTGGGGGATCTGGTTAACCGCGGTCCCGCCTCTTTGGAGGTTGCACGGTGGGCGCTTGAGCAGGGAGAAGCGGTCAAAACGGTGTTGGGGAATCATGATGTTCATTTTTTGGCGCTCCTGTGCGGGGCCCAGGAGCCTGGTCCTGGGGACACCCTCGGGCCGCTCTTGAGATGGTCACGTCGAGAGGAGTTTCGCCAGTGGCTTTTGGGACAGTCGTTTTACCTGCGCAGGAATGAATGGAGCTTTGTGCATGCCGGGCTCTTGCCGGGGTGGAGTCTAGCGGAGGCCCAGAGCTTTAGTGATGAGTTGATGGCCCTCTTGCGGGGGGAGGACGCGGCGTCCTTTCTGAGTTTCTATCGCGGTGAGCCGGTGTTTCACTTTGAAGAGGCTGAGACGGATCATCAGCGACACCAGTTTCTGCTTAACGTCTTTACAAGAATGCGTCTTTGCACGGGGGAGGGACGTTTGAATCTGGGTTTCTTCGGAGGTCTGAAGGAGCTGCCTGAGGGCTTTCTGCCGTGGTTTCGTCATTGGAAGGGGCAGCCTTCCGAACGGATCGTCTTTGGGCACTGGGCTGCGTTGGGGGTGCATCAGGAGGGAAGCTGCCTTGGCTTGGACTCGGGGTGTGTCTGGGGGAGGCAGCTTAGCGCTCTCTGCCTTGAGAGCGGTGCCGTGACTCAGGTGGCGACTCGCCCAGGGGACGTTGCTCTTGGGCGGTAAACCCTGGAGACACTCTCTTCGGCGTCATTGCCAGTTCAGAGAACGTCCTGAACCGCGGAGATCACCTCGTCGTGAATCGGGCCGCAGGTGGCGATGACCCCGCGGTTGTTTTCCAGCGTATGTCCACAAGTAAAATCGAGGGGGGCGCCATCGACGTCGGTTACTCTTCCCCCCGCCGCTCTCACCAAGGCCACACCGGCGGCGTGGTCCCATATCTTTTCTCGGTAATCTTTCTTAGTGGGCAGGCGCAGGTAGATGGAGGCGTCTCCCCGGGAGACCGCAGAGTATTTGCATTGGCTGTCTATTCGGTAGGGGGGGGCGGTGATCCCCAGCCTGGAGGCGATTTGAGCGGAGTGATCGTGGTTGGAGTGTCCGGACTCTACGGACTCGCAGAAGCGGGTTTGGGAGAGGGCTTTTGGGGCGTGGACGGTGATGGTGGTGGTGGGCGAATCGGTGTGCAGGGGGATCTGCCGGGCGGGTTGGCCCTGGAAGGTGCCAAAGAGAAACCCCCGTTGGTCGCCTTCACCGGGAAGGTTGGGGCAGCCGAGCACTCCCACGACGATCTCTCCTTCGTGAAGCAGGGCCAACGCGACGGCATATTGTCGGCCGGCCAAGAACCCCTTGGTGCCGTCGATGGGATCAAGGGTCCAGAAGCGTTGATGCGCGTGGGTGGGTCGTCCCAAATCGAGCCAGCGAAGAATATCGTCGGAGGTGGCGTGAGGGTGAACCTTCTGCACCCATTGGGTGATGGTTTCAAGGAGGGGAGCGTTGTGGGGATGTTTGAGATCGGAGCTGTCTTCTTCGCCGATGACAGCGTCGTCGGGGAAGTGCTCCTGAAGCGTGGCGATGATGAGGGCCTGGGAGACAAAGTCGGCGATGGTGACGGGACTTTGATCACTCTTGACCAGGGTCTCGGTGTCAAGAAGCTGGTCCTGAATCTGACTACAGAGTTTTGACGCGTGAGCCACGGCTTGGAGCGCGACGTTGTATTCTTGCTGGTAAGGCATGGTGTCCGATCCCTTGGGTTGGAGGAGTGGTGAGGTTATCACTTGAAAAACAGCTCTTACAAGAAGAGAGCTGAGGTTGTTGCTGTGGGCTTACCCTGGACTTGTATTTAATTTTCGCCGGACCCCGTGGGAATGAAGTGCCGTTTTGTTGTAAAATATGGCAGGGCGGGCGCAAAGAAGCGCACCCGCAATTCGGGACCCCGGCCGAAGGGCTGGCAGGAAGGGCAGGGAAGATGAGTACAAAACAAAGCATGGGGAGTTGGCTCGTTTTTGTTGGGAGCGTCTGTCTGGTGGCGGGGTGCAGCTCCGGAGACAAACCAGAGACTGTTTCGGAGGAAGAGGCTGCAGTTAAAGCGCCAGTGGTGGTGGCGACCTACGCAGGAAAATCCATTACCGAGGAGCAGCTCGATAAAACCATTCAGCGGGATCTCGAGAAGTTGGAGAAGGAGCGCTACAACCTGAGAATGCAGGCGATTCAGAAGATGGTGATCGCGGACATGATTGAGACGCAGGTGGAGGAGCGTTTTCTACGTTCTGGGCAGGTGGTGGTGGATAATTTCGTCGAGGAGAACATGGTTCCACCAGCTCGGGCGGATATCGAGGATTTTTTTGTTAAGAGCATTCAGCCCATGGCCACTGAGGCGGTTTTTGACGATTTTCATGACCGCATCTCCGACTACCTCTCCGGTGAGGCGCGTAAGAAGGCGATGCGCGAGTATTTTCTACTCTTGCAGAGAGAGGCGGGTTTGAAGATTTTGCTGGAAGAGCCTGTCCGCGCTCGGGTGGAGTTGGACGCAGTGGGCGCGGCGAAGGGGGCGGAGGCCCCTTTGGTTAGGGTTGTTGAGTTTGGTGATTTTCAATGCCCCTTCAGCGCTCGTCTGCGTCCAAGGCTGGACGCGTTGGTGAGGGCGTTTCCCGATAAAGTGAGGGTTATCTTCAAGCACTTTCCCGTTCCGGCCCATGTCGACGCTCGTGGTGCAGCCGAGGCGGCTCTCTGTGCAGGGGAGCAGGGTAAGTTTTGGGACTACCACGATCGGCTCTTTGACAATCAATCCCGTTTGGAGTTCGAAGATCTCGAGCGCTACGCCGAGTTGGCTAAGCTTGATGGAGATGATTTCATCGAATGCCTTAGCACGAAAAGGCAGCGCCCGGCCCTTAAGCGGGATCTTCAGGTTGGGGAGGATGTAGGTGTTCCGGGGACTCCTGCGGTCTATGTGAACGGGCTCTTGCTGGACGCTGTTGACCTTGAGAGTTTAAAGGCTGCTGTGGAGGCAGAGTTGGCCCTGGTGGCTCCGCCTGAACCCTGACACAGGGTAGGAGAAAAGCGGGGTGGAGTTGGCAATGAAGTCAACCTTTCGGATAGAATAGTGTTATGAGTGAGGGAGATGTCTCAGCGCCGATAACCGAGCTCTCCGCGCCGGACGACTTTGGGAGTCGAGGGAGGGCGGAGGATTTTACGGGCAAGCCCCTGGGCAAGGTGGTGAAGGCGCTTTATGGGGTCTCCGATGAAGAGGTGAAGTCGGCCCTGGCTGTTCAGCGGGAGACGGGAAGAAAGCTCGGGGATGTTCTGGTGGACAGGGGAGTGATCAGCGCCGAGCAACTCTCGGCCTGCCTGGCCATCCTGGTCAAAAAAGAGACTACCTTTCTTTCCCATGCGTTTCTCTCTCCCCTGAAGAGGCATTGGTGGGGGCGACACACTCAGCTCACTCTTGAGAGTTTTGTGGTGACCCTGGTGACCCTGGCTCTGGTCTACCGTATCCTGGGGCTGGATGAGAGCGGGCTTATTTCAATTTTTCTCGCGACCGCTGCTCTCACGACGCGTTTCAATGTGGTGTTGGCGGATGTTGATGTGCGCAACGAGGCCGTGGATATCCTGGCTATGTTTATCGGTATGTTTTTGGTTTTTGTGGGGGTGGGGTTTGTCGGAGACCCGGACTCTCTGCGGGATGGGTTTGGGTTTGTTCTGGACATTGCACACATAAATCCAGCCAGCACTCTCTACGAACGCAACTTTGGAGATCTGCGGAGCATCCTCTTTCACAACTCCATGGTGCTCTGCTCCATCTGTCTCCTGGCGTTTTTCTATCGGGGCTACGCCGCGTTGCTGACTCTGGCTTGGAACGCCTGCGTTTGGGGCTTGACCTTGACGCTTCTATTTAAGCAGAGTTTTACGGTGGGGGGGGCGGACCCTCTGGTGGCCAGCCTCATGGGAATCGTGGCCATCCTGCCCCATCTTATGCTGGAGGCCGGGGCTTATATCATTGGCGCGGTGGCGGCGATTGGTATCTCCAAGGCGTTGCTCTGGCATCGCTTTATGGCGCCTCGTTTTCGGCTGGAGATTCGGCGCAGTGCGCTGGTGATGCTGGGAGCGTTGGTGGTGCTGCTGCTGGCAGGCCTCTGTGAGTCTTATTGGGCGCCCCATGTTTTGGGGATAATTCGCTCGCTATAGAGAGCGGATAGGCGGAGCAGGGATAAACTCCGCGACGGCCTCCACGGGGTGGAGGGTCTCGTAGATTCGGGCGAACGCAACCCGCACTCGACCATCTTCAAGCTTTTCAACTGCCAGTTCGTAGAGCCATTTGGCGATACGCTCGCTGGTGGGGCTGAAGGGGAATACCGCAACTTTCATGCCCCCGGGATAGTGGGCTTTTGCGCCATTGAGCTGCAGGGGAGGGCATTTTTTCTCGTGGTTTGGGTCAGGCGTCTCTCGGCTGGAGAGGAGCGCTACTCCCACGGGCTCCAGGTTGTCCTTGAGGTCTTCGTAGGTGGCCGCGCCGATGGCGAAGCTGTGGTCGAGGAAAGCGTGGCAGGGGTTGAGTACGTCGGATTTTAGTTTGCCAAAGTCGACGACAAAGCCCTGCGGGTCGAGTTCACTCGCCTCAAGACCCACCTCAAATTTCCAAGTGTGGCCGTGAATGTTGATACACGCGCCTTGATGACCGCGGACGTGGTGCGCAAAGTCGATGTCGATGCTCTTGTAGATCCGGTACATTGAAGCTGGACTAGCGTTGAAATTCAAAAAAAACAACCAGGAAATGAGGTTTTAGGCCCTGGTATCGTTTTAGGACTGCAAGCACCTGATTTTACATGGGGTGCTCGTCACTCCCGATGGGAGATCTGCCGGAGCATGGTCGGCAGGGCGGGGGAGGGGCTGCCGGTTGTCTCACCGGTGTTTTGGGGGAGGAGCGCTGTGGTGAGGGGAGAATTGCGACTGCGTTGCTCCCAGACGGCTACGGCCGTTCGGTCTGTGAGGACCGGCTCCACGAAGTTGTCGGTCATCACCAGGGGGTACTCGGGCTTCCACGCGGAGCGCCGGCCCCATTTCTCTTCTTTGAGTAACTCCCGGTTACTTGAAGAGACTTGGTCTCCGTAAGTGTAGAGCTGGTTCTCGGGTTGGTTGCCCATGTTGACGTAGCGGGTCGAGGGAAGAAAGATCTCGTTGGGGTTGTGAGCAAAATACATCGACTGATTACGGGCCTGGGTGTAGGCCTCGGTGTTGCCCGCGCCTCCGGCCTGGCCGATGGCGTGATTGAGGGCAGTGTTAAACTCCGGGATGAGCACAAAGGTGTCTTCTTCATGGCCAGGCTCGCATGCAGTGTCAAAGAGCGCAGACTTCTCGACGGAGGTTAAGCCCATTCGGATCAGATCATTGATGGGGGCTTTACACAGGCAGTTAAGAATGTCCTTCTCATTGTCCAAGGGGAGGCCTTTTTGGTGCTTTTTGTCGTTGGCCTGACAGATGCTGTGAAGGCGGGTCAGGTGAAAGAGGTAGAGGGAGAAGAGGGAGCGCATATTGTCGGTTTGCCCGTGGTCAGGGAGCTGTTCGGAGACGAAGCGCGCGGCCTCTTGCTGACAACGAGAAAAGCTGGAGCGGGCGTCCGCTTTATTGAAGAGAGTGAGGAAATCCTTTTTGCCGACGTTCCCCAGAGGGATTTGCACGTTGGCCTGGCTGGGGAGGGAGAGGCGTATGTGGTCGGCCCGCCTGACGCTGAATGTGGCCTCCCCCTTCTTTTGCAGAAACTCGCCCCCCGGAGTGAGATCCAGGTGGATAGGGAGTTTGGCGGTGGTGGCGATGCGGTTGAAGGCCTCGGTGAGATTTTGCAGGGAGGCTTTTGCGCCGTTGCTCCCTCCGATTTCTTCGCAGGCGCGAAGCCAGCAATCGAGGATGCTTTGATTAACCTTTAGTCCGGCTCCTTCGTTTCCATAGGGGATGGGGCCTGTGCTGATCTCGATAAAATAGGCGTCCGCTCCCTGCCCGCTCTCCAACTCCACGGTGAAGAGGGGGAGGGTCACCTCGTCGCCGGTTTGCTCATCGGTGATGGTGGTGGTCTCTGCGCTTTGGATTAATGTCCAATTGGTGATCTCAGGTTGCTCCGGGTCGTTTATTGCTGCGATCAGGCTGTGGGCATGGGCTGGTTTATCAAGGCTCACTGATGCCATCTCCGTTTCGATGGCGACTCGAGTGGTGGCAACGGGCCCCGCTGAGGTTCTGGGCTCCCGCCAAGCACGGGCTTTGGGAGGTTTGGGGCCCGTCTCTTTTTTGGGGGAGAGCCTCTCCATTAACGCGGCCATCTCCGCGGAGAGAGCCTGGATCTCGTTGGATTGTTTCTCGGTCATGAGCTTGGATGAGAGGGCTCCCGGGGAGGTTGGTGCCTGCAGTCCAGCTTGCGGCAGGGTAATTCCACGCTCCCGAGTGTACGCGTTGAAGTCGTTCGCGCTGAAGAAACAGTGCCGATTGCGGTCAATGGTGTCGTTCTCTTTGAGCTTAAAGCGTTCGGCGATGGCCTTGCTGAGGTGGGATCTGTGCTCCTTGGGGATAGCGCCGGTTTTGCTAAGGTGCTTCGCTATCGCTTTGGGACTTTGAATTTCGGCCGGAATGGGAGTTCCAAGGACAGACAATTGAGACATCGTAATCCTCCGAGTTTAGCTCTGACGGTTTCAGAGAGTCACCAATACTCTAGCACATATGCAGATTCTTTCAGAGGGGCTGGGTTTTCGAGGAGCTGGGGAATATAGCCGGAGGGGGGGGATGGGGGACCTTTAGAATGACAAATGCTAAGTGTCTGGTTTCACCAGTGTTTTCTCTCGGACGTTGGCCAAGGTCCGTGTTCGTTGCTATAATGGATGGGTTCGGGGGACCGTATTGGGAGAGGCTCTGCTTTGATCCGCCACAGTGAATACAGCGAAGACCTTATTGAGAGTCGGGTGGAAGCCCACGACAGTCATCATTTCGAGGTGAAGCTGGATTACTCCATTGACCCGACCCGGGCCCGAAACCGTTATAAGGTGGAGGCATATTTCTTTGTCCCCAACAGCCTGGGTATCAACCGGGAGACCTACAATACCCGCTTATTTTTTCGCGATGTTATGGGGTATATCCGCTTCAAGACCCCGCGCCTTGCCCTCGACACCATCCTTGAGCCCGGCTACGTCCGCTCTCCCCTCTACCGGATTCATCGCGTCCTCGAGAAAATACGAGCAGGGAATACCGCGCAAAAGCTCATGAACAACCTGGAGCATGAACTACGGCTCCTGGGCTGCCTGGTTCGCGCGAATATTCGCGACCATGTTCGAGAGGCCGTGCAGGTTTTGCCCGCTTCCCTGGAGGAGGCGGGAGCCGGGAAGATGGTGGAGCTTGAAGAGGGCATGGTGGAACTCCTGCATCAGGTTGAGGCTGTGCTGGGAGAGTATCGGCGCCTGGGCCCTTTGTTGGCGGGCCACGAGGTGAGCCCCATCGTGGAAGAGACCTGCCAGTGGGTGGATGAATACCTCAGCATTGTCGTGGAGAGTCACCTGACAATTTTGTTGGAGACACTTGATAACGAGCGGTTTCGGGACACCTTCAAGAAGGTAAGGGGGTTGGCGAGGGAGACGCTGGTGAGGGAGCGTGCTCATCGTGATAGCGCGGGGTATCCGAGAATTCTCGCCGATGGGATCCCCAACGAGCATTATGTTTACCGAAAAGGACTTCTGAAGAAGTTAACCATGTCGGTTCTCTTTTTGCGGGTGAAGCGCAAAAAGGAGGACAATCGCCTCACGGATTTTGTCGCTTCCATTGCCGCGGGAGTTGCCATGCTCTTTGCGGCTTATGCCACCATTGCCAGCCAGGAACTCTATGGTCTGAACACGGGACCCTTCGTTGCGGCGTTGGTGGTCAGTTATATCCTCAAGGACCGAATCAAGGATTGGATCAGGCGTTATTCGTTCAGCCTGCTCCGAGAGCGCCTCTGGGACCGGAGCATTCAGATTGAGGACCGCAGCAATGGTATGGTGGTGGGGCGTTGCCGCGAAGCCTTTGATTTTATCAGCCGCTCAAGCATCCCGGAGCGAGTGTTCGGCTTCAGGCACGGGTGGGCGCCCGAGTCGATTGAGGCCCGGAGCAAGCACGAGACGTGCATGCTTTACGCCAAGGAGATCTCCCTTAACGGCGCGCGCATTGGGGACAAACACATTCGTCTCCTGGACATTAATGACATCATGCGTTTTAGCGTGTCGCATTTTCTTTTGCGGGCCGATGACCCCAAGCAGACGGTGCGGCTCTACAGTGTCTCCCGGGAGTCGGTTGACCTCGTCGAGTGCCCCAAAGTTTATCACATCAACCTCATTCTGAAATTCTTCAGCGGGCCCGGCTATCAGGATGTCAGCATGGAGCGGGTGCGGGTCATCATGGATGGCGAAGGGATTCGCGCCATCGATCACATTCCGGAGAAGGGCGGCTGAGGGGAACCGGTGGGGACCTCTAGTTTGCCTCGATATCGAGAAATTTTGCCTGGGGTACTGTCTCGCGGATGGTGGCCTCAAGGGCGTCAATTTCATCTCCGAGGGCGTGAATGACGTCGTCGGCGTAGGTTGCGGCGAACTTCTTGAAGTCGTCGAGGGATTGGATGCCGGGGTAGGCCGTCTCGATTTGTTCGGAGAGGGCCCGGGCAACCACGTCCCCGTGAAACTCGATGTCTGCCATGATGTCGTAGGTGTTGTTGTCAAGCATGACGGTTTTGAGCTCTTTGATGCTCTCAACGGATGGCTGGTTGTTGATGATAAATCGAACGCGGGCCTGGACCTCGGCTGGGATGGAGGGGCCGATGAGGATGGCGTGGTTTCGGATGATGAGCCAGATAGCCACCGCTCCGAGGAGGAGTCCAATGGCGAGGGTGGCCACGGCGTCCCAGAGCACGTTGCCTGTCAAGTGGGTGGCCACCAGCCCCGTTAACGCGATGAGGACTCCGACACACGCAGCACAGTCTTCAAGGAGCACCGCCACTCCGGAGGGGTCGGCCTCGCTTTTGAGGTATTGGAAAAAGGGCTTGTCTCCCGCTGCGCGTTTAAGCTCGCGGTAGGCGATTGTGAGGACCCCGCCTTCGATGAGCAGGGAGACCAGCAGGACGACCAGGGCAAAGGTCAGATCTGTGAGCTGTTCGGGGGGATGCAAGAGGGACTGGATGCCGTGGTAGACGGTTACGCCGCAGCCGAGAAAGAAGATACCTACTGCGGAGATCAGGGCCCAGATGTAGACCTCACGCCCGTAACCGTAGGCGTATTGTCCGTCGGCCTTCTTGTCCGCGCGTTGGATGCCAACCAGCAGGAGGATCTGGTTGAGCACGTCGGCGAGGGAGTGAATGCCCTCAGAGAGCATTGCGCCGGAGCCGCTGAAAGCGAAGGCCGTCAGCTTGCCGACCATGATGATGGAGTTGCCGCCGATCGCGGCGACTACGGAGGTCTTCGAATTTGCCATGGTGAATTAGATGCGGGGAGGCGGCCTCGTTGTCAACCCCTCGGGGGGCTTTCAGGGAGAACGAGGGTTTGGATAAGCCAAGGCGCGAGGGGGGCTTTCAGGGAGGCCGAGGGTCTGGATAAGCCAGGGCGTGAGGGGGGCTTGGTAGAGGGGTTGTGGCCAGTCTCCGGGGGGGGGCTTTTGGAACCACCCGTGGGTGTAGCGGGGGAGGAAGCTGAAGTAGAGCCGGGGCGCTCCTGCTTGGTAGAAGGCTTTGTAGCGTCCGGTGGTTGTCTCAATATGAAACGTGCAATCTACTGGGCCCTGAGGGAACCCATCCTCGGAGACATGATAGAACCCTTGAATTTTCCAGCGGGCCAGGGTGTTGGAGAAATCCTTCGGTGCCTCGCCACGGCAGGGAGTGACCGAGACGATTGGGCCGAGATCTCCCCCTCGGAGTGTTCCGGGGGGAGAGTGAAATCCGGCGTGGATTACCCAGAACACACCGTAGCCAGCGAGGACTACCGCGAAGGAGAGGAGGAGTTTCCGGTTCATGAGGGACCTCGTTTTTTTCTCTTCTTAAGGAATGTTTCGTAGTGGTGTTTGAGGTAGGTCACCGCTTCGGGGCCGGCGAGCCAGAGCCCCACCCCCAGGAGCGCCCAGGATATACCGTAAACGACGGGGCCCAGGATGGCGAGCTCGGGACTCTCCAAGTAGAGGGCAAGGGCTTCGACCACCACAAGAAAGGGCCAGCCAAAGAGGTAGTTCAGCACGAGAAAGGCGATGCCCGCTCGAAAACGAGTGGGGGAGATAGAGCGCTCTTCAAGATCTGGATCTGATTGGGTCATGATTTCCTCCCTTTACCACGCTTGACCGGGAAAGGAAGGGGCTGAAAGACCCTGAGGGGGCTCAGTAGCTGAAAAAGCGACTTGAGGGGAGAGGGGAGCTGAAACCCTTTGAAATCAATCGGGGATCGCTTCGCCGGCCAGCTCGTAAAAGAGAGAGCCGTCGTAAAAACTCTCGAGGGTCTCGCGGGTGAGAACCTGGTAAGACACCTCTTCGGTGGTGGTGTAGGAGGACCAGCTGTCACCGTAGGCCACCTCTTCGCTGCGGGTACGGGTGGTGGAGGCCAGCTGAAAGAGGATACTGAACTCGGCCCGGGAGGCGTTGCTGCCGGACGAGTCGGTGTATTGTCCCTCGTAGAGGTCTTCAAACTCTTCTTCGCTCAATTCGGCGTCCTCGTTGGAGTCGTAGAGTTCAAACATCGCCTCAAAGGCGTTCGCATTATAATGGCCCTCAGCGTCATACACCCCGGTGTCGCTGCCGTGCTTGCCGTGGTGGATGAGTCCGATGTTGATGGTGAAGGGAGCAAACCAGGTGGCGCCGGTGGAGGGCCCGAGCGCGCCGTTAATCGCTACCGCCATCCCGCTGGAGGCCACGCTGCCAAAGCCGAGGGCGCGAAGGCCGTCGTAGGTGTTGGAGAGGGTGATAAAGCCGTCGTTGTCCCGATCAAAGAAGTGAACGTGTTTTTGCAGCGCGGTCATGGCCTGATGGGAGGCGGGCGCCTGGACGTAAGCGTGTTCGGAATAATGCACGGTGTCTTTTGGGGGAGTCGTTGGGGTAGACGGCTCTTCAAGTGTGGCTCGGTGGTTCTCTGCGCGGGTAAGGGTGCCCTGCGGCGCGGTGGCTGAGGTGAGGGGGGCGTTGGAGGTGTCGGCGTCGCCACAAGCGAGCAGGGTTGGGAGGAGCAGGGTAGCGAGGAGGGGGAGGAGTCTGGGAGGCATCGTGGTTTTCCTTTAGCAGAGTGCGAACCTAACGGGCCCATTGGACTTGATGGGGCAAGTCGCGGGGGGGAGGCTCTGTTTGTTATCTTGTGCCAACGTGGATTGGCCGAGCCCAATAGACAAGGAGAGTTGAGCCGTTGTAAATAGAGAATCGTCGCTTTGTTTAACCGTGTGGATCGTTCGTGCGGTGGGAGAGGGCAGGGAGAGAGCCAACGTGATTCATTACCGTACCTGCAGTATTTGTGAGGCCCTCTGTGGCGTTCAAATTGAGGTTCAAGAGGGGAAGATCACCTCGATTCGGGGGAACCCCGAGGATCCTTTGAGTCAGGGCTACATTTGTCCCAAAGCGCTCGCGCTTCAGGATATTCATGAAGATCCGGATCGGATCCGAGAGCCTTTGCGAAAAACCTCCGGGGGGTTTGAGCCAATCTCCTGGGAGGATGCCCTCGACGAGGTGGCGCTTCGTCTGCACGGGATTCGCCAGGAGCACGGCGCGTATGGGGTGGGGGTTTATCTGGGCAACCCCAACGCCCACAATTATGGGACTCTTCTGATGAGCGCCTTCTTCAATAAGGCTTTGAAGACCCGCAGTCGCTTTTCGGCCACCTCTGCAGATCAACTCCCCCATATGTTTGCGGCGTTTCATATGTTTGGTCATCAACTCCTATTGCCCGTGCCGGACATGGACCGCACGCGGTATGTCTTGATGATGGGGGCCAACCCCCTCGCCTCTAACGGCAGCATCATGACCGCTCCCAATATGCGACAGAAGATTAAAGATCTGCGCTCACGGGGTGGGCGTCTGGTGGTTTTGGACCCTCGTAGAACGGAGACCGCGCTGGGCGCCGACGCTCATTATGGGATCTTGCCCGGGACCGACGCCTGGTTTCTCCTCGCGTTTCTCCATACGCTCTTCGAGGAGGGGCACGTACGCGGTGGAGAGTGGGAGGCTTATACGGAGGGTTTGGAGATTGTTCGAGAGGCGGTCTCGCCCTACTCTCCGGAGCGTGTCGCCACCGTGGTTGGGGTGGAGGCCGCGCTGATCCGAACCTTGGCGGCGGAGTTCAGCGCTGCGGAGGGGGCCGCTCTCGATGGGAGGGTGGGGGTGTGCACTCAACGCTTCGGTGGGCTCTGCGCGTGGCTGATTAACGTGATTAACATTGTCACCGCTAACCTCGACCGGCCGGGGGGCGTGATGTTTACCCGGCCGGCGTTTGATCTTGTGGCGATGTCCGCGGCCAATGGTCAGAGGGGGCATTACGATCTGTGGCGAAGCCGGCTTCGCGGTTTGCCGGAGTTTGGTGGAGAGTTGCCGGTCTCGGTGATGGCAGAAGAGATGGTTACCCCAGGAGAGGGGCAGATTCGTGGGCTGATGACTGTGGCGGGAAACCCCGCACTCTCAACCCCCAACGGCAAGGGACTCACCCGAGCGATGGAGGGGCTTGAGTTTATGGTCTCCCTTGATCGGGTTATCAACGAGACCACCCGCCACGCGGATATTATTTTGCCCTCGACGTCTCCCTTGGAGCGAGACCACTTCGGGCTTGTTTTTCACACCCTCGCGGTGCGAAACACCGCCAAATTTTCTCAGCCTCTCTTTACTCCCCCTGCTGGGGTTAAGCACGATTGGGAGATTATGCTTGAGCTCAGTGAACGCCTTCGAGTGCTGGAGGGGGGAGTTGGCAATCGGATTAAGGCAACGGGTGTGCGTCTGCTGCGCAAGCTGGGGCCACAGATGCTGCTGGACCTGGGCCTGCGTCGCGGGACACGGGGCGCTGGTTTCAATCTCTTTAAGGGGGGGCTCAGCCTTAGAAAGCTCAAAGCCAGCCCCCATGGGGTTGACCTGGGACCGCTGGAGCCCTGCCTGCCGGAGCGGCTCTACACGCCTCAAAAAACCATCCGCCTGGCGCCCGATTGTTTGGTGCAGGATTTGAAACGCCTGGATGAAGCGTGCACGGAGGTGGCCCCAAAGCGCGGTGAGTTTCTTTTAATTGGTCGCCGGCACCTCCGAAGCAACAACACCTGGCTGCACAACACCCGCCGACTCGCGGGAGGGAGCAGGCGCTGCACGCTCCTGATGCATCCCGGGGATGCTGACGAGGTGGGATTGAACTCCGGAGAGCTCGTCACGATACAGTCCCGGGTGGGGGCAGTGGAGGCTCCCCTTGAGCTCAGTGATACCATGATGCCCGGTGTGGTTAGCCTGCCCCATGGTTGGGGCCATGGCGGAAAGGGGGTTGAGCTGAAGGTGGCCCGAGAGGACCCCGGTGTGAGCCTGAATGACCTCACCGACGAGCAGCACCTCGACACCCTCACAGGGAACGCGGGGTTCAGCGGGGTGAAGGTGCGGGTGGAGGCGAGCTAAATGGGGGGAGATCAGTTGGTGGCAGGCTGACGGAGTTCGGCGACCCGTTGATACCAGGCGTTAATGCGGGGGCGGGACTCAATAAAGTGAAACGCGGGAAACTCTTTAACGCAGGTCAGGGCACCGTGGGTGGAGGCGTCTCCAAGGTCGGGAGCGTCGCCGCCGAGGAAGGGTTTGTCGCCGAGCCAGGCTTCGAGTTTGTCCAGCTCTCGATTAAGGAGCTCCGCGCCGGTCTTGCCTTCGCCGCGTTTCTTGAGGATCCGCTTGGCGATTAACTTCATTACGACTGAGCCAAAGAGGCTCACTTTGATGTTGTCGACCCGGCTGAAGTTAGACGTTTCGGCTGTTAGCTTTGCCGCCTTAATGGATTCTCCCCAAGTGCCGTAGAGCACGGTGGGCAGAATGTGCGTGAGGTCTTCATTGACCCAGGTGTCGATGGTCTCAGCGAGGGCCAGTTCGTCTTTGTTTTTGGGGAGCAACTGAACACCGCCGGGCTGGGTCTGGTCGAGCCACTTGAGGATCTCTGTGGAGTCGCGTACCACCTCGTCGTGGTGCTGAATGTCCGGGACCTTTTTACGGCCGGTGGGGGCCTCACCGAGGGGCTTGAGCTCTTGCTTGCTGATGGGGTTCACTTCGACCTTGTTGTAGGGGATTCCCTTGAGGTCGAGGCCTGCTTTGACCTTGTGGCAGTAGGGGCAGAGTTCAAATTGATAGAGGGTCATCGTGGACATGGGGATTCTCCGTGGGGTGAGGGGGACGCCCTAGCGAAGGAGGGAGGATTGGTCAACCGCAATTCGTTTTTGGGGAGGGTTAGATACCGGTCAGGAGGGCCTTGGTGCCGAAGATGAGGGTGACAAAGGCGAGGGCGGTGAGCATCTCTTTGGGGCTGGTGGGGATGCTGCGCCCAAGGGCGATGGCTGCTGCGGGGGCGACAAAGATGAGCGCGGGCAGGGGTTTTTCCCAGATGAGGAGGGCCACCAGGCAGAGCAGAAATCCGGCTACAACGCCTGAAAGGAATCGACGTGGGGGCAAATCGAGACGATGCACGGCGCCGGCCATAAATCCGAGAAAGAGGGCGTCCCCGATGCCCAGTACGGGTTGAAGCCCCATACCGGGGATGGGCACGGTGAACACCAGAAAGTTGAACATGGCTGGTCCCTCGGGGGCTGTGACCAGCTGGTGGCTGACCCCGTCGGGGGAGAAGACGCTCCAGAAGTCAAAGCAGACCACCACCACTACAAGGGGCCAGAGGTAGGTGGGGCTGATGACTTCCCGGCCGAGGGAGGCGGTCAGCCAGGTGCTTCCCGCAAGGAGGACGCCGCCCACGGCAAAGGCCAGGGGGGGGCGGCTCTCTATCAGGGACATCGCAGCATAGGCGGCCAGGGCCGCCCAGAGCGCGACGGCTGCTCCGGAGCGGATGGAGGGGCTCGCTTTTCCCGCCAGGGTTGCGACCAGGAGGACCCCGCAAACCAGGAGGAGAAACGTGATTGAGAAGGTGAGTCGCCCCGGCAGGGAGCCGATGGTGTCACTGAGGCTCACCAGCCACAGGAGCCCAAAGAGCCCGGTCCATGTGGTGGCGGTGGTGGTGAGAAAGCGTGGAAAGGTCTGGGGCATGGGGACATCATGGCAAGTTTTCCGGAGGGAGTAAAATGCGTCCCCTGAGGTGAGCTTGAGCTATGGGTAAATCATCCCTGGTGTGTTAGACGACCCTTCGCGTCGAGCGTGATAACTTCTTTTTCTGGCAGGAGATGGGATGGCAAAGAAGAGTTTTAGGGTTGATTGGGAGGTGCCTGGCTGGCGCAGTTTTTGGGTGGTCACAGCGCTTGTTGGGGGCCTTTGGGGGTGTGATCTTCCGGAGGATGACCTTGGGCCCCAGACTGTGCGGGTGTTTACGACGGATGAGGCGGGTGTTTACGGACTGGTGGACCGGGAGTTAACCACCCTGGAGTCAGCGCGGCGGATGCGGGGCGGGGCGGTGAAGATGCGGGGTGGGGGCAGCGTCTTTATCGAAGCGGGCCTCCTTGATGGTTCCCTGACCGCTGATAGCGAAGAGAAGATTCGGGAGACTCGACTGGTGAAGGGAGACCGACGGGTTGAGGCGGAGTATCTCAAGGAGGAGGGCGTTCTGGTCCCCACCGATTGGGACACCCTGGTGATGTTCAGTTTCTATCACCACATCGAGCGGGGGTTGGGCTTTTTTCAAGAGCTTGGGGTTCCAGCCCAGGCATTGCGCCCTACGCGTTGTTTTTTTAAGGTTAATTTTACTTCTGCGTTTGTTTTTGGGCAGCCCTTGATTACGGACAACGCCGCCTATGCACCTGCGGCGGATGCTTTTTTTCTCTTCCCTAATCAGGTCTTGAACTCCGGGGTTCCCCTGGCATTGAATGAGGGCGTGTCGGTGCATGAGTTGAGTCACGCGGTGAAGCATCGCATTATTCATGGGGATAAACGTCTCTCCATCACGACCGAAGACTGGACAAGAGCTGCTGCGAACACCTACGCGAGCGTGGATGAGGGGCTCGCAGACTTTTTCGCCGCGCATCACACCGGCAACCCCAACTTCATTGAGGTCTCCATTGATGAGTCCTTTGAGCTTGAACGGGATATCTCCGAAGAGCAGGTCTTCACGGAGGAACTCCTTTCAGGCGTGGATGGGGACGAGTTGATCTACAATCCCTACCCCTTGGGGACGGCGGTGGCCTCCTGGCTTTGGGCTATCACCGGTGATGTTGAGGAGCGCGGGTTGGTGGCGAAGGGGGTGGTGGATGCGTTAAACAACCTTCGCCCCATTCTTGGGCCTGACTATGCGTTAACAGACTTTTTGAATCATGTTGTTTTGCATCTGGATGTGGAGTTCCAGGCCCAGGCCTGCGAACTCCTGAAGGAGCGTTTGGGTGAGCAGTTTTTGGAGGTGGTGACATGTGGTCCTGTTTGATGATGATCGCGCTGGCTCAAACGCCGGTCCAGCCTGTTCCTGAGACGGAGTCGCCACCTGCGGCCCTGCGATATTTGGTGGCGGGAGGAATTGTTGGGGTTGAGACGGGGGCTCGCATTCGAAGCGGGCTGCTCGCCGGGCAGGTGGGAGTGCGCCGCGCGCTCACCGACTATGGTGGGGTTTCTTTGACTTATCTTGTGGATGGTGGGAGCGAGGGAACCGAGAAGGTCGGCGTGGTGAGTAGCCGGCATCGCCTTCAGCTGGGGCTCTACTGGGAGCATCGATGGCAATATGGTGGGGTGAGCGTTGAGGCGGGGGTGCATCCGTTGCTGGAGTCGTCCCGCCTCTATGCGACCGGCTATAAGCGCGAAACACAGTGGAGTCAGAGCGTTGGCACGGGGACCCTGCTGCGGGGGTTTATGCCCGCGGGGGAGTGGGGGAATCTGGGCCTAAGCGTTGGGCTCTTGCAGCGGCGTCAGCGAGTCGATGTTTGGATCGGGATGGGGGCGGAGCTCTAGGGGAGGGGGTTATTCTTCAGACGTCGCTTCGTTGGCAGGCTCTGCTTCCGCTGTCTCCTTCAGGGGAGCAAGATTAATCCGGTAATCGCCTGCGAAGCGGTAGCTCCAAAAGACCGCGAAGGTGCTGGTGTAGGGAACCAAAAAGGTGGCGAGCGTCTGATAGGCCAGGGATTTATCCACGTACATGTCCAGGTCTTTGTAGCCTTCTTTTTGGATCTCCACATGCATCCGTGAGGGCAATCCGTAGCTGTTGTCATAAACCACGGGAGTCTCGCCGATATAATCCCCGTTGATAAAAAGTTTGGCGCCCTTGGGTTCGGTGTGAAAGCGACTGGTGGCCGAACAGGCGGCGAGGGGAACCAGCACGAGGGCTAAAAGACAGAGCTTGCGAAATATCATGGCGTTCTCCTTACCAGGTTCCATTGAGAAGGTTGAGGCCCCAGCCCATGACGCGTTTTCCGTTGCTGGGGTCAACGCTGGTGACCACGGTGGGGGCTGGAGAGTTGAAGGTGATGCTCGACACGGTGGAGCCCTTGTCGCTGCTGCCACGCTTATAGTCGTCCATATCACCGGTGAGGTAGTAGGTGGTGGCCAGGCCGGCGTGGATTCCGGCCAAAACACCGGCGGCGATCAATTGCGGCTGGTCCGTTGTATTCTCGCCTCCGATGAGGAAGGAGAGCCCGAGGCCAACTCCGGCGCCGAGATAACCGCCGAAGTCCACAGCGATCATTCGGGAACGGTTGATGTCGAAGAAATCTCTAGCCAGATAGGCGGCGAGGGCGCCTCCGTTGGCAAAGAGCAGGCCCGCTGCGGCGAAGGCCTGGGAGTTTTCGAGCTTAATGTCGGCGACGGCCAGCGCCAACCAGCCGGTGGCAGTGCCGAAGATCATTCCGGAGCCCAGAGCGGACACCTGTCCCGGGGTTAAGGGGGTGCTGGGGTAGAGGGCGATGCCTGCTCCCAGGCCAGCCAGCGCGAGGGCTCCGGGCATGCCGACCAGCACCTTCTCGTTTTCTTCTTCCCACAGTTGAGGAAGGAGAGCGCCGTTAAAGAGACCCAAGAGCTCCGCAAAATTATAAAAGCCGGCCTCGGCGACGTGCACGGGTTTCTCGTGTTTAAGGAGAAAGGGGAGTCCAAACCCAAGGAGCGGTCCCAGGATGATGCCAGAGGCCTGACGGACGGGGTC
>JAZAIZ010000263.1:0-1979 GCA_036230545.1 Myxococcota bacterium
AGGAGACAGAGCCCCAGGAGGGGAGCCAGAATGGGACGTCGCTGTTTTTGTGGAGAGGGCTCCGGGGACTTGGAGTCTGCCGGCTCGGGCGTCGGCTCGGGTGCCGGCTCGGGTGTGGGCTCGGGTGTGGGCTCGGGTGTGGGCTCGGGTGCTGGCTCGGGTGTGGGCTCGGGTGCCGGCTCGGGTGTGGGCTCGGGAGGTGGCTCGGGAGGTGGGGGTGTCCACGTCATCACCGGTGGCGGCGGGGGAGCTGCGGGGATTGGAGCGGGAGAGGGCTTGCGCTTGACGTTGATTTTCATGGCAGCGCTCCAAAGCTCGCGGAGATGGCCGCGACGTTGAGTTGAATGGAGGCCATGAGGCTGAAGATGGCCAGGGGCAGCAGTCCAAACATGACCAGCCACCCGCGGCGGGTGTCTGGGAGCAGGAAAGGGCGTAGCGTGTGGCGCAGACGGGCGCTCCAATTGCCATCCGGGGGAGAAAGGTCCAGGGTCTTGATGATTCGTCGCATGGAGTAGTGGAACGCCCCCAGGAGCATATCCGGGAGAAAACGGCAGAGGCACAGGAAGCCAAGGAGGACTCCCAAGGTGGCCCCTGCGGGGACCCCGAAGCGATTAATCTGGGGGTAGGGCTCGAGGATGGCAAAAAAGGACTCTTCGACGGTGACCGCGAGAAAAAAGAGCCCGCTCATGGTGAAGGCGGTCAGAACGAGGGTGACGGTGATGGCCTCCAGCCGAACTTTGGGCTTTTTGAACTCCAGTGGAGGGGCGGGGGTGGGCTCGGGCTCCGGTTCGGGTTCGGGCTCCGGCTCCGGCACCGGCTCCGGTTCGGGCGTCGGGAGTGCCACTGGCTCGGGGATTGGCTCTGGTTTGGGTTCCGGGGTTGGCTCCGGGGTTGGTTCTGGGGTGAAGACCACACGGTAATTCGGATTACGAAAGGCGGGTTTGGGGGGGGGAGGGGGAGGAAGAGGCTCTGGCTCAGGCTCTGGTTCGACTTTAACGACGGGTTCGGGTTCCGGCTCGGGCTTAGCTTCGGGCGCTGGGGTGGGATCCGGCTGTGGCGAGGTCTCTGCGAGGGGCTGTGGAGCCGGGCGATACCCCCAGGCGAAGTCCACCAGCAACAAAATGCAGAGCATCTCCGTGGCCATCCCCAGAATCCCCGCGATGAGCTCTTTCTCGGAGAAGTCGACCCACCGCGCGAGCGCTTCGGCCCGTCGGACCGCGTCCACGGGGTCCATCAGCGACATCGAACCCAGTTTATGAAGGACGCCCCAACCGAGTTGATCCACGGCGAGGTCGATGCCATCGAGGAGTCGAAAGGTGAGGTTATTGACGAAAGGGGCGGCGGAGTGGATGCCGAGAATGAGCAGGCAGAGGCCTCCCAGTCGGGAGAGGAAGGTCTTCTGGCGTTGGTAGCGTAAATCCATCTATCTTCCCCTGCGCGTGGATGGGGCCACGATCTTCAGTGCTGGCCGCGGCGTCCGGTTGCTGGACGGAACTCTTCATAGTCGGAAACCCCGGGCATCACAAAAAACTGGTCCCCCTCTCGCAAGACGAACTACAATGGAGGCGTTCAAGGAGGGGCGCTTGTATCAGACGATTGTGGTTTCGGACTTGCATTTGGCGGACGCCGAGCCTTTGGACCCGGAGCGTCCCCTCTGGAAGCTCTTCAAGCGCCGGGAGCTCTTCTTTGACCAGGAGTTCATTCGCTGCGTGGAGCACATCGAGGAGCAATACGACGGGAACACCGAGCTGATCCTCAACGGGGATATCTTTGATTTTGACTGCATCACTCAACTCCCCGAAGAGCCGCCCGCGGAGATCGACTGGCTCGCCCGGCTGCGGGGTCTTGGTACAGAAGAGTGGATGAGCGCGTTTAAGATGCAGTGCATCCTCGAGGACCACGCGGCCTGGTTTGAGTGGCTGGGGGAGTTTGTTCGGCGTGGCAACAAGCTGGTTTTTGTGATCGGCAATCATGACCTC
>JAZAIZ010000264.1:0-1877 GCA_036230545.1 Myxococcota bacterium
GTACCGTCGGTACCATCCGTGCCATCCGTATCACCGGGGTCATCCGTACCGTCGGTGCCATCTGGCTCGACCCCCTCGGTCCCATCGTCCACCTCGCCCCCCCCATCGGAATCGGCGCCTGGGTCGCCCCCCTCCCCATCCGCATTGGGTTCAGCGCCGCCATCGACGCCGTCCCCAGCCTCTGGCGCCGGAGCTTCGGGACCGGGTTCAACAACAACCTTCGCCTCCACCTCCTCCACCGCTGCCCCGGGCTCAACATCCAACTCAAGCGCAGTGCAGCCCGTCGTCCCCATCAACGCCACCATTACCCAGCCCATTCTCTGAACACACCCCATCCGCAAACCCCTCTCCGGCTCTCTCGCCGCTGACAGTCTTGTCTGAAACGGGGAGTTAAGCAAACCCCCCACCCTTTTGCCATCCCCTGACTCCTCCCCGCCTCAAAAAATATCGGGCCGGGCGAAAATCCTCCCCGGCAGTCCCCCCCGGGAAAACCCTCCCCCTGCGTTGACCCTCACACTCCCGTCTGCTAACGGGGGCGCTATGAGCGACGAAACATCCAATCAGCGGAGCGGCTCGCCCTTTTGGGACCTCGAACCCAAATGGCAGGAGCACTGGCAGAAAAACAACACGTTTAAGGCCGTGGATTTCAGCGAGAAGCCGAAATACTACGTCCTCGACATGTTCCCCTACCCCTCCGGGGCGGGGCTGCACGTGGGCCACCCCGAGGGCTACACCGCCACCGATATCATGGCGCGCTACAAGTGGGCGCGGGGCTTCAACGTCCTGCACCCCATGGGCTTTGACTCCTTTGGACTGCCCGCCGAGCAATATGCCCTGCAAACCGGCACTCATCCAGCGGAGACCACCGCCAACAACATCGAGACCTTTCGCCGTCAGCTGAAGTCCTTTGGCTTCGCCATCGACTGGGACCGGGAGATCGCCACCTCCAACGTCGACTACTACAAATGGACCCAGTGGATTTTTCTCCAGCTCTACAAAAAAGGCCTCGCCTACCAAAGCGAGCAGCCGGTCAACTGGTGCCCGGAGCTTGGCACCGTCCTCTCCAACGAGGAGGTCATCGACGGCAAGAGCGAGCGCGGTGGGCACCCGGTTGTGCGGCGCCCCATGCGCCAGTGGGTCCTGAAGATCACCGAATACGCCGACCGACTCCTTGAAGATCTCGACCAGGTCGACTGGCCCAACGGCACCCTCCAGATGCAAAAAAACTGGATCGGCCGCTCCACCGGCGCCAACGTCATCTTCTCTATCGAGGGCCACGACCACAACCTCGAGGTCTACACCACCCGCCCCGACACGCTCTTTGGCGCCACCTACATGGTCCTCTCTCCCGAGCACCCTCTGGTGCCGGTGATCACCACCAGCGAGCAGCGCGAAGCGGTAGACACCTACGTGACAGAGGCCGCCCGCAAGAGCGATCTTGAGCGCACCGATCTCGCCAAAGGCAAGACCGGGGTTTTCACAGGCTGCAGCGCCATCAACCCCGTCAACGGCGCCCGCATCCCCGTGTGGGTCGCGGATTATGTGTTGATAAGCTACGGTACCGGCGCCATCATGGCCGTCCCCGCCCACGATTCCCGGGATCTTGAGTTCGCACAGACCTTCAATCTCCCGGTCATTGAGGTGGTTGAGAACCCCGAAGGGGACAACATCGGGTTCACCGGAGAAGGCACCTCCATCAACTCCGGCGACTTCACGGTCCTGTCCACCGAAGCGTGTCAGGCGCGCATCACCGACTGGCTTGAAGAGCAGAAGCTCGGCAAAGCCGCCGTCAACTACAAGCTGCGAGACTGGCTCTTCAGCCGCCAGCGCTATTGGGGAGAGCCCTTCCCACTCCTGCTCAAAGAAGACGGCAGCGA
>JAZAIZ010000265.1:0-1252 GCA_036230545.1 Myxococcota bacterium
ACCAGAAGGCTGCCGTGAAGGTGCGCGACATGGAGTGCGCCGAATTTTTGAAGGCTCAGACCGACTCCAAGGCCTCGATGGACGCCTTGGCGAAGGGGATCGAGACCACCAAGGCACGGGACCAAGACGTGATGCAGACAGCCCTCACCCAGACGGCGAAGACCCTCCTGAAGGCCCAGATTGTGACCGAGGAGCAGAAGAAGGCGGTCATGCACTTCTTGGAGCAAGACAAGGAGGACAAGGATGCGGACCAGCTCTTGAGCGTCGGGACCAACACCATGCTGCTCCAGGACGCGCAGCAGGGCCCTTCGGCCCATGCCTCCGATTCCCACATGGGCCCGACCCTCCAGATGTTTGAGGACACGAAGGAGAAGTTCGAGGGGAGGATGACGGACACCGAGAAACATGAGACGGACGACTTGCACGAGCACATAATGCTCCGGCAGGACCTCATGCACAAGGAGGCCACCGCCCAGTCCGCCCGGGGCACCCAGGCAAAAAGAAAGGCAAAGACGCTCCAGGACGCCGCTGACTCGGAGGGGCAGCTCGTCGACACCAGGAACTCCAAGGATGCGGACACCAAGTTCATCGCGGACACCGATGCAACCTGCAAGTTGAAGGCCGACGCCTTCGAGCAGCGGCAGGAGCTCCGGAAGGAGGAGATCGAGGCATTGAACAAGGCAATCGCGATCCTCGGTGGAACCCCGAAGAGCTTTGCGGAGAAGCACCTCCCGCAGTGGCTCTAGAAGCGGGCCGCCCACTCTCTCATCCAGACTACATTTTTGATGTTTAATATGTAATGTAAGTCTACACTTTTGAGGTTTAATATGTAACGCAAGTCCACATGTTAACGGTTTCATATGTAATGCAAGTCTACATTTGGCTGGTTTAATATGTGACACTAGTCTACATTTTTTGCGGTTTAATATGTGATGCAAGTCTACACTTTAACGGTTTCATATGTAACGCAAGTCTACAATTTACGCCTGCGACGGCGCCGTAGCGGCCCCAAAGAACCTACTCCCAGGACTGTGACCCCGGCGACCGACCTGACTCGCTCGGTGCAGCAAACGGTCACGGACCTAGTCCCGAGTTCGCACCTCACCTCACCTCACCTCTCTCTCTCTCTCTCTCTCTCTCTCTCTCTCTCTCTCTCTCGACGTCGTCGACGTTGCATCGACCATGTCCTTGCAGGTGCATCGACCGAGCTGGGAAGGAAGCGTTGGGTCAGTCGGGAAGGAGGACCCCCCTG
>JAZAIZ010000266.1:0-6187 GCA_036230545.1 Myxococcota bacterium
AAACGTGGTGCCCCGGGTTCTCCTGTATTAATCACCCTCCTGGTAACTCCACCGCCGAGGCAGGAAGGCTCTCCTCATGCTCCCACGACACTGGTTTGGACGCGTATCTCCGGTGGCCCTGCTCCTGATAACTTTCCAGGCCTGCTCCACCGCCAGTCCGCCAACTTCCACCGAGGAGGTGCCCCACGTGGTGCCCCCGGGGGATCCTCTTCCCCCCCCAACAAGCACCCCCACCCATGCCCCTGTCAAGATCACCCTGGATGGCGCCCCCATAGCCGGAGCGGTGGTCCTTCAAGGCGGTAATGCCCGCCTGGCAACCACCGACGACACAGGCAAAGCCCTCGTTGAACTGGACGCTCACATTGGCGGAGCCCCCACCCTCATCGCTTCCCATCCCGATGCCCGCCAAAGCGCGCTGGTGCTCCATAACTACGCGGGAGAAGAGATAACCATCAACCTCACCCGCTTCACCCGCGAGGACAACCCTAACTACGTCTTTCAGGACCCTGGCCTCCCCGAAGAGGGCAACACCACGGCCTACTGCAATCACTGCCACGTCGCGCTTCACACCGACTGGTACGGCTCGCCCCACCGCACCTCTGCTTCCAACCCGCTTGTCCACGACCTCTACTCAGGCACCGCCCATAAGGCGAGTGACGAGAGCACCTGCTTGCTCTGGGGAGGCCAGTGGCGCCCCGGGCTCCAACCAGGCACCGGAAGTTCCACCTGGCGCTGCTACCTCGGCTCGGGTGTCCTCCCCGACCTCAACACTGCCTGTGGCCAGGGCGTCCCCTGCGACGGTGTGAGCACCAACACCGGCGGCTGCGCCGATTGCCACGCACCGGGTATCAACGGCACCCTCGGCGGAAGAGACCTCCTCGAAGCGCAAGGGATTGCCTACGAGCATGGCGTACACTGCGATGTCTGCCATAAAGTTGAGTCCATTGATCTCAGCAAGGAACCCGGAACCGCCGGAGCGCTGCACATCGTACGCCCCTCGGAGCCCTCCTCTTCGCCGGCCTTTGGGACATGGTGGCCACTCACCTTTGCTCCCCGACATGACGTCCCCAACCCACGTATGGGCTCGGTTCAACGGGATCACTTCACCAACGGCGCGCTCTGTGGAGGGTGCCACCAATCCCGCCAGGCCTCCCTGATACCCGGCGCCAGCGTCGATCGGGCGCGGTGGCCCGACGGGACGATCCCAATCCACACCACCTACCAGGAGTGGAAAGAAGGCCCCTTGGGTGACAAGGTCCCCTGCAACAACTGCCACATGCCCCCCAACCCGGCCCTGGATAACTCCTCGGGCTTTGAAGAGCTGGGGCTGGAAGAGGGAATCACCGCTGGCTGGAAGCGCCCTCGGGGGACAGTCCGCCATCACACCTTCATCGGGCCCCGCACCCCAAAGAGCCGTATGCTCGAGCTCGCCGCTGCAATCTTCATCAGTAAAGAGGTTCAGGGGGACGAACTCAGCGCCAGAGTCACCGTTCGCAATGTCGGCCCGGGCCACTCCATCCCCACGGGCGAGCCCATGCGCTCTATCCTGCTGCACGTTCGTGCCACCTGTGATGGCGTGGCCTTGCCCTCCACTGGAGGAGACGTCATCCCCGACTTCGGTGGCAACGTCGCTCGGAAGGAGCGCGGAGCCGACTGGAGCCGATGGCCCAACGCCACCGTCGGAAACGTCGTGCGGGTGGTGCGGCAAGAAGGTGACTGGCATGACTACCAGGGGTTTGGCCCCTTTGGAGAGGGAGGCCGCTTTTCCCCCGCCGAAAAGGGGATGCCGGTGGAGTCCTTTGTGGGACAGTCGACCATCACCGCTCTTGACGGAGACACCGTCACCTTCGATGCTCCCCTGCCTGAAGGCGACCTCGCCTACCTCGGGGAGGTGCCCGCCGACACCGGGGAGCCCGCCCGAGCTATCGCCGGCGCACCGGGGTTTGGCTTTGCCCGAGTCCTCAGCGACGCAAGCGGCCAGCGGATGGTCCCGCATTTCCTGGCCACAAACGTGGTCAGTGACAACCGGCTCCTCCCCCAGAGCTCATGGACCTCCACCCATCGTTTTCACACCACCTGTGGATCTGAAGCCCAGGTCACCGGCACCCTGCTTTACCGAGCCTACCCCCTGGCGCTTGCGCGAGAGCGCCGATGGGAGCTTAAAGAACACGTGATGACGGAGACAACCCGATGAAGAACAACACCATGCGACTCTGCCTCGTGCTGGGGATTATCGTCCTTGGCGCCTGTCGGCCATCACAGCTCGACCATGAAAAAACCGTGCGACATCACTTCAGCACGACCAACACGCCCTCCGCTACCAACGCCATCACGGAGGAGCCGCCACCCGAAGTGGCCCCCCTCCCTTTCACCAACCCCGCCGACGCCGTCGATCTCGATCCCGCCCCCGACGCTGTTCACATCAGCCTCACGGTGACTCCCCATGAATACATCACGAACAACCAACGCGTGCAGGGGTATGCCTACAACGGGCAGGTTCCCGGTCCTGTGATACGCGCCAAACGAGGCGACTGGATCACCGTGGACGTGCACAATCAACTGGAAGACCCCACAACCGTCCACTGGCACGGGCTGCATGTCCCCTTCGCCATGGACGGGGTGATCTGGCAAGGCTCCCCCATCGCCCCCACAGCCTCGTTCACCTATCACTTCAAGGTCGAGCAAACAGGGACCTATTGGTACCACCCCCATTTTGACACCAAGCGCCAGATCGATCTCGGGCTCTACGGCATGTTCATCATCGAAGAGCCCAACGCCCCCGAGGTGGATGAGGAGCTCCTCCTGATCTTTGACAGCTGGCATGAAGAGCCAGACCGAAGTGGCGTCCATGACCACAGCATGATCGACGGTGCTCGACTGGTGTGGACCGTCAACGGGGCCCTCAACCCGGAGATCTCGCTGCCCTCCGGGAGTGTGGTCCGCGCTCGACTCTTGAACGTTAGCAACGCCGGCTACCTCAACCTCAGCTGGGACTCCATTCGTCAGCTCGGATCCGACCAAGGACTTCTTCCAGCCCTCCAACAACCAGACTCGATTCTACTTGCCCCGGGCGACCGCGTGGATGTGGAGCTGCTACTGGGATCGGTCCCCCTTCCCATCATGAATAACCCCTATACCTTAAATGGAGGCGACACCCATCAATCACCCCAACGGATACTCAAGATTGTCCCCACCGGCCTTAAGACCGCCCCAGCTCCCGCAGCGTGGCCCTTTGCAGGAGGAGCGCCGTCCCCGGACCCGGGCTATGCTGATTGGGTCTACACCTTTCACGGCGACTCCCGAACTGGAACCTGGATGATTAACGGGGAAACTTTTCCCTTGGTCACCATCAAGGAATACCCTCTGAACGCCGTGGTAATTCTGGAAATACGCAACTTATCCTCCACCGAGCACCCCTTTCACCTGCACGGTCATGGCTTTGAGGTGCTGTCCCGCGACGGTGTCGCCCCCGCTTATCGCACCATCGAGGACAACGTGAACGTCGGGGTCCGTGAGACCCTTAGAATTCGCCTGCATGCCACCAACCCCGGCGACTGGATGACCCACTGTCACATCCTTCCCCACGCCGATGGTGGGATGATGACAGTGCTGCGTATTTCTCCCACGAACGACTAAGAATTCATCGCCATAAACACGCCTCTTTCATTTTCAAAGCAGCTCCCGCTTTACCCCACCCCCCACATGGGACCATAATCAAGCAACCCCTGCAGGAGTTGCCCCATGAGCACTGAGACCCACATCCACCGCCGCTTGCCCGGCACCGAAACCTACGCCTGTTCCAAAAACGAGGCCAAGGACGTCTTTGATGACCTCCCCGGGCTTGTGGTTCATTTTGGCGAAGAAACTCATTTCGAATACCCCAAAGGCGTCCACCACGCCCCTGAACTTGGGGGGCCGGTGGTCGCGGCGGCGACTGTGGACCGGGAGGGTGAAGCCAGCCTGGCCTTCTTTCCCCTGAAGAAAGCAGATTATGCAGAGCACGAACATCAGACCTTTGTGCAGGAGGAACTCTCCGAAATCCATCAATGGATTAGAGCGGCGCAGGCGGTCCCGGAAACTCAACTTGTCTCCAACCGGCAGCTCATCGTCGAGTGCCACGTCGATGGATTCCATCGCTTCGAAGTCCATTTTGCCTGACCCACAGCCTCCACTCTCCCCGGTTTCTATCCAAAATCCGAGAAGTTAGCCCCTCATGCGCTTTTTATGTATTTTTCAGGGGCAGCGCCTTGTCAACCTCATGCAGGGACCATAAAACTTCGCCTTTGCAGCATTTATTCGCCCGGTTAGTTCAGCGTTAACTCGTTGCTCCGACCACCGACGAAACTGACTGCGTGTTTATTACCCTCGAGAAGGAGAGAGTTGGAATGAAAATCTGGACCACCCTTATTGTCTGTGCCGGCCTGGCGCTCGCGCCTGTTGGCTGCAGTGATGCAGAAGAATCCCCTGTCAAAAAACAGACCCCGGCGGTTGGCAACGAGACAACCCCGACGACTCCCGGCGCGGGCACCAACACCCCTGGCAACCCCGGCACTCCCGCAACCCCCGCACCTGCCGGCAACGATCCCATGCAAGCTGCATGCACCTCCTTCTGTGAGCAGGTCGGCAACTGCTTGACCTCCATGGGCTGTGGCCAACTCGCCGGAACTCCCGCCCAATGTGTCGGTGACTGCATGAGCCGCTACACCGCAGCCCAGGCATCTCAGCTTGCCAACATCACCTGTGATGCCGTCAACACGCAGATGTGCAACGGCGCCCAGGCTGCCCAGGTGCAAGAGCAGTGTCAATGCGATGCCTACATGAATCAAGGCCAGTGCAACGAAGGCCTGACCTGCTACGCTATCGACGGCGGCAGCGTCTGCCTCGATTTAAGCAGCAACACCGGCATCCCGGCCGATGCAGCGACCTGCGCCGGCCCCAATGACTGTGGTGAAAACCAGGTATGCATCACCCTTCAGGACGGCGGTAATTTCTGCGTTACTCAATGCTAAGGTCGCCTTGACCCCCACGAAAAAAGCGGCCCCAGGCCGCTTTTTTTTTATCTACCACCCTCCCGGGCCAACGCCCGGAGACTCGCCCCTCTCAGCTGGGAACATTGCGGTATTTTATCTCCTCAATGATTCGATACTGGGTACCCGTCGTCCAGCCCTTCTCCAACACCTTGATAAGATCACTGCGCCCACCACGGTCGAGGTCATCGGGGTTGAATGCCTTACGCAATAGAAGGTGAAGTGACTCGTATTCCTCTTTCCGAGCCTTAATATCATCCTTCCCCATCAAAGGGTCCTTCTCCACCATCGCAATCATCCGCTCCAAACGAGTCTCGGCCTTCTCCAACTGCTGAAAGCGCACCGTCAACTCTTTTTTGGTCATGTCATCGGTGATCTTCGTTCCTTCATAGAGCGCCAAGGTCGCGTCAACCTTCTCTCTCAGAGAAGCGAGCTTTCCATTAACAGTACCCACCAGCAACTCACGTTCCTGGTCACGCAGCACGGCCTTCAACATCCCCACTCCCTCCACACCGTGCTTGTTCATAAACTCGCTAATGGCCTCACCCTGACCGGTCCCAGGATGAGATGTCCGAAGTTTGAACAGAAAGTCCACAAATTCGTCTCGGGAAAATTCGGTCCCCTTGAAGGCAGCATCAATCTCCGACTCGTGCAATTCCCGCAATAGAAGAATATCACCCGCGGTGAACCCCATCTCCACCTCAACACTTCGGTCGTGCCTCTCATCGGGAAATTCGCTCGCGTCACCAAGTTGGCGGTCAAAACACCTTTCCAGACGCTTGATAAAATGTTTCTCCAGATCGGCACGATTCGCGTTCTGCTCAAAGAGCTTACTCTTTACCCTAAATGTGCGAATTTCTTTGCTTGGGTCAATCTCACAAGTCGTGGTGATGCGCTCCTCTTCACGCCGGTTTCGCATCAACTCTACGGAGCGCTTCGCAGCGCTCACACAAAATGTCTGCGAGAGGTCCTCATGGTTTCGAAGAGTTGCACCCTCCAAATAGGTCCCGCCCAGATTGGAGGCTCCCCTCAAAAGTCCCGCATCGCTTTTAATCGCCTCCATCGCTTTGTAATCCGAAGCAGAGGTCCAGCCTCTATCCAAATGAACATAGAGGCCCACAGCACGGCCATGGTTAAGCGCACTCAAGTCCTGCGACTTC
>JAZAIZ010000267.1:0-7505 GCA_036230545.1 Myxococcota bacterium
CGACCTCACACACCGTCACTTCATTATGATAAAGCTCAGCCACAAAGGTGGCCTTGATGTATCGTCGATTGAAGGTCTCAATGGAGATGGTTAGATCCTGAGTCACTTCGCAGTCATACATTTCAATAGAGTGACTCGCCCGAAGAGTGTCCTCATCCACCGCCCAGAACTCGAGCAATCCCCCCCCCTGCTCCAGCCGCTCCATAAACACCTCACGGTCCCTCGCCAACCACTCCGTTCTCCCCTCCAGCGGGCTGACAACAGGCTCCATGGGGCAATCTGTCTTGAGCGAAGAGGTAGAGAGTTCCCACACGCCCTCCAGGCGACGAGCGAGCATGGTGCCTGCCCCGCTGGTCTCGAAGGTCTCCGTCCCCAGAGTTGGCTCCTCAAGCGGGGGAGGAGCACAATCTGTGAGGGCACCCAAAAGCAGGGGCAGCAAAAGCAGGGGCATCCTCAGCGCGCGTGTCTGTCGGGGAAATTTCATCGAGCGCTCCTTTTGGAAAAGTCCAACCCGGCCGATGCCAGGAAGAGGTCTTGGGAGAAGTCCAGGGCGCACCGAGCGCGCGGACCAGATTAATTGAATTATCGGCAATGATTAGAGGGGGTTGCGCTCTTTTGCAGAAGGAATACGCCGCAATTCCGAAAAACTGACGACTCAACTCCCCGGATTTGTTCAACAATTAAGACTAAAGTCGACCATCATGCCTGGCCGCAACCAACGAGGGCCTCGCGAATCAGCTCACTAATCGTCACGGGCTCCTCCCAGCGTCCTATGCCCCCAAGGCCATCAGCCCGGCACCAATGACGCCCGCCTCATCACCGCACGCGGCGCTCACGATCTGCAGACTCTGAATGGCTCTGCGCTGAGACATCTCCGGGATCTTATTCTTGACCTGCTCACGAAGCAGGGGGGCAGCCTCAAGCACCCCCCCACCGAGCACGACCCGCTCGGGGTTCAAGAGCGTTACGGCGTTCATGATTCCCCAGGCAAGGTGGTCGCTGGTCTCCTCCCACAACTCCAGAGCAACGCCCTCCCCCCCATACGCAGCCGCTTCAATCTCATGGGACTGCATGGGCGTGGCCAAGGGAGCTCCCGTCTTCTCTTCATAGAGCCCACTGAGGTGCCCCCCGGACACATAGGCCTCGAGGCACCCGCGGTCCCCACATCCGCAGCGTCGACCAGTGCCAGAAGAGTCCACCTTCACGTGCCCCAACTCACCAGCGAAACCATTGCTTCCAAGCACCAATTCGCCCGCGCTCACGATCCCCATCCCCAGCCCCGTGCCCACATACACGCAGAGGACATCCGCACAGCCCCGGGCCGCTCCTACGGTGACCTCCCCAAGGGTGATGGCGTTCAGATCGTTGATAATCGTTACGGGCCGTGCGAGCCCCTCTCGGGCCAGCTTGGCAAAGGGAACATCCCGCCAGCCCAGATTGGGCGCGCAGACCACCTCACCGGTGGAGGGTACCAGCTCCGCAGGCAGGCCGATCCCCATGGGCAAGTCTCCGGAAACCTCCAACCCCGCCACCATCGTCTTCAGTTGCCCCAGAACTTCTCCAGGACTGCGGGCCATGATTCGCTCTTTCTGTAGACGCTCCACCGCGCCTCCCGAATCCACCAGGCCCACCCGCATGGAGGTGCCTCCGATGTCCACCGCCAGGGCGATCCCCTGCGCACCTTCTTGAACCTCACCAGGCATCACCGACTCTCCAACCCTCTTCCCCATTATTGGGGCAGAAGCACTCTGAATTTTCGTGCAGGAACCGACACCACCACGCAGCTCTCACCGGATCCAGCTACGCACCCGGTGTGGGTAGTCTGAAACGTTCTCCCTGGCTCAAGCGCGTCCACCAGAGTGGTCCCCGCGGGAAAGCTCACGACCATCGAGTCTCCCCCTATAAGGGTGGAGCTACCGCGAACCTTACCATAGTTCAAGACCACCAGAGTGGTCTCCTCGGGGGCCACCCGCTCGAAGGCAAAGATGCCGTGATCCTCTCCCCCCGGCGCTCGAGTACTCCACCGGCCTTTAAACGCCCCACGTCGAAGAGAGACATGCGCTTTGCGCAGGGCAATGAGACGCTGCAAATGAACAAAGGTGGGGTTGCCAGTGTCGAAGGGAGCCCAGGCCCGATCATTCACCCCGTCACCGGTAGAATCATAAGCTTTAGGAACCTCTATCCAGCGCTCGTCCTCCCACACCCGGGTAGTGTAGGACCCCTCGCTCCACATGGTCTCTCGATTGGCCGGGTCGTTGCCTCCCTCAAACTCCTGCTCCACACCGTAATAGAGCGAGGGGATCCCCTCAACAGTCAAGAGATAACCAAGTCCCAGGTGCAGAAGCTCCCGGCGCTCTTTGGGGCTGAAGGTGGTGGGCAAAAAATAGAGCAGGCGCCCCACATCGTGGTTCTCGGAAAAATTCACCACGGTCTGTTGAGCGTTAAGGGCGCTCCCATCTTCGGAGGTGATCCCACTGGTTTTTCCCCGCGCGTTATACAAAGACTCGATGCTCCCCTCTTCGGCGCAAGGATCTGCCGCACACCCCACGCGACGACAATGCAGGCGCTCAATCTCACAGGTGCGCTCCCCCTCACCCTGGAGGTGTCTGCGAAACACCTCATAGTACTGCGAGAAGTAAAAGACACTGTCCACCCCCTGTCCCTGCGTATAGGAGCCGAGAATCTCGTCGCTACCGTCAAAGGCTTCGCCAAACATAAAGAAGTTCTCTTTTCCCTTCGACGCGGCGTACTCCCGAATGCGCGGGCAAAAGTCCTCCCAGAAGCCTGGCTCCACGTGCTTGAGGGTGTCGATTCGAAAGCCATCAAAGTCCCCAATATCGATCCAGTCGGCGAAGACCTTGAAGAGCGCATCACGCACGTCCTGACGAGTGGTCGCGATATCCTTGAGGCCCCCAGGAAAATCCCCCAACACCTCCTGAGCGCGCTTGCACGATTGGTCGCTGCTCCAAGAACAATGCTGGGTCATTGGGTCACAGCTGCACACCTGCTCCCCCAGGGCACTGCGCGCAAGCGCGCAATGCTCTTCACCGGTCCACGAACAAACTCCCTCAAGAGTACAATCGCAACTCTGAGGATGGTTCCACACTGTCACCCGTCCTTTGCGGTTGTAGGCAAAAGGCTCCGCAAAGATGGCCGGCTCCGGAGGCACTCGATTGATGGCCGGATCATGCAAAAACTCAATGGGTGCGAGGCCCGAGGGCCCCAGGGAGGTCCAGGCTTCGATGCCCACAACGTTGAAGTCCGGGTCCCACTCGGTGATACGCACCAAATCACTGGTGGGCTCCTCCTGCCCTATAGGATAGCCAATCTCATCCCCCTGCCCGATGAGCACATCGTCGGGCTGACCGTTTTTGTTGATATCATAATAAAACGCCTGCCCCACATGGTTGGTGACAATGTCGAGGATCACCTTGAGTCCCCGGGCGTGGGCGGCGTCCACCATCTCCCGCAGAGCGATCACATCACCAAAGTGGGGATTGGGCCGCGTAAAGTCCTGCGTCCAATAGCCATGATAGGAAGAGAAGCCCGCATCGGACTCAACATTTTTCACCACCGGCGAGATCCAGAGGGCGGTCACCCCAAGCTCCACCAAATAATCGAGCTTGTTCTGAATGCCCTTCCAGTCGCCCCCGTGATAGGCGGAAGGATCGGAGAGGTTGAAGTCTCCGTTGTTGGACACGTCTCCGTCAAAGAAACGGTCGGTAACGATTTGGTAAATCACCTCGTCGCGCCAATCGCTAACGTTGGAGGTGAGCCCCTTGGTTGTGGGGTCCACCGGGGTTAAGCAAGCGACCGCGCACAAAACCCCCACCAGCAAACCGAGACGAAAAAGACCTTGATTCACAAACGACTCCTAATACCGTGAGCTGTTAAACCACCACTCCGCGCCAATGCCGACATAATACTGATACTCGCGCTGACGCGCCTCCTCCCGGGAAGCGTAGGTCAGACGCGCAGCTTCATTCAGGTGGGAGAGAGCCATGATTAGACGAAGCTGCGGTCGGGAATAGCTACCACGTCCCAGAGAGAGGGTGGGCATCAACGCGCCCTGCACCACCAGAGGCACCTCATGCCGGCGGGTCTCCCATGAGAGGCCATTGGGTCGCAGGTATTGCACGTTGGCCTCTGCCACCATCTGAACGTTCTCACTCACAAACCACATTGGTCGGAGCGCTGCGCTGACCTCCCATCGGTCGTCCTGGTCATAGATGTTGGGATCTGCATCAATAAAATAGCGAGCGCATACCCCAGTGAGAAAACCCCACTCTGAGTTCTCCCAATTGGTCGAGAGCGCTGCGAGCAGCTCACGTGCCCCGTCAGTGGTGCGCTCGGGGTTCAGGCCCAGGGGGATCCCCATCTCATCGTATGCTCCCAGCCCGGAACCGTACTTGAGAAAGAGGTTCGCGAAGGACCCGCCACCCTCCTCGTAGAGCCCCAGCTGGGTCCCCACCATGTACCCCCAATCGGCTGGCAGCGCCCGCTCATCGAGGTCGTCCTCCAACCACACGCCCTCCGGAAGGCGGTGAACTTCCCCGTAGGCCACCAACTTCAAGTGGCCCCTCTCGCTAACCTTGAGATGGTGCTCCGCCCCTAAGCTCCCGACGCTGCGTTGGCGGTCCAAAAACACCACCTCCCGAGCGCCAAGCTGGGCGTCCGGGACGAGAATACGCTGCAGTTGAGAGGGGTCGTTCAAACGATTCAATCCAAGGTGGGCGCGCACGGTGGACCTTCCCAAACGATAAGCCCCCCCTCCCCCAACCGTGTTCTGCTCATCGAGAGGCCAGAAATCGAGGAGATAAACATCATCCCCTCGATACATGCGCGAGCCCGCCCACACACTCAAACCGGCTACGATGGCGTCATGCACCTCAAGGTAGAGGTTGCGAATCGCAACCTGCGACTCGAACTCCCCGTTAAAATGAAAGAGCTGCTCCCCAAAGCCCAGGGTCAGGTGCGTATCAAAGGCCGCCCCGGTGGACGCGAGCGCGTGACGATAGGCGAAGTCGATTTCCGAATACGAACCCTCCAACACACGCGGCCCATAGGCTACCACCCTGGGGCTTTGGCCCCCGCCACCGGTGGTGTCCGATGAGGCTGTAACCCGGCCATAGGAGCCAAACTGAAAACTCTGGGACGCCTTAAGGTCCGCGGCTTCGACCGAAACGGTCATCCAGCACATGGTCCACAAAACACCAAACTGTATCCACCCTTGATTGCTTCGATTCACCCTCGTCTCCCTCTCCACCGCAAGGGGTGGTCTCATCCATTAGAGGTCACCAGCACCCGGAGTCGAATTCGCTCGCAGCAGGAGAAAGTCCCGAGCGCCCAAAGCCACCCCCCCACCTCGGGTCGACGTCCCGGTGCGGAGGCTCTCGTAGCTCCCCTCCGGGATCCAAAGGGTCGTGGCATAATCACTACGGTTGATCGCCACCAGCACGTCCTCGGTGCCCTCACAACCGGTCATCTTATACACCCACGTGTCCCCATCGGCGCTCAGGGTCACCCGGCGTCCCCTGGAGAGCACCGGATTGTTCTGCCGAATTGTCCCCAATTGCGACACCACCACGCGCAGGGCCTCCTGATGCTCGTTGATGGCTCCACTCTCCCAAGGCATCATTCGACGATTGTCCGGATCTCCTCCCCCTGCCAGACCAATCTCGTCCCCATAGTAGATGAGAGGGATACCCGGGTTGGTCAGCATTACAGCGAAGGCAAGACCGAGACGCTCGTAGGGATAGGCCTCGGTGGGCTGCGGATACGATGCGGTCCAGCTGTTGCCAGTGTGGCTACCTTCACGGCAGTTTTGGATCTGACCAGCAGCGAAATGGATGGCCCGGGGTACGTCGTGGTTGCCAATCCAGGTCGTCATAATCGCATCGAGGCCATAAAAGGAATCGTTGTCCTCCATCCAGTCGGCGAAGTCATTCAAGCCCATCTGAAAGGAGAAGAGCGACTCACACAAACGCGCCTTAAAGGGGAAATCGAATTGGCCATCGAGGAGGGTATCGGGATCCACAAACGACTTGAGTAGACCACGGTCGTCGTAGGAGAAGGTCTCCCCCACAAGATAAAAACGGCCACCCTCCGGATCGGAGATCTCCCGGGTCAGGGCTCCACGAAGCTGCGTCAACCAGGAGAGAGGCACGTGCTTGATCGCATCGAGTCGGTAGCCGTCAATGTCAAACTCTTTGGCCCACCACAGGGCATCCCGCACCGACCAGTCGCGCGCAGCCTCGTTATAGAAATCAAAGGCGGGGAGGTAATCGGTGAAGGCACAGCGGGTTCCCCAATAGGGATCTTCCCAGAGGTTCTCCGAACCACAGAGACGAAAGCCCGTGTGATCTTCGACAAACCACTCGGGGTGCGCCTGATAGAGTCCGCTCTCGATGTCCACGTGATTCATAACGTAGTCAAAGAGCACCTTGATTCCGCTGCCGCCGGGGGTACTTGTGGCGTGGGCTGAATCAATGAAGCTGCGTAAATCTGCGGCGCTGCCAATACGCGACTCCACCATTGGCACCGGCGAGGGCTGGTCGGGGTTGGAATAATCAATATTCGCTGGAGAGGGCCAATAGCCGTGATAGGCGCTGTACATATTCGGATCCTGGTGCGGGTTCATGGCCGCGCCAGCGAGATCACGGTTGTCAAAGGGCGCCGACATCCAGACCGCGTTCACCCCGAGCCCACTCAGGTAAGGGAGCTTTGCGCTCAACCCACGGAGATCTCCCCCCGCGTACTGGCCACTTGGACCAGTGGCAGCGTCGCCGCCGGTCGCCCCCGGGACAAGGTCGACCAACCCGTCCCCATCGGCGAAGCGATCAACCATGGCAAAATACATCACCGCATCGCGCCAGCTGAAGTCGCCACCACAGAGGGCAGCGTCACACTCGACGGTGATCAAAGAGTTGCGGCCCCCGAAGCCGTCTGACTCGCTACGCTCGTTGCCGGCGTCACTAATCCACTGCTCGCCGTCATTGAGCACGAATTTGTAGCGGTGGGTGCCGTCCACCAGGCGGACCTTGGCATACCAGAGCCCCATATCGGGCTCATAGGTCATGGGCAGTCCCCCTTCAACAAGTGTCTCGGCCCATCCGTTGAAGGAGCCGGACACATGAACGCTGTTGTAGCTCGCGCCGCCGGGGTCAAGGGAGAACACGTGCAGATCACAGGGGTTGGGTTGGCACATCCCCTCCTTGCAGGTCTCTCTCATGGGGTTGTCGCAATCGGAGGCGAAGAAGCAACTCTGCACAACACACTCAAAGTCTCGACAGAGTTCATCGGGTGCGCAGTCCGCAGCCGCGGTGCACTCTGGAACGCACTGGCCCGCCTCGCAGGTCCACGGGGCCTCACAGGGGGTATCTTCATCACAGCCTGAGGTAGAACTCTCCTCCATACAGTCAGCAGCCCCAGCGCAGGGAGCGCCGTCATCGCAGAACCACACCCCCCGAACATCCACACAACCCTAAAAAAGACAAAAAAAGCAA
>JAZAIZ010000268.1:0-7270 GCA_036230545.1 Myxococcota bacterium
CAGCATCAACGGCATGATCTATATCCGGGGCAACGCCATGGATTATGAGAAGTGGTCCCAGGATGAGGGCATGTCACAATGGGACTACGCCCACTGCCTCCCCTACTTCCGTCGCGCCGAAAATCGCCTCCAGGGGCCCCAAAACGAGTATCACCAAGGGGGTGGCCCCCTCAACCTGGAGCTGGGCCCCTGCACCAACCCCCTCTTTCAGGCCTTTTTCGCAGCCACCGAGCAGGCGGGCTATCCCCGCACCGACGACATCAACGGCTTCAAACAGGAAGGCTTCGCCCCCTTTGACCGCAACGTCAACAACGGACGCCGCTGGAGCGCTGCCCGGGCCTATTACCACCCCGTCAAAGGCCGTCCCAATTTAAAACTCATCTGCCGTGCCCTGAGCAGCAAGATCCTCTTTGAGGGAAAAAAAGCCGTCGGCGTCGAATACATCAAGGGTGGCAAAACCCACACCGTCCACGGCGGTGAAATCGTTTGCTGTGGTGGAGCCCTCAACTCCCCTCAGCTGCTCCAACTCTCGGGCATCGGAAACGCTGACCACCTAACAGGCCTCGGCATCGACATGGTGCATGACCTCCCAGGGGTCGGTGAAAACCTCCAGGACCACCTTGAGGTCTATGTTCAATACATGTGCAAGCAGCCGGTCTCCATGATGCCCGCCCTGAAGTGGTGGCGAAAGCCCTTCATCGGCTACCAGTGGCTCTTTCACCGCAAAGGCGCCGCCGCCACCAACCACTTTGAGGCGGGCGGATTTATTCGCAGCAACGACGACGTCGACTACCCCAACATTCAGTTTCACTTTCTTCCCCTGGCCATCCGCTACGACGGCTCCTCCCCCGAAGGAGGCCACGGCTACCAGGTGCACGTGGGCCCGATGTACTCTGACGCCAAAGGCACGGTCAAAATTAAGTCCACTGATCCGCGCCAGCACCCCGCCCTTCAATTCAACTACCTCTCCACCGAACAGGATCGGCGTGAGTGGGTGGAGTCCATCCGGCGCACCCGTGAGATCATGAACCAATCCGCCCTCGATGAGTTTAACGGGGGGGAGATCTCCCCCGGGCCAGAGGTGGAAAGCGACGAAGAGATCCTGCAGTGGGTCGCCAAAGACGCCGAGACCGCCCTGCACCCCTCGTGCACCTGTAAGATGGGCACCGACCCTATGTCCGTGGTGGATCCTGCTACCATGAAGGTTCACGGCGTGGACAACCTCCGGGTTGTGGACGCCTCGGTGATGCCCTACGTCACCAACGGCAACATCTACGCGCCCGTGATGATGGTGGCCGAGAAAGCCGCTGATCTCATTTTAGGAAACACCCCGCTGCCACCTTCAGACGCGTCCTTTTACCGACACACCCGCGACTAACCCCTTCATTCAGGCACCGCCATGACCATCACCCCCAAGAGCGCCGTCATCTTTGATATGGACGGTACGCTGATTGACTCCGAGACCCTCACTGAGCGGGCCGTCCACGCGCTCCTGACTCAACATGGGATCCCAAACCCCACCATCGACTGCACCCCCTTCTACGGCATCACCTGGAGAGCCATCGCCGCTCAGGTCGTGCAGGCCCACCCTGAGGTGGCTTCGGTCTGTACCGCCGCCAACCTGCAGGCCCTCTTTCATCAGATTGGGCTCGACACCCCCCCCCCCGCGATTCCCCACGCTCGAGAGGCCGTCGTGGCCGCGAGCGCACTGATGCCCACGGCCATCGGCACCTCCGGCAACCGCGAGTCGGTCGAAGAACTGCTCACCCGCATGGACCTCCGGGACGTTCTCACCGACTATGTCTGCGCCGAAGATTACCAAAACTCCAAACCCAGCCCCGACTGCTACCTTCTCGCAGCCGAACGGCTCGGGGTGGAGGCCGGCGAATGCCTGGTCTTTGAGGACAGCATCCCAGGGTTGATGGCTGCCAAAAACGCGGGGATGCAGACCATCGCCATTACCCACCGCACCACCGACCTTCAGCAAGCTACTGAAATTGCTGACGGAACCATTCAAGACTACACCGAGCTCCCGCCCGACTTCTTTCGCAGCATCACCAAAGTCCGCTGATCCTGGATCTGCCTCCAAAAACCAACAATAATAGACACTATGTTTGTCTTCGACGCTCTTGGCGCCTACCCATGGGTTGCCTATTGGGTCGCCGTTACTCTCGGCGCGCTGCTTGTTTTTGCGTGGTTTCAAATCCGAATCACCCGCACGGAGAACAAACGGGTTCGTCACCTCAAAGACCTCGACGACTTCAGTACGCTCTCCACCGACTCGCCCCTTGAAGACGCCGACAAAAAAGCCCTGCGGACCGCTCTCAAAAGCGTCCACACCCGGTTTCGAGCCACCCGACGAATCCTCTTTCCGGGGATCCTCCTTATTTGGGCCATCGTCATGGCGTTCCCCCTGCTCAACCAGCTCCCGGCCACCATCATCTCCTCGTTTATTGGAATCATCGCGGTGGTCCTTGGGATCGCCGGGCGCCCCTTCATTGAGAACGTCATCGCGGGGCTGGTGATCTCCTTCTCCCAGCCCCTCCGCATCGGCGACACCCTCCTGGTGGATGAGCACTGGGGAAGCGTTGAGGACATCTCCCTCACCTTCACCATTATCAAGCGATGGGACTGGCGACGCTACATCATCCCCAACAGCCAGCTCCTGCAAAAGGAGTTCATCAATTATTCCCTGGTGGACGAGTATCAATGGGCCTACGTGGAGTTCTGGGTCGCCTACGACGCGGACCTGGAGACCGTCCGGCAGCTCGCCGTCGACGCCACCCGGGACAACCCCTATTTTGCGGACTATGAAGAGCCCGCCTTCTGGCTGATGGAGATGGGCAAAGAAGGGATGCGCTGCTGGGTCGCCGGCTGGACCGACTCCCCCTCCGCCGCCTGGAATCTAACCCACTCCATTCGAGCACAGCTCATGGAGGGGTTTCAAAAGCACGGCATCACCTGCCACAGCTTTCGACACCAGGTGCTCGACCAACCATCCCCCCTCCCCGGCGGAAACCCCTAGTTCGGAGGCCAGCCGAAACGTCAACCAGGGAGGTTCACCGCTGCACAGATGTGGTCTATACTGCCCTCAGACCCCCAAGGAGGCTCCGATTGACCCGACTCCCCCCCTCATCCGGTATCGCTCCATGAAGCGACTCCACGCTCTGCTGCTGAGCCTTCTCGTCCTGCTCACCCTAACCGGCGCCGGTCCTTTTGAAGAAACGCACCGACAGGTTCGCTTTTACCGCACCAACCTTCGACTGACCCAAAACCTCATCGACCAGCAACCGAAACTCCCCACGGGAAGCTGCCTTCTCTTGCAGCTCCCAGGCTGGCTCGATAGCCTCAAGTCCGACGACGCCCTGCTTTTTCAACGAACCCGGCGCCGGCTGGCCAAAGGACTCAAGATACTCAACCCGGAGCCCCCCCTCGCCCGGCTCCTGAGGCAAATTCCCGACGCCTGTCAGGACGAGCCCCTGGCCCAAAAAAGGCTCCAAAAGCTCCTCCTGACGCAGCGAGGCGCCTTTGAAACAGTCTTGGCAACCACCATTCTCACCCTCGAGCAATACGATTTTACGGACAAAGCAGCCGACTTTCGCGCCCTTTATCGGCAATATTTTCCCAACCGGAACATGGAGAAAGAGTTTCTGCGGCGCTACAAATCCCCGTAACCACCCATTATCTCTAAGCTTTTCACGCCCCCTCTTCGGCAGCCACCGTCCCCCTAAAAAAGCACACCTCTACCCGCAACAAGTTTTGGTCTCCAGCGATACTACCAAAGTAGGAATTGACTTACTTTTTAACTGGAGACCACCATGTCCGTATCAAATATCAACAATCAGCCGGCCGCTCTCAGCGTCCCCGCAACCTCAACCCCCGCGTCCGCAGCTGCTGCATCTTCTGCTTCAAGCACTGGATTCAACACCGTAGACACCTTCGAAACCAGCGGAAGCTGGAGTCGATCCGACACCCCAATCACCGCAGGGTGGATTGATAAAATCGAGAGCCCCAGCACCCCGGTCGCTGAGAAGCTCACCAACCTTCTCCTGCTCCCCGTCGTCCTCCCGATTACGGTGACTCTGGATGTTGTTCTCTATCCCGTTGTAAAATTGGGTCAGGCCGCCGATTGGGTAAAGAGCAAGTTCTCCTAAACCCAACGGACAGGTCCTAAAAAGCTAAGAGGGGGGATTTAATATCCCCCCTACCTTTTTAAATACTGGGAGCTTTTTCGGCCGGGGCCTTTTTCTTAACCACTTTCTTCTTAACCACTTTCTTCTTGGTCACTTTCTTCTTAGTGGCTTTCTTCTTAGTGGCTTTCTTCTTAGTCGCTTTCTTCTTAGTCGCTTTCTTCTTAGTCGCTTTCTTCTTAGTCGCTTTCTTCTTTGTCGCTTTCTTATCCGCCGGTGCGCGGGGATCGACCCCCTCGGCACGCATTCGATCTTCCCGAGCCGCGATAAGCTCAAGGGCATCGTCGAAAGTCACGGTCATCGGGTCACGAGACGTGGGAATCGTCGCGTTGATTTGACCGTCGGTCACATAAGGGCCAAAACGCCCCGTCCGCACCTCAATGGGCTTTTTGGTGGCCGGGCTCTCCGCCAGAACGTTCAGAGGGCCCTTGGCCTGTTGGGCCCTGCGAACACGCGGTTGGCTCAAAATAACCACCGCCTCGTCAAGGGTCACCGTCTGAAGCTGCTCGTGAGCCCCCTCAAGGCCCCTCGACTCAAGCTTTCCTTCTTCTTCGCCGGGCATCGACACATAGGGCCCATAACGACCATCCTGCACCGTCACCTCTTGGCCGGTCACCGGGTGCTCCCCCAGCACCTTCGGGAAGCTGAGAATCAGCTCTGCCTCCTCCAGGGTGACTGTCTTAGGCTCCATGGTAGGCCACAGGCTGGCCATGCGCGGCTTCTTCCCCTTCTTGATCTTGCCCTTGGAGTCCAACTCCGTATCCCCCACCTGATTGTAGGGCCCAACACGACCGCTGCGCAGGTAAACCGGCTGACCGGTTTGCGAATAATCCCCCAGGGTCCGGTTGGCCAGCTGCGCCTCCTCAAGCAAACGCACCGCCTCGGTAACATCCAGCTCGTCGAGAGCGAGAGTATCCTGAATATAAGCCCGCCGCTCCGTGTCTCCCACCTGCAGGTAGGGGCCATAACGACCAACCCGCGCGGCCACATCACCGTCGCCATCGGGCAGCGGCCCAATGGGAACCGTCGAGATCGAGCGGGCGTCCACGGCCGCGCCCCCCTCGGCGACTTTGGCCTTCAAGCCCACCTCAGCCACCCCGAGCTCTGCCTCCGTCTCGCGCTCCGCCTCCTCAAGGGTCCCAAAATAGAACTCGGTCAGCCACGGCGTCGCCTCTTTGTCGCCGTTGGAGATAACGTCAAGGTCATCCTCCATCCGTGCGGTAAACTCATAATCCACCAAGCGACCAAGGTGCTTTTCCAAGAGCTGAATGACCGCAAACGCGGTGAGAGTCGGCACCAGCGCACCGCCCTTCTTCCACACGTAGCCACGGTCCTGTACCGTCTGAATAATCGAAGCGTACGTTGAAGGACGACCAATTCCCCGCTCCTCGAGGATCTTAACCAGACTCACCTCCGTGTAACGCGCCGGTGGCTTGGTGTTGTGCTCGGAAGCCACCAGATCCGACGCCTTGAGGCGGTCCCCCTCCTTCACCGGCGGGAGAAGCTTGTTCTTTTCAGACTCTTCTCCCTCAGCTTTGTCGCCCCATTGGGAATAGACCTTCAAAAAGCCCGGGAAGGTGATGACCTTGCCCGACGCCGTAAACACCGCCCGGCCCGCGACCGGCTGCCCGGCGGCCGCGTCCGCGGCGGCGGGGATCTCGGCAGCGAAGCGTACCTGGGTGCGCTGACCCTTCGCGTCGTTCATCTGAGACGCCAGGGTACGACGCCAAATCATATCGTAGAGTTTCCACTCTTCCTCGTCGAGCTCGCCTTTGAGGCTTTCAGAGGAGCGAAAGACCTCCCCTGTCGGGCGGATCGCCTCGTGTGCCTCCTGAGCTCCCTTGACCTTCTTTTTGTACTCCCGAGGCGCCTCCGGAAGGTACTCGGCCCCAAAAAGCTCGGTGATCTGCCCTCGAGCCGCTTGCAGCGCCTCATTGGACAGGTTGCTGGAGTCGGTTCGCATATAGGTGATATGCCCGTTTTCATAGAGCCGCTGGGCCACCCGCATGGTCCGCTTGGCGGTGTAGCGCAGCTTTCGACCACCCTCCTGCTGCAGGGTCGAGGTAATAAAGGGTGCGAGGGGTTTTTGGGTGAAGGGCTTTTGAATGACATCGGTGATGTCAAAGCGCTCCCCCTCCAGGCTGGACTGAATCGCGCCTGCGGCGCTCCCATCCAAGAGAAGGACATTGTCCTTAAGGGCGTTCTCCGTCAGCTTACCGGTCAACCCGTCCAGATCACGGGTGAGTGCGATGCGACGCCCGTTCACCTCCACCAAGCCGGCGTCAACCACGGGCGTGTCCTCGTGTCCGGACTCAAGCTGGGCTTTGACGCTCCAATACTCGGCGCTCTTAAACACCATCCGCTCACGCTCACGCTCCACCACCAAGCGAGTCGCCACGGACTGAACCCGACCCGCGCTCAGCTTGGGCTTGATCTTGATCCACAGGAGCGGGGAGACCTCGTAACCATAGAGACGGTCCAGGATCCGGCGGGCCTCCTGGGCCTCCACCAGCCTCATATCGATCTCCCGGGGATTCTCAATGGCGTGCTGAATGGCCCGCTCGGTGATCTCATGAAAGACCATTCGCCTCACGGGGACCTTGGGTTTGAGCACCTCCACGAGGTGCCAGGCGATGGCCTCTCCTTCGCGATCCTCATCAGTGGCGAGGTAGAGAGCGTCGGCGCTCTTCAGCAGCTCTTTGAGCTTTTTGACCTGAGCTTTTTTCTTGTCGGGGATGATGTAGAGGGGTTGAAACTTTTTCTCAACGTTCACCCCCATACGAGCCCAGGGCTTTTTCTTGTAGGCCGCCGGAATCTCTGCAGCCCGAGAGGGCAAATCACGTACGTGGCCAATGGAAGACTCCACCACGTAGTCCCCCCCGAGAAACTTCGAGATCGTCCGCGCCTTGGCCGGGGACTCTACAATGATCAATGCTTTTGCCACGCTACATCTCCAAATGCCCTCATAACGGGCGTCATCTCCCCCTGTTCAGCGCCATCAAAGGGGCTCCATGGAGTTTCGCGCTGCCTTGAAGGGGGAAATTCCTTAAAAAAAAGCAGCGATGTGCTGGGTCTTTACC
>JAZAIZ010000269.1:0-3295 GCA_036230545.1 Myxococcota bacterium
CTCGGGCTCGGGCTCGGGCTCAGGCTCGGACTCGGGCCCATCCACCGTGACCGTCCCCGGGGCATTCTCCGGGTGAATGGTGGCCGGCGCGTTGAGCACCTGAGCGAAGCTGTAGCCGTTCATGCACCAGCGCTCACCACCGGGCACCTCCGTGGAGGTATAATCCGAGCCAATCGTAACTTCCTTGAAGACCACGTCGCGCATCACAGCGGCAAAGCTCTGTCCTCCAGAGCCAATGGCCGTCACCTCAAGGGTCCCCTCAGAGGCATAAAAACGCTTCGCGCACTGTGCCCCGCTGCTGTCTGCGCAGCCCTGCTTAATCAAGAGGCAGAGCCCACAATCTTTGTAGTTAACGCCCGCCAGGGAGTACTCCCCAGGAAGGGTAGGCCCACCCCACGCGGCGTAGGACGTAGCATCCAGGATGTCCTTGAGGGCCTCAGGCCCCTTGGACGCGATATAGCGCACATTGACACGGCCATCGCCGCCCGCCTGTGCCACCGCGCGCTCTTCATGCGCTGCGAACCCGCTGTAGGTACAATCACCCGCAGTGGGAGCTGCACCGGAGGTAGAATCTCCCTGATCCGGGGGGGTGTCATCGGAGGTGTCATCGGACGAGGTCTCAGGGGTCGAAGACGCAGGCGCGGGATCCGAAGAGCCTGTGTCACCCTGGGAACCGGCCGGGGTCGTCGGCGCCGGGCTGCCCGGCTCTTCAACCACGCTGCTCCCCGGAGCAATCGAGCCTTCACCGCTCGACGGTGAAAAATAGGGCAGCTTGGGCTCCCCAGCGGGCTCCTCGCTGCAACCAGAGGAGAGAAGCACCAGACCACACAAGCCGGCAAAAGCGAACGCTTTGAACAGTATATTGTTCGTCATCAAAGGGATCTCCTGACATCAAATAAGGGTTTCTCGTACACGCCAACGCAGGAACGAGAGCACCAAAGACTGCCGATCAAAGCGTCAATTGACAACGACTAAAGGTGAAAAAGAAACGAAAAAGGAGAAAAAGAGCCTACCAACTGTCAGGGAGAGGCCGGGCGGCGCTCTGACTCGGCCACCGTGAAGAGGAGCGTGCGCTCCACATCATTCACCGCATCCCTCACCTTCACCTCAACCTCCCCGGGCTCAATGAACACCAGATTGACGGGCTCGCCGCTGGACCACACCCACTGCTCATAAACCCCCATAATATTGCGGGCGGCCACCACTGCCCAGGAGGGGTTACCGGTGATCTCAGCCTCAAAATCTCCCAAAATCCGCTTCCCCTCAGCGCCCTTGGGGACCGGAATCACCGTCACTTGAGTGCCCTCGTCCACCTGAATCCGCCCCTCACTGCCCACCTGCCCAAAGGCGCTGTCCATGGAGCGTCGGACCCATGTGATCACCTCAAGGGACTCCGGCTTATCAAATTGCAGGGAGATACGATCAAAGAGCGCCCCGCCCTGGCGAGTCTCAAGGGAATAGTCCCCCGGCACGCTCACACGAATGCGCACATCCTGCACATCATAGCCGTCCTCCACCACCTCAAGCTCGACCCCCTGCGATGGCTTCACCCGATGAGTCAAAGTGGCGGGGCTCTCGACCGCCCTGGCGCCCTCCTGGGTCAAACGGGTCCGAATCGTCTGCGCATACCCCGTCAAGATATCGACCTCTTTAAGCGAGGAACTCTTGGACAGATAATGAGTGTCCAGCTCGTAGACAACTCGACCGCGGTCGCCGGTCCCGGCGGTGGTATCCCCACACCCGATCACCCCAAGCAACAACAACAAACCCGGCAGGGCGCCTCTTCCATGAATCCAGCTCATCATCTCTCTCCTTGCGTTGAAACCAGCACCACCAATTATGGGACGTCCCCCCCCACAAAAATATTCCCTCTCCCTCAGTTGGCCAGGCGCCGATATTTGATCCGCCGGGGCCGGGTCGCTTCGTCCCCAAGACGCCGACGACGGTCCGCTTCATAATCCTGAAATTTCCCCTTAAAGAACTCCACGCGACTCTCTCCTTCGAAGGCGAGAATATGCGTGCAGACCTTATTCAAAAACCAGCGGTCGTGGCTAATCACAATGGAGCAGCCACCAAACTCCAGCAGGGCCTCCTCCAACGAGCGCAGGGTGTCCACGTCGAGATCGTTGGTCGGCTCATCCAGGAGGAGAACGTTCCCCCCTGAGGAGAGCATCTTGGCCATGTGCACACGATTGCGCTCCCCACCGGAGAGCTCTCCCACCTTCTGCTGCTGCCCCTCTCCCTTGAAATTAAACCACGAGCAATACGCCCGGGACGACAGCTCCCGCCGCCCCAGGGTCATGCGCTCAGCCCCCTGGGAGATCTCCTCCCACACCGTGTTGTCCGCCTTCAACGCATCGCGACTCTGATCCACAAAGGCAACCTTGACCGTCTCCCCCACCGTCATGGCCCCATCATCCACCGACTCCTGCCCGGTCAACATGCGAAAGAGGGTCGTCTTGCCCGCACCGTTGGCTCCAATCACCCCCACGGTGGCCCCGGGGGGAATCAAAAAGTTCAGGTCGTCAAAGAGGAGCCTCTCCCCAAAGCCCTTGCTCACCGCCTTGGCCTCAAACACCACATCCCCAAGACGCTCCCCAGGGGGAATGTAGATCGTTCCCGCCTGCAGGCGCTCTTCGGGCGCCTCCCGAAGCAGCGACTCGTAGTTGTTCAAGCGGGCCTTGCCCTTGGCCTGTCGCGCCTTCTGAGAGCAGCGTACCCACTCCAGCTCTCGAGAGAGAGCCTTCTGGCGACGGGCCTCCTGACGCCCCTGCTGCTCGGCCCGGATCTTCTTTTGCTCCAGCCACGAGGTGTAGTTGCCCTCAAAGGGCAGGCCCCGACCACTCTCAAGCTCCAAAATCCAGCCCGCCACGTTGTCCAGAAAATAACGGTCGTGGGTCACCGCGATGACGGTGCCTTCGTAGTCCTTCAGGTAGCGCTCCAGCCACGCCACGCTGTCGGCGTCGAGGTGGTTGGTGGGCTCGTCCAAAAGCAACATATCGGGCTTGGAGAGCACCAGACGACAGAGCGCCACCCTGCGTCGCTCACCGCCGGAGATTTTCGTGACGTCGGCGTCCCCCGGCGGCACCCGCAGGGCGTCCATGGCCCGCTCAACCCGATGGTCAAGTTCCCAGGCGTCGGCGGCCTCAATCTGATCCTGCAGCGACGCCTGCTCCTGTAGCAGGGCGTCCATGGCGTCGTCGCTCATCTCTTCAGCGAAGCGGTTGTTCACCTCATCAAAGCGCACCAGCAGCGAGCGCACCTCCGCGACTCCCTCTTCGATGTTTTCAAGGAC
>JAZAIZ010000270.1:0-3531 GCA_036230545.1 Myxococcota bacterium
CGCCCGGGCCGAATTGGGGGGGAGGGGGGTATCGACCCGAACGAACACCAAATTGTCGACTCTATATATTTGGGGCCCGCCCTCCTCTCTATGGGGGGGAGGGGGGACGAGAGAAAGACGAACCCCAAAATTTTCGATTCACAAACGTGGTGCCCGCCCGCGCCGGTTGGGGGGGAGGGGGGATCCGACACAAACGGACACCTCGCCTTGTGCTATGGCTTAGTCAAAAAGATAAGCCCGCTTCAGCAGCTTCGCTGCCTTTTTTCGATTCTTCTTCACACCGCGTCCCTTCCGATAAAGCCGGGCCAGATAGGCACAACCATTACCGTTGGCGTTATCGCAGGCGAGTTCATAATACATCGCCGCCTGACGAAAACTCCGAACCACGGTCTCACCAAACTCGTACTTATTGCCGAGCCTGGTATAACCCTTTCCCTTCTCCACATGCCGTGGTTCGCGCTCTTTCAAGCACTCCAGGAACTCCCGGACAAACGCGTTGCCCTTGAACCTGCAAGGCGGGTTATAAACCTGCGCCACGCTCACACTCCCTGGAAACAACGTCGCTACCGCAATAAACAGCGATAATAACCTGGTCATCGAAAACCGCCTTTCCCACTTTCGTGATGATTGGCTGGTTTTTACCTTATCGAGTGACCCTTTCCAAAATGTGCGTGTGCCACACATTGTGCTAAGCAGGTAATGTGCCAGTTTATTCCGGAAAAATAGCCCAAATAAAACCGAGGGATTACGAGCACTTAGCACTCTTGGCATCGTCCTGACTCCCACCGGGTTACTTGAGCCGCTTTGATTGCGGCGCAAAACCCAAAAATTGGCGAACCACTTTAGGGCGCCCGGGCAATACCGGCGCGCTCATAAGAGACTCTGCTAAATAAGTCAACGCATAGGATGTGAAATGAACTAAAAAAAACGCAGTCGTCCCTCAGGATAGAGCGACTACCCTGGCGTGGGCCTCTTCAAAGGCCGCAATGGCCTCCGGAAGGCATGCCCTGGCCTCCTGAGGGTGCCCATCGGCCGAGGCCGACCACACCCGATTCAGCATACGCTCGCCATAGGCCACCGTCACCAGAACGTCCGCCCCCTCCTCCATACCAAAACGCTGGATAATGGTCTGACGCACCTCCGCGAAGGGGAGCACCCAGGTCTCAAGCAGCTCGTCCGCCCGCTGATTAATCGCCTCCTGCTCCATGGAGGAGATGTTCCGACCAAACTCCTTCGCCGACTCGATAAGCCCCGCCAAAAGCGAGAGAGCATCTTTGCCCTCCGCGACGGCTGAAACCGAAGCCTTATTCATGGCGGAGACCGCTTTTCTCCAGATCACCAAACCCGCCAGCGCCACGACACACCCCACCAAAAACACAGGCACCGTGGTGGGCCACTCGCTCCCCTCGGCGGGCAACTTGGCGCCCCCGGAAATTGCGATAGCGATTCCTGCGACAAACGTTCCAAATCCAATTTTTTGCATCGTTACGCTCCTGACACCGCTGAATGAATCATCTGGTACACGGCGTCTCCCATGCCCATCATGGCTTCACCGACAATCAATCCTGCCGCGAAGGGCACCAGCTTGTGCTCACAAAAACCAAGGCCCTTCTTCTTCTGAATAAACATCTGAATGATGCAGCCGATGCCATACCCCAGGGTAATGGAGAAGGGCAGGTACATCGCCAACCCCACAAGCACTCCAAGGCCCGCCATTGGAGCGGCACCCAGCATCGCACCGACGCTCGCGCCCATAACGTATTTGTCCACCGGGACGTTGCCGCTCTTCACCGCGTCAATGATCCCCATCAGCGCACCTGCCTGAGGTGCGGGAAGCGCCTTGTTGCCAAAGCCCCCTTCCCCGCCGGGGCCGGTGGTCCACAGCGCGTAGACAGCGCCAAGCGCGAGCAATGCACCAATCCAGGTCACTCCAAATTGGACGATTTGCTGCTTCACGGGGCGTGAGCCCAGCATGAACCCGGTCTTGAGATCCTGCATCATGTCCGCGCCCTGCCCGATGGCCACACAAACCGCGACCCCAACCACCATCGCGGCGGCGACGTTGTTGTTGAGCAAGAACATCATCAGGGTGACCGAAATGAGGGCCATACCTGACATGGGCGAGATGTCGGTCATCCCCGTGGCCTGCGCCACGATCAACGCCGCCAATCCCAACCACAATGTGCCCACCACCGACGAGAGCAGAGCCTGCCAGACACCAATCCCATCGGTCATCATGGACGCGACGAAGAAGAGCGCGATGGAAGCCACCGTGCCAAAGATGAGGGTGTTGAGGGATAGCTCATCGCCCCCCACCTGAGCGCCACCGGCCTTGGCCCGCTTAGCCGCGCCGGCCAGGGAGCGCAGAGCGCTCTTAATGGCGGGAAAGGCCATCACCACGCCCATCAGGGCGCCACCAATCAGGGTTCCGATGCCGAGGGGACGAAGCATCTCTCCATAGAGAAAGTCGGTCTGTGCCATGCCCGTGAGCCCTTCCGGTAACCAGCCGGACTGTGCAGCCACCGGGGCGATCACCCACCAGGCGAGCATCCCGCCTGCGAGAAAGGGCAGCCCTCCCCGCCCGGCCAGAAGGCCCGCCGCGACGTTCATCAAGGAGAGGTAAAGATAGGGCGCCATATAGTCGGGAATCACCCCAAAACTGATATTCAGCTCTTCGTGCTGCAGATAACGACCGTCCAACCAGCCCTGAAGCATCACAAACTTCCAAAGGGCGCTGATCAAAAACCCGATGCCAAGCAGCTTGGCCTTGCCGATTCCGGCGCTTCCCGAACGAATGATAGTGGTAACCGCAACACCTGAGGGAAAACGGAGGCGGTCCAGGTCGATCATCTGCTTGCGCAGGGGAATGATCACCACCACCCCAAGGATAGCCCCGGCAATACCCGCTGCAATGAAGGGCCCCACGGAGAAATCGAGCCCGGGCAACCCCTCTGCGCGCCATTTGGCGTCCAAAAGAAAAAGCGCCGGCACCGTAAACACGATCCCGGTGCCCGTGGTGTTGATACCCGAGGCGATGGTTTGATTGATATTGTTTTCAACGCTGGTCCCCTTTTTCATCACCCCACGCAAGAGGGCGTAGCCCATAATGGAGGCGACGGTGGACCCACCAATTGAAAACCCTAATTTTAACGCGGCGTAGACAAAAGAGAGGTTCAGAACAACCCCCTGTATGATGCCTAAAACAACCGCCGCGACCGTTAACTCGCGATAAGGCTCAACGACGGCCTCTGCGACCTTGTCTGCCTGAAATGAATCGGCACCAGCGCTCGAGCTTGCCATGGACTCCTCCTCTTTTTTGAAGGGGGTCGCCATAGCAGAACCACAGACGAATGAAAACCACCCACGCGCCCATGGCCTGCTCATTTGCGGCTAAACAAAGAAGAGAAAAGAAAGTGGCCTGCGTTTAGACACACCCAGAGTATCTAAACGCAGGCCACGCCCAACAAAAGCAGCCCGAATTCATTAGACATCCTTCACTAAGCAGCATCCGTGCCATCCCCGAGGCACGAC
>JAZAIZ010000271.1:0-1790 GCA_036230545.1 Myxococcota bacterium
GCCCCCGGGCCGGTCCGCAAAGCGTACAACCCTGTCTTCACTCATGGAGTCTATCACAGAAACGAAGGTAATCATCATGGCGGCGACCTCTGGTAAACGTTCTCCAAGGGTCTCACACTCCACCAAACTTGTAAATTCTAATTCGGCGCGGACGCCCTCACGCTTCTACACGCCCCCCTCTCGTCCTTCTCCCTAAATAATTTCATTTGCACTTTAAAGTCCACAACTTAGCAACTCCATTTCCTTGATTCGCTTCCCTCTCCCGACTACTGATAAAGTGCAGACAGGGAGTAGACACCCCCCAATTCATTCGCTGCCCTCACCGTGCGTAGCGAAACAGGAGAGGTCATTGAAGGTACTCGAACGCCGCCTTGGAATGTGGTCGGTTGTTATTATCAGCATCAGCGCCATGCTGGGCAGCGGTGTGTTTGTCCTCCCCGGACTCGCGGTAGGAATGACCGGTGGCTCCGCCTGGCTGGCCTACGCTACCGTCGCCCTCTGCATTCTCCCCGCCGCGCTCTCCAAAGCCGAGCTCGCCAGCGCCCTGCCCCAATCCGGAGGCGCCTACGTTTTCATCAACCAGGCCTTTGGCCCCTTAACCGGGACGATCATGGGCCTGGGACTGTGGGGCTCCCTGCTCCTCAAGAGTTCCTTTGCCCTCGTCGGGTTCGGAGAATATCTCCGGGTCCTCGGTCCCACCATCCCCCTCAAGCCTATCGCCATCGCCCTCCTGCTCCTCATCAGCCTCCTCAACATGGTGGGCATCAAGAAAGTCAGTCAGGTGCAAACCTACGTCGTCGCACTCGCACTCACCGGCCTGCTGCTTCTCATCCTCGCCAGCCTCCCTCAGATCAGAGTTGAGAATTTCGCGCCTTTCTTTCGAAAGGGCTTCTTTGGTTTCTCGGAGACCGTCGCCTTTGTCTTCGTCTCTTACGCGGGGGTAACCAAGGTCGCGGCCATTGCTGGAGAGGTCCGTGACCCAGGAAAGAACCTGCCCAGAGCCATCGTCATCGCCCTTTGCCTGGTCACTCCTCTTTATTGTCTGGTCGTCTTTGCCCTTAACGGCAATATCGTTATCTCACAGTTACAAACCGATATCCGCCCAATTTATTCACTCGCCCAAACCGTTATCGGTCCCGTGGGAGGCACCATCGCCGCTATCATCGCGGTGTTGACCATGACCTCTATGGCCAACGCCGGATTGCTCGCCGCCTCCCGATTCCCCTTCGCCATGAGCAGAGACGGCTTAATCCCGCCCCTCTTCAGCCAGGTGCACCCACGCTACCTCACCCCGACCTTCTGCATCATCGCAACGGCTGCGGTCATGGGGAGCGCGATCCTACTCCTTGATATCGAGCGAATCGTTAAATTGGCCAGCGCGTGTATGATCCTGGGGTTTGGTGCCAACAACATCGCCCTGATCATCCTCCGAACCTCGAAAGCGCAGTGGTACAAGCCCGAATACCAGTCCCCTCTCTATCCCGCGCTCCCCACCTTGGGAACGCTCATCTCCATTGTTCTCCTCGTCGCTATGGGCAAAATGGCTCTCCTGGCCATCGGCACCATCACCATCCCCGGGACGATTCTCTACCTGTTCTACGGCAGAAAGCGTAACACCGAGCGAGGCGCCCTAGGCAAGATGGTCCCCCGCACCGATGTTCATCGCAACAAACTATCCACCCGAAATGACGGCCTTGAGGAAATCCTATCCCACGAGGCCTCCTCCATCGTCGCGGTCATCGGGCAGGAGCTCAGCGTCGAAACCCTCACCCACACCGGCAGCGCCCTAT
>JAZAIZ010000272.1:0-3360 GCA_036230545.1 Myxococcota bacterium
GCGATTTCCCTTACAGGTACACGTGGGAAGGTCCCCGGCTGAGACGGCGTTCTCACAGGTGACACGGCTCGGATCCCCACAACCGCCATTATTCGAATCACACTCATTGATATCAACACAGGTCTCACCATCAAGCTGCAACCCTTTACCGCAATTCGCGCTCACCTCACACGCTTGTCCCACCCAGTCTGGTCCACAAGTGCAACTTCCGCCCTGAAAAAGACCATCGGCGCAGGTACCATTTCCATTACAAGGATTGGCTGCTCCTCCGGGGCACGGGCTGCACGAAGCCCCAAAATATCCCGCATCGCATTGGTCACAAAGAGTTCCCGTCCACCCCAAACTGCAGGTGCACGTGTCCTGGGCCGTACACGACCCATTGGCTCCACAACCTGGGTCACAGGTAACCCCTGCCGGAACACAGTTGCCCCCCGTAGTGTCAAAGCCCTCCGGGCAGGTCTCGCAGGCATCGCCAGTCCAATTCACGCAGCTACACTCTGCGCCCCCCTCTGCCGTGGGACCACACACGCCCTGACCGTTGCAAGGGTTGGAGGCTCCACCGGGGCATTCCGCACAGGCCGGGCCCACAAATCCAGCTTTGCAGGAGCCACAGGTCGCCCCCTCCCAGCCAGGGTTACACGTACAAACATTCGTTCCCGTACAAGTACCGTGGTCCCCACAGCCCGGGGAGCAGGACGCCCCAGCAGGCAGACACTCGCCCCCCGAGTTGTCGAAACCTGTAGAACACACGGCACAATCCGGCAATTCCCAACCTGTACCATCGGTACAGTCACAAGCGCCGCTGCCCCCTAGCCCGTCGTCACAAACTCCATGCCCGTGACAGGGGTTGGCCCCTCCACCGGGGCAGGGCGCGCAGGTCTGGCCAAAATACCCTGGCGCGCAGGCGTCACAGGCCGCTCCGGAGAAGCCCGTCGCGCACTCACAGACTCCGCTTGAGGAGCAGGTGCCCTGCCCCGAGCAGGGGCTGGAGGCCCCACCGGGGCACTCATTGGAACAATCTTCTCCATAATAGCCCTCAGCGCACTCGTTGCAAGTTTGCCCCATGGTGCTGGTCCACCCAGGCACACACTCCGAAAGGCACTTAGCTCTGTCCCCGCTTGCAACCCCATCACACATGGACAAATCAGCGTTGCTTTCATCGCAGCACAGCCGGTTTGCATCACACTCCAGGGATGCGCAGGTGGTCGCTCTTGAGCAGCGCTTAACCCCAACTTCACCGGGTGCATCCTCACAGAGCAAACCCTCCTCACGAGAGCATCCCCGCAGGTCATCACACGGACACCCCCCCTGAGAGCCGGGGCAACTCCGACAAATGCTCTTCCAGCACACCTCGTCGGTCAGGTCACAACCGCCCCCGCCTTCGCAAAGACAACTTGTTCCATCAGAAGAGCCCGCCTCAAGACAGGATTGTCTCAAACAGACCTTCCCCCCGTCACCAAGGCTGATACAGCTCAGCCCGTCGGCGCACTTGAGCTTGGCGCCATCAACGCAGGGACAATACTCTGCCCCCGGCAGACACCAGCTGCAAAAGGCATCGTCGTAGTTTGGATTAGAGCTCGCCGCCAGGCACCTTCCCTGGCCCTCCAGGCAATAACGCCTTGAGAGATCCGTGGACGTTCCCACGCACGGACAGCCCGCCATCCCAGCCCTGCACTCCGCGCAGGTGCCATCGGGCAGACAGGTGTAGTTGGTCCCTTTGGCAGTCTTACATTGCTCGCTGAAATCAGGAAAAGAGCACTCACTGTCCGGACCATCAGACTTGTCTGGGGGAGTGGGGGTGACGGGGGTGTCAGGAGTGACAGAAGACTCGCTGGTCTCCGCCCCGCCCCCGGAGCATCCCGGGTTGAAGAGAAAAACAGCACCCACCCCCATCAGGAGGCTCAGCGCGATGTTATTGAAAAGCCGTTTTCTAAGATACAGTTCACTCATTGTCTTTCACCCCTTAACCCCGTGGTTTCCCTTTTCCCGCGTTAACCCCATCGTCCTGTCCCTGCACTTATCTCTCAAAAATCCGTGTATTCATGGTAATAGAAGAAGAGCTTCAAATCATCGAAGTCCTCCGGGCCATAGCCCTGGTTGGCCGGCTCGGTGGTGAAGTTAATCTTCAAATCCCATTTCGTATTAAAAAGCGGTCTCTGCGTGTATTTTTGACTCTGGAAGATCTTAGGATCCCAGTTGTAGTCAGAGCCGCTGCACCAGCGAGCCGTCACCACCGAGGGCCGCCCGCCAAAGTCATAGAAGAGATCCGTAAAATCGGAACCCAGCGCCCAAACGCTGGAGGTCCCCGCCATGTCGAGGTAAATGCGGGGGTGTTGCGCCGCAGCAGCGGTCTGCTGCTCCACACAAGCCTCCACATAGGACACCTTATGCACCCGAGTCCCCGGCGAGATAAACTGCGGTCCTATCTGAAAGGAGAGCGTGGCCACACCGTCTTCACTCAAAGAGCTCTCCAACCACTTCTCCACGGAGTCTTCCATCTCCCTGGCGGAGAAGGCTTTTCCATCTTGATTTACACGCATCCCCGGAAAGATGTCATCCTTAAGGCTCAGGGGAAGCACTCGAAGCTCGGGAAGCCCAAAGTGGTCCTCAAATTCCCAAAACGCGTCCTCCAGATCATAGATATAGTTCTGCAGGTTGTACTCACCGAAATTGATCATACGACTGAGGTAGAGTTCGTTTCGAAACGCGTAAGACTGGCTCGTATAATATTCGAAAACAACGGTGGACTTGTAGGCCTCGGCCAAGAGCTTCTTGAACGCGATCTCAGCGTTGCGGACGCTGTCGTCCCGGTAGATTCTAAAGTTGGGGTTGTTCCGCGCCGCCTGCTTGTTGATGGTAAGCTCTCGCATCTCCGCCAACTCGGAGATTAAACGCTGGGCCCCCTGCCAGAGGCTCTCCACCTTCTGCCCCGCGATATCAAGCCGCTTCTTCCCCTGGGCGACCTCAATCCGAGCGGACTCCATCCCAATCAAGACATCCCGAATGGCCTTTTCGCCCTCATGCTCAAGCATCTTGCATTGCTGCTCGCCTTCTACCTGAAACTTTTCCTCCTCCAAGTCCCTCAGCTTCTCTTCCTGAAGAGACATGGCAACATTTTTGGCCGCGATCGCCCCGATGTGTACACCAGAAGCAACCCCAATCGTTACTGAGGCTCCAATTGCCCCAACGTTGGTGCTCATTCCAACAGTCTGGTTGGCCATAGCACTCGCCACATCTTTGCATCCATCGTATATCGACTTACCAAATTCCAGCCACCGAGATGCTTCATTAATTTGATGCTGGACCTTCGTCGTGCCAATCGCGATATTCTTCAGTTGCTGGTTGAAATTCTCAATTGTT
>JAZAIZ010000273.1:0-6927 GCA_036230545.1 Myxococcota bacterium
CTACGTTAACCGAGTCGTTCAAGGCAGAGAGCAGCGCCTGCCGGTCTCAGTCAAAGCGATCGGGCCGGGACAGTCCGCCAATTTCGCTCTCAAACCGGGAGATATCATCTACATCCCGGAGAGCATCTTTTAGCATAAAACACTCCCTATATTTTCCTCGAATTCATGGACCGAACCCCCGTTTCCTAATACGCTTTCAACACAGACGTGAAACTTTCATCCGCAGGTGAGGTGTGCCTGTCGACTGCTTTCCTTTCACACGGCCGTCAAAAGCAATCACCTCCGACGAAGAAAGAGTGTTTCCACCATGAGCACAAAAAGCTTTGTACAAAAAATGGAGCAAGGCAGCGCTACCATTGGAGTCGTGGGCCTCGGTTAAGTCGGACTCCCCCTGGTGTTAACCTTTGGCCGAAAAGAGTTTCGTGTCATCGGCTTTGACATAGACGCCAAAAAGGTCAACGCGTTGAAATCAGGGAAAAGCTACATTCAGCACATCCCCAGCCTGGAGATCTCGGAGTTTGTCAACGCTCAACGTTTTGAGCCCACCACGGATTTTGAGCACGTCTCCTCTTGCGACGCGATTATCCTCTGCGTCCCCACCCCCCTCAACGCCAACCGCGAACCCAACATGAGCTACGTCGAAAATACGACACGCTCAATCGCTCCCTTTCTGCGTCAGGAGCAGCTCGTTGTCCTCGAGTCAACCACCTACCCCGGAACCACCTCACAGCTTCTGAAGGATCTCCTCGAAGAAGAGTCCGGTCTTAAAGCTGGAGAAGATTTTTGGCTCGCCTATTCCCCGGAGCGCGAAGATCCGGGCAACGGTGACTTCGACACCCAGCGCATCCCCAAGGTTGTGGGGGGGCTCAGCCAGGACTGTCAGCAAGTCGCTCTCGCGCTCTATCGAAGCGTCCTCAACGAGGTCATCTCGGTCTCCAGTCCTGAGGTGGCTGAAATGACCAAGCTTCTTGAAAATATTTTTCGCAGCGTCAACATCGCCCTGGTCAACGAACTTAAGGTTCTCGCCACGCGCATGGGCATTGACATTTGGGAGGTGATCGAAGCTGCCTCCACCAAGCCTTTTGGGTTCATGCCCTTTTACCCCGGTCCGGGGCTCGGCGGCCACTGCATCCCCATCGATCCCTTCTACCTCACCTGGAAAGCCAGGGAGTATCAGCTCAGCACACGCTTCATCGAGTTGGCCGGTGAGATCAACACGGGCATGCCCAACTACGTCGTCGAGCGCACCACCCAGGCGCTCAATCAAAACAAAAAGCCCTTACACGGCTCCAAGATTCTTATTATGGGACTCGCCTACAAAAAAGACGTGGATGATCTTCGCGAATCTCCCTCCTTCCCCATTATCGAGATGTTGCAGGAGCAGGGGGCCCAAGCGTGCTACCATGATCCCTACGTTCCCCACACCATGGAGATGCGCTCCCACAATCTGCGCATGGACTCGGTCAACCTCAGCGATGAATTATTGCAATCGGTGGACGCGGTTCTGATTCTCACAGACCACAGCAATATTGATTATGGGCGCATCGTTGACCTGGCACCGCTGGTGATAGACACCCGCAACGCCACCGCAGATATCGTCAACAATCGTCACAAAATCGTCAAAGCGTAGTCCCCAAAACCTCTCCCCTCTCCCGACCGACACCTCAAGGAGAGTTCTTCATACAGAGACATCCAAGCTCAACATTGCAATACTCATCAAGCTCGCACCCCGGCTCACAGAGACAGGTTGGAGCACAGTAGACCTCAAAGCCGGAGCCTTCCGCAGCCTCGATGCACTGCAGAGTCTCTCCCGGCTGACAGCAGGTCTCATAGACATAGCCACAGGTCCCCCCAGCACCTACGTAACAATCAGCGTCCCCCTCGCAGAGTTGCTCACTGGCATAATCGTAACACCCCTGGGCATCCCCCTCCCACTGCTCACAGCAAGCGTGTGCCGGAGCACACGCAGGAACTTCACCGCTCAGCTCAAATCCCCCATCACAGGTTGGGATCACATCGCACCCACAGCTCTCTGAGCAGCTAAACCCCATGGGGCAGGTGTTGACGCCTTCGGGAGCACACATCACGGTGTCCTCAGGGGGACAAACACACGGATCAGTTAAGGGGACACATTCTCCCTCGCCGTTGAGAGTGGCACAGCTCCCGCAGCGGGAGTCAGGTACGCACACGTCAATCAACTCGCCCGGCTGACATGTCTGCTCGCAATTCCCCCCCTCGCAGGTGTATCCGGCCGGGCACTCCGCGGCGAGACCCACGCAGGAGCCAGGGTCTTCGAAGCTCTGGCACGACGCACGCACACAGGTCTCATCATCGGCGCACGCATCCGCACAGGGCAAGGGACGCCAACTCTGATAGGTAACAAAGAGTCGATCTCCCGTCCTTGGAACATGCTCCGCGCTCTGTGCAAACAAGATCTCCGCTGGCTCGATTACTCCATCTTCGGTGCAATCCCCATCACCACACGCACCGTCCACCGGATCACTCTTAAACCCTATCGAGCGGGTACTCGCTGAATAAAAGAATCCCTGGGTTCTTGAGCGCGGGACCTCAATCAACCCATAGCCCCCCTCACTCCGAGGCCTCGCAATCCCCACGCGAATAGTCGCTCCCAGGGGAGCCTTCTCCAAACCATAGGGAACAGACATCACCGCGATATCAGAAGTGAGGTTGTGCATAAAATCGAGGTAACTCGGAGCGCAGATATTCTGAGTTCGCCCGTAGGTATTTATGGCTAAATCCCGATAAGCCTGGCCGTCTCCTCGCCCCCAGCTGATGGGACCACCTTTGCACTCATCCTGCACCAGCGAGCCCAGCTCACCAAACCCCTGCGCCCCCTTGTCTCTCACGATCGCATAGACCGTCCCAAGGTCTTCAAAGCCAGCGCTCAACTCCGGGTCTCCCTGAAGGCTTTCGTTCATTCTTCTCAGGCGCTTGCACGCGCGGCAATCGTTAATGGGGGTAGCGAGGAGGCAGGGCTTAATCTGTGCCATCCCTTCATCGTAGGCCTGCTCCCAACGACACCGGGCATTCGCTGCGCAGCTGTTCTCCGATGCGTGCTGAGCACAAATGTTCTCACAGACACCGTTGGTCCAACGACAGACGTCCCCATCACCAGTATTCCAGTCGAGGCATCTCTGCTGCGCATTAACCCCGGTTATTCCGGTACAGGGATCTGCCACACAGGTCGTGTAGCGAAAAGCTGCGTTGTTAGAGCACTCCGGAGCCTCCCCATTTCTCCATTGCTGGCTGAAGTTCACCTCATCGCTGGTCGCGTAGCTATCGGGTGCGTACCCAGCGGGGGGCGCCGTCAAAAAGCCCTCACCATCGCAATAGGCTTCCGTACAGGGCTCCTGCGTCGCCGGATCTCCATCCATCCAATAACAGAGTTCAGGTAGTTGGGTCAGGTCAGCGCTCTCTGCGTTGCGCTCGCAGTCGTCCTTAAACCAAAAGTCCTCTTCATCGGAAAGAAAAACGGTCAAGAGGGGAACCACCGGGCACTCCCCCACCCCGGGAGAGCAGGGCCCACACTCGCTCTCAGAGCAACTCAACCGAAGATGCTTGCCCGGCTCATACTCCGTCCCGGAATAATCATAGGGCAGCGCAGGGAGCATGCGCTCCAACAAGCGTCGCGCCGATCGAATCCCGTGCTCGGGGGCCGAGTGCGGCCTGGCCCCGTTGCTCTCCTCCACCGGCGAAGGCAACCCTCCCATGGAGCGAATTAAATCACACATCTGAGAAACCAGAATCGCGGGACCATCCGTGCAGTTCTCGGTCAAGCGCTCACAATAGCACTCTTCCTGGTTCGCACAGGCCACCTCACCCTCCACGATGCGATAGCTAAGATCCATGGGGGCACTGCTGCAGGAGGCGTTAAGATCACTCCCATGAAAACCGGCGTGGGCAGAGAGGACTCTCTCGCCCCCAAAAAATGCGTCAAAACCCGGCTCGCCGTCACAGGAGTTCATATACCGATGCTGGCCATCCGTGCGAGAATCACAGTCCAGATACAGGTTGTCTTCATAATAAAACGTCCCTCCTCCCCCCGGTAGGCGGTGCTGCAAGAGGTCCCCCTCGGCGTCCACCCCGGCACTCAAACACCCAACGCTTTGGTCGGCACACCAATCACGGCAGGTGGAGTTGAACGCCGCATCGGTGGGCTGGCACATAGCATCACACCCCTCTGCGCAACGCGTTCGCGCTCCGCTCGCCGCGTTGGTAGTGGTTAAGGCCAAACGAAAATCCACGATCCCCGCGTTGGATTGAAGCAGGGCCTGCGCCTGCTCCGCCGCGCTCTCCAATCGCCCGATCATCTGCTGCATCGAGCGAGAGTCATCCACGACCCAGAGTATATCCGCCGCTGCGCTGGTCTTCTCATGAGTCTCACAAGTGGAGGAGAGCTCCGCATCAAAACGCGCCAAAGACGATCCTCCCGTGATGTCCTCAAGGGTCAGAAGCCTGTCATCATAGAGACGAAACGCCTCATGACTAAGCGACGAGTCGTTAGGGGTAAGCGCCACAGTATATATCAGCGCGGGCTCGCCCCCAGCTCCCACCTGATTCACCCGTTTCACCAGGTTGATGTAAACCGTAAACTGCCGATAACAACGAAATGACGTCGCACAAACAATGTTGCCATAAACCGGGTCCACCACCGGGGGTACATCATCCGGCTGGGGCAGCACTCCGTTCAAGAAGCGCTCCACCAAGAGGTCATTTCTGAATGCCAACGCAGAGCGACCTTGCTCCAGTTGAACCCGCAGCTGACGCTGGGCCATCAACACGGGGGCCGCGCTTAAATCGTCGTGGGCCGGTCGCGCCGTCAACACCCCTACCTCTTCCACTTCCCCGTAGGAGCTTCGCAGGCTGTTTCTGAATTGGTCCAATGCATCATCCAGAGACTGGCGGCTCTCACGCATCAGAACAAAGCCGTAAACATCGCTGTTTAAGATGCGCGTGTCTGCAGGCTCCTGAACACTCCGCCGTGGCGACTGAAAGAGGTGGCCCCAGAGTTCGTCAGCCACGTCGTTGGGGTTAAAACCATTGCCGTTGGTGTCCTCACCAAAAGCCTGCACATGGTAGGGGACGTCCTCCACGCAACGCTTGTCCACACAACGTATGGAGTCGACATCCCCGTTGGTACATTCACTGTCCTCCCCCCCTGGGCATTGCTGGCCACTCCAGACCTGCTCCACATCCAGTGCGAGCCGATAATCGTGAGTGGGACGAGAGCTTGTCACCTGAGAAACAGGGCGCTGATTTTGCTGCCCGCACACCGACCACCGGGACCACTCCATCCCACCGGCACTGGGCGCAGAGTCTGCCACCCGAGGATCTGTCTCCCCAAAAACGCCACCGGGTTCATAACGACAGTTCTTATTCAGGTCCTCTTCACCATCGGAAAACCCATCGCCATCCGAGTCCCCCAAGCGGGGATTCGTGCCGCAGTCACGGGCGTCGCACCCCCCAAATCTCGCCTCGCACCCATCCACCAAACCGTCGCCATCGGTGTCGGACACCAAAGGATTGGTCTCTGTCTCCGGATCAAAGACCCCATCGTTGTTCGCATCTTCACAAAAAGGGACCTGCGCACGCCCGCCGCACCCATCGGCGAGGCCATCACGGTCGGTATCCTCCCGCAGGGGGTCAAGCTCCCCCAAATCCCGCTGGCCGTTTCGGTTCAAGTCTTCCTGACCGTCCGCGAGACCGTCACAATCCGAGTCTGGCAGGAAGGCGCAGCTCTCTACCAGCACCTGGCGCTGCCCCGGAGCCAGAGCATCCGAGCGCAGGGCCCACAGACACTCACCGTCCCGGTTGGAGTCTTCAAGGGCGTCATCCAGACCGTCGGCGTCCGAATCCACAAGGCGAGGATCACTCTCTCCTGCCTGCTCCCCCTGGTCCCAGCATCCGTTCCCGTTGGTGTCCACGAAACGATCCACCACCCCATCATGGTCCCGGTCCTCCACACCGTCGGGGATCTCGTCCCCATCGGTGTCCAGTCGCAGAGGGTGGGTCTCCACACCAGGCTCCCAGATCCCATTGTGGTTCGCGTCCTCGATCCCATCCAGGAGGCCATCCCCATCAGTGTCCGCCATGGTCGGATCGGTCTCGTGGGAGTTCAAGTACCCGTTGCGATTCACGTCCTCCTGCCCATCCCCCAGGCCGTCGCAGTCGGTGTCGGTCAGCCAGGGGCTCGTCTCCCCCACCGACCATTGACCATCCCCGTTGGAGTCCTCTGCGTGATCGGCGATCCCATCCACGTCAGAGTCGAGGAGCCTGGGGTTCATCTCTCCAGGGGAATCAAGCCCAGGAGTAAAGCAGCCGTCCCCATCCACATCCTCCCAGGGCTCCACAACACCATTTTGGTTCTGGTCTTCCTCTCCGTCATCGATACCATCACCGTCAGAGTCCCGCCGAATCGGGCTGGTTTCCGAGGCCCCCCGGCTCCCATCGTGATCGGCATCCTCTATCCCATCGGGCAGCCCATCATCATCGCTGTCGGAGTTGCGGGGGTCTGACTCCACCGGACGTCCATCCACCTGGTCCAGAATGCCATTGTGGTTGATATCCTCGCAGCCATCCCCCACCTCGTCCCCATCGGTGTCCCAGAGGGTGGGATCACTGCCCCCCCCCGAGCGCTCCAAATCATCCGGAATGCAGTCTCCGTCAGCATCGAGGGAGCTCGGCTCACAATCACACTCCCCCCCCAGGGGCCCGGGCTCGGGAAGGGGAGGCAGGGTGGGATCGGAGGGGGTGGGGGTGGCGGGCCCCTCACAGGAACCATCCCGCTCGCAGACCGGGCGGCCATCCGCAAGTACCCGGCTCCCATCCGGCTCGATACAGACACCGTCCTCGAAGCAAAAGCGTTGTTTTTCCCTTGAGTTAGGGCACCCTGCCCCATAGATTGCG
>JAZAIZ010000274.1:0-9411 GCA_036230545.1 Myxococcota bacterium
CCTGCTTTCCGCATGTTCTTCTGACGACTTCGATTTAGAAATCATATATGGAACGTGGGTAGAGCCCTTCGACCAATCCAAATCCATCACCTTCCGCGAAAACGGCACCGTCGACTGGCTGGGCGAAGAAGGTACCTTTGAAGCCGACACATGGGAGCCGCGCAACAGTGCTTGCTCAGCACTATTCTGCTTCGATAAACATGGAATCAAAGTAACGCTCCCCTCGACGACCCTAAAATTCGTTCCCCGAACCGACGAATATGACGGCGCATGGCATCTCGACGGTGATTGTGGTCGACCTTACCAAGAACATCTCTACCTATACCGGAAAGGCACACTCCCACAGCCCCTAATGCCCGAACCATTTGAAAAGCTAGGGGAAGGCTGGAGCCTCCCCGACACTCACACCAGAAGCAACTGGTACGAGATAACCTCTTCAGATCCTCTTATAGCAGCCGATCGGGGACAGTCCTGGATTTACAACGACACCACCGATACCTGGAAGAAGTACTCCTCTGAAGAGGACATCATCGGCAATAAACTATACCTGAAATACCCGAATGCAGATGGTTATGGATATGACGTTAGCCTCGACCAAGGACAAACATGGAAAACTCTTCCCCCTCTCGTTGGGGAATCCTGGGTGAAACTAACGGAAACAACCGTGGTCGCATTGATTGAACTCCCCGCAAACCAACACGAGCTCTGGACCATCGATGCAGCCGCTGAATCCCCAACCTGGACTCTTCGAAAAAGCCTTAACGCTGAATCAAAACCCAAACCCAAACTACTGGTGCACCCCACAAAGGGAACCATCGCCTTGGTCTTCCAACACCGATACAGTTATGACAATGAAGGCAATCCGCGTTTTGACCTAAGCGGTTCTACAATAAGCGACGACTACGGACACACCTGGAAAGACTTCGACTATTTCCCCAATGACAATTCTGGCGGTGAAGCTCGCCGTAGATGCGAAAGCTGGAGTGAGTTTCAATTTCACGCACAGGGGCTCCTATGCAATAACGGCAATGCAATTAGCTGGTACGATTCCATCACCCACACCTGGAGCATGCACGAGGTCGCACACGATGAGTTCATTGACTCCGTCGAGCCCGGCGTGGGCGCGTACCTGAGAAGAGGCAATCAAGTGCTTCAATGGAAACCCGGTGCCACAGAAACCCTCTTAGTCACCCTCCCCTCTCACCTGGAGTTTGACAACTCCCCCAGAGGAAAGATTGCCGTGCTTGATGACCAAATCATTGTGAACGCCTTTGGACTCTGGCGGCTCTGGCGGTGACAGGGACCGCTCTAGCATCTTTATTATTTCACTTTACAATTAGAATCTTTCAAAGAGCACGGGGCTTCCTGCCCCTTTTTGCGAGAGAGAATCAAAAGTGCCCCGTGAGACCGAAGGTGAAGGTGCCTTCTGGCGTAACCGAAAATGAAGGCATAGCACTGAGGAAGCGCGGGTTAGTAGTCCGTACGGTTTTCTTGGCCCAAAACACGGTGTCAATAATCGGAGGAAGCATCATCCCTGTCAGCGCCCCACCGAATGCGAGGAAAACTCCCCCCCACCCATTCGGGTCGGCCATTAAGGGAATGAGCGCGCCCGCTACCGGGAGCACTATACGCAGCACCAGGCTTCCCAGAGCCACTTCAGGGTTCTCGTGGGTCAGGTGTACAATGGGAACCCCTGCGACATAAACGAGACTGGACAGGAGGAATGGAGCCGCACTGGAGGACTGAAGAGAGGCCAATAATGAGACCACCGCGAGAATGTCCACCAAGGCTGTGCTCCCCCTGTAGCTCACCGTTGTTGTATGAGCTTTCGTTAGGGCCTTGGTCCGGCGGGGCGGAGCGGGAGGCCGCTTTAAATCTGATTTATTTACGAGCACCTTCCCAAACGCGGTGTTGACCCTAAAACTCTCTGGGGTCTCCTCAATCAACGTCCCTTTAACAACGGAACCATCCTCCAGCACCCAGGTTCGTACCTCTTTGGGAGCTTCAGTATTGGCAAATGCCGGGCTTGCAAGGACTATCAAGAGACTTAGGGTGCCTGCGAACGCTCGTGGTTGAACCATTACTGTCTTTCCTATTGATGACTTTCACACATGTTTTGAACTTATCGGAAGAGCCCCGCCTCCGCCGGCAGAAGATACTTGCCCCACCTTCTGGCAAGCTCGCTTAAAGCTCTCCAATCAGCGCTTTAATTTGGCGATCTCCTGGTCGTCAAGCTTGAGGCTCGTTTTTCCCATGAAGTGACCGAGGGTTCGAACCTTGAGGCCCTACTCATAGACCGCGTGGGCAAAAATCATTTTTCTGCTCATGCCGCTGCGAGAATCCTTTTTGCGAGTCTTTTCGAGGAAAAAGTGGACCAGTCATCCGCTCAAAGCAAACAGGTAGATGGAGTGCCCCCCGCGCTCCCAATGGCCTCTGAAAACTCCCAAGCAAAGTGGCGAAATTCACCAAATTCAAAGGCCGGGCGAGCAAGGGTCGAGGGCTCAAGGCCCCGGCACATCCTCCGCCCCTTGCCATCAACGACACGAATGGTTTAGGAATCATCCCCTTGACCCTCAATCCCGTGGAGAGCTTCATGACCGAATCCATTGAAAACCGCCTGAACGTTGCGATGAAAACCGCGCTGAAAGCCAAAGACAAAGACACCCTAATGACGATTCGCATGGTTAAGGCCGCCATGCAGGAGTTGATGAATCGCCCCAAGGCACCCGAAGCCACCACCGACGCCCTTTGGCAGGAGGTCATCGGGGGCTACATGAAAAAACTCGACAAATCCGCCGAAGAATACAAAAAAGTTGGTGAGCGCGGCCAGGAGAAGCTAAGCCAGATCGAAGGCGAGAAGGTGTTTCTCAAGCCCTTTCTGCCCACTCAGATTGAAGGCGAGGCGCTGAAGGCCATCGTGATGCAAGCCATCGAAGCCACGGGGGCCAGCAGCCCCAAAGACACCGGCCGGGTGATGGGCAGCATCATGAAGGCCCACAAAGGCGAAGTGGACAGCAAAAGCGTCAAAGATCTGATCGCCGCAGCCCTCACCCAGGCCTAGCCCCTACTGGGTCAGCAGATCCTGCACCGCGGCCTTGACGTTCGGATACCCATTGAGCGCCTTATTCGAGGCGATGTACTCCATATTTCTTCCCCGAAGGGCCGCCATCCACGGCAACCCCAACGAGCCGCCCGAATAGGTGGAGATGTTGCTGAAGAGCTGATTCCACCCACCAAAGGCCCCTCCGTAGTCAATAAACACCCGCGCCGGATCGGCGTCGTGGCTGGTGGCGTAGTCGAGACAATCCTGAAGAGAAGGCTCGGCCCCCAAGGCATTTTCTCCCAGCACAACCATAAGCTCCAACCCTGCGTTGGCGGGGTCCTGCTCCATCTCACTGGCCTGCGACACGGCAGGCCCGCAGGCGGGTCACCAACCCGCCGCGGCGATCAACCACACCGCCTTGGTGGTGGCGCAGCGACTGTGCAACGCGACGCTCTCGCCGTTGCAGTTTTGCAAGCTAAAGTCTGCGATGTTGTGCCCGATGCCCTTCCCGCTCCCCTGAGCCACGCACGCGTCATAGGCCTCACCCGGGACAATGGCTCCCTCGTCTTCAGCGCTGGCCGAGGGGTCGTAGCGATTTAAACGCGCCTCAAGCTGATAATCCGTCGCGCACCAGCGCTCACCCTCCGGCACAAACGAGGCCAACTGCGTGAAAGGATCCAAGGTGATCTCCTTAAACACCACGTCCTTCAGCTCCGCCTTAAAGGGCAGGCTCATCCCACTCAACTCGGTGACGTCCACGACACCCTCGTCCGCAAAGAGGGTGGTCTCGCAACTGCTATCGCTGGTGCAGTTCAGGTAGGCCATCACGCAAAAGGAGCAGGTCGAATAATCACTGCCGGCGAGGTCTATGGTCACAGGCTCAGTGGGGCCATTGTTTCTGCCGCCCTGGTAGGACGTCAGCACGATCTTGTTGAAGGTGCCGGTTGTGGAGTCTTTGGCCACAAAATACATAACGCTCTGCTCGGTGTTTTGCGTCGCCGTCTGCTCCACCAGCTCAAACTCCCGCTCGCAACTCCCGGCGCTGCTCGCCCCCTCCTGCGTCGGCTCCTCCTTATCCCCCAACGACTTCCCCGTCCCCCCCTCACCACTGCAACCCACTCCTCCGAGGCCTAAGGCCACCATCAAGGAGAAAACCAACCCAAGCGCTCTCATGTTCTTCCTGCCTCCCTCAGCCCCGTCACGGGGCGCAACACCACTTCAGCTTCCCACCCCCATGGTGGGCAACGCTCCCGGGCTTTAATGGTTATTGGAGGTCATTTCAATTTGGCATGAAGCCCCTCCACAAACAGGAGCGATCAGAGCCCATAAGCCACTGATTATCCTGTGTTTTTTAGGCGTGACAACCCGGTACCACTCTGCTATCTCGGACCATTGAATTGAATAGACATCATCACGAATTGGAGTGTTGGAATGAAAAAAAGCGTTCATTTGGGGTTGGTATGCGCCTTGGCCATGCTGTCAGCGTGCGCAGCCGATGTGGGAGACGTTGACCGAACGCAACCGGGCAAATTGAAAAAATCGATCTTTGAGAGCGAGTGGCATTATCGACAGACCGTCATCGGTGTCCCCTTCACTTCCGGGGTGACCTTTATCGGCGAGCAGTCCAGCCTTGAGCGAGTCCGCTGGGAGATCAGCGAAGCTCACCTCACCGCCTACCGCAGCTACGAGCGAGTCCACGGCTCGGAGACCCCCAGTCAGCTCCCCGGCACCGAGTATCAGGGAGCGCCCATCGCTGCCTTTGCCATCACCAGCCACTTTGACGTGCAACGCATCTACAACGACGCGACCGGCGAGCAAACCAACGTCATCGTTGAAGACTCCTCCGACCTCCCCTGGTACGACCGTGAATACATCCGAGTCGACTGGTCCCAAAACCTCCTCGCCAACTTTGAGTTTATCGCCGGTGGCAACGAAGGACTTGGTGTCCGAAGCCAAAGCGCCTCCTACGCCGTAACCGATCCCGACAGCCCCGACGCCCCGGTCTTTGGCGTCAACACCCACAAGGGCTGGAAAGACTACCGGGACCCCTTCGAGTGGGGCACCCTCGACTCCGTCGACTACTTTGACATCACCCAAAAGATTCAGGTGACACCGGACTTTTTCCCCATCTATTACGAAGACGGCAGCTTTGAGCAGTGGCCCGCGTGTTGGTTCTATGAATATGGCCCCTGGGACTGCGCCTCCCAAACGGTCAAAATTCGAGCCGCGTTTCTGAAGGCCCCGCCCTCCGACTACGAGCCCCTCTATTATCCCGACAATTACGTCGCCCGTGACGAGCAGGGCAACGCCATCCGCACCACCTGGGATGAGGAGAGTGGACACCGTCGATGCACCAACGAAGATGATGGCGCTCTTTGCTCCACCGTCAGAGTCCCCATGTTTGACTGGTTTGGTTATTTCCGACGGGAGCGCGAGTCCTATGACCGTGAGCGCGGCGTCACCGAAGCCGGCCGTCTCTTTTACGCCGACCGCTTCAACCTCTGGGAATCCTCCACCGACGAATCCGGCGCGCGCCTCCCCTACGAAGAGCGGGAAGTGAAAAAAATCCAATACTACCTCTCCGAAAACTTCCCCAAAGAATTGACCGCCGCGGCCATGGAGGTCGGTTCCTGGTGGAACGAGCCCTTCGCCGACACCGTCAACGCCCTTCGCGGCGACACCGACGCCGGGGTGGTGTTTGAGATTGTCCCCAACACCTTCGCCACCAAAGACGGAAAAATAACCGACTTTGGCCAACGCAACGGAGACCTCCGCTACAGCCACCTTTATTGGGTCGACAACCCACAGTTCGAGTCTCTTCTCGGCTACGGCCCCAACTCTCCAGATCCCCTCACCGGTGAAGTCATCGCGGGGAGCGCCTACGTCTATGGCGCCGCCATCGACACCTACGCCGCTTATGGCGCCGACACCGTCGAGCTCTCCCGAGGCACCATTGACGAAGATCAATTCATCGAAGGCGAGCACGTGGGACCGGCCCTGGCCGCCATCCGAAACGCCGCGCAGCCCGACCGGGGCGCCATGGAGCGCGACGTTCAGCAGATGATGGAGTCGGGTCTTGAAACCCGACTCAAGACCGTGAAAGACCGGGGCCCCGCCGCTTACCGCTCCCAAGTCGACCACACCAAAGCGCGACTGGCCCAGGCCGACCGCGCCGGCTTAGGGGACGCCCTCTGGAATAACGAAATGCGCTCCAGCCTCGAGCGACGCTTTGGACGACGGCTCAAGCTCAGCGAGTTTGCCGCCGGACGCCTGGCCAAAGCCTACCACAAACACCGAATGAACCTCGCAAAGCACAAGCTCGACTTTCGGTCGTTTGACGACGCGGGAGTGCTCGCCTTGATTGAAGAGTTTGACGGACTTGAGCGCGAAGAGGTCGTGCAAAAAATTCGCGCCTATCTCTTTAAGGCCGTGGCCGCCCATGAGATCGGCCACACCCTCGGGCTGCGGCACAACTTCGCCGGCTCCGCCGACGCCCTCAACTACCACGATCACTACTGGGACATCCGCAACCCCGCCGCCAAAACCCTTGATCTGCCCACCCGTGACGAGATGAAGCAGGGCCTCCGCGAGTACGCCTACTCATCCATCATGGACTACGGTGCCCGGGTCAACAGTGACATTCGCGGCATCGGCAAATACGACCGCGCAGCGATTAAATTTGGCTACGGACAGCTCGTGGAGGCCTTCGTCACTCCCCCCTCGTGGCAAAAGCACGACGTCCTCCAACTCTTCAATCTTGATCAAGTGATCAAGGAAGACTGGATTCACTACACCGACCTGCCCGACCTCTTCAAAGACTCGGTGGACACCCACGACGGTCTCCAGAACATGCGCACCCGGGAGAACATCCCCATGAGCGACGTCATCGCCTGGATGACCCGAGCCCCTGAGGCCGATGATTTCAGCGACAGCCTGGTGCCCTACCGCTTCTGCTCCGATGAGTACATGAGCGCCCGCTGGGACTGCCAGGTGTGGGATGAAGGGGCTGACCCCTATGAGATGAACCATTACCGGGCGCAGACCTACCGCGACCACTACATCTTTGACGCCTTCAAGCGTCACCGACGCTACCTCGACCCCTTTGAGTACTATTACGATGTCTACTACCGGGTGATGGAGCCCATGGCGTCCCAATACCACCTCTGGCTCTACGACCAGTGGAACAAGGCCTCCACATGGGCGTGGATGGCCTCCATGAACACCACCGCCACGGAAAACCCCGACTGGAACCTGGATCCTCACGGGGGCCTCGCCGGCACCGCCGCCGCCATGAGCGCCATGAACTTCTTCGTGGAGGTCATCGGCACCCCTGAGCCGGGCTCCTATTATACCGATCCCACCACCGGCCTCCTCACCAACTGGACCGACGAGCAAGACGTCCTGTGTCGCGACGGCCAGGACAGCTTTCAGGACTCATGCTCAGACCTCTACATCCCCCTGGGAGCCGGTCGATACGCCGAGAGTGAGTTTGACGCGGTCTCCGGATATTATTGGTTTGAGAAGATTCGCGTCGTGGGCTCGTTCTGGGAGAAGCTGGCCGCGGTTGAGATCATGTCCAACCCCTCCACCTACCTTCTCGGAGTAGACGACATCGCGGATGCCACCTCCTACAACCTGGGCTTTAACGTCGCCTTCCCCCACGCCGTGAGCAACATCTTTGGCGGCGTCATCAACAATGACTACCGGCTCTTTGCCCCAAGCCTCGGCGACGACGGTCAGCTAAAGCGGCCCACCCTCTTCGCCTCGCCCCAGGCAGCGAGCACGGATGTGATTACCCAGACCCCCGCTGGCAAACTCATTGACCCCTCCACCAACTTCACCACGTCCCTCTACACCATGTTCTACGGCATGGCGCTCTTGAACTCTAACTACGATCAGAGCTTCAACGACAACGCCAAGATCTGGTTAAGCGGCAGCGGCGAAGCCATCACCCCCCTTCCGGGGAGCGAACAAATCACCTTCAACAGCCCTTTCAATCAACGTTCCTACCAGGCGGTTAAGAGCCCTGACGCGCTTCACTACAGCCTGGGCTACGAAATGCTCAATCGGGCCAACAAGCTGAAGACGACCATCGCCAACGCCGGCGCCAACTGCTTCACCAAAACCGACGGCCCCTGTGCCCCGGTTCAGGGACACAAATGGGAGCTGCAAAACCTCATTGAAAACGTTGAGGTCATTCGCGGCTACTACAATATCTTCGGCTACGCCTGGTTCTAAACTCTGCCTCTGGCCTCCTCCGCAATGCTCGGAGGAGGCCCCCTCTCTTTCCGGCCCCAAAACTGTTCCCCCTGTCCGCAACCGTGATACGAAGGCCCATGGCCATCAAAATTCATTTCCTCGCCCTGTTGATTACCCTCAGCATTCCTGTGCAAGCCCTCGCGACCTGCGAAGGCACCAACACCGGGTCGGACTATCACTGCCAAACCCCGCCCCTCAACTGGCAGACCGTCACCACCTCCGCTGCTATCAAAGGGATCGAAACCGTCTCCGACCCCATCCCCCTGCCCTTTACCTTTTCATTTTTTGGAGTGAACTACTCTCAGTGCTGCGTGTCCACCGCTGGGTGGATTAGCTTTAACTGTGCCACCGCCGGGCAGGCACAGACCACCCAGAGCATTCCCAGGGGCAGCGCCCCCAACAGCACCATCTACGCCTATTGGACGGCACTGAGCGCCCTCAACATCAACAGTATCCGCTACGGCACCCTCGGCGCCGCTCCTGCACGAGTGTTTGTGGTGTCATGGGAAGAGTCCATCTATGAGACCGGAGGAGTCGGGACCCCTATTCGCTTTCAAGTCGCGCTCCACGAGGACACCCACTCCGTGGAGATCCGCCACAGCCAAACCTCCACCGCTTCGCTCTACAGAACCGTAGGGCTCGAAAACAACGACGGCACCCAGGCCTTCACCCTCACCAATTTTTCCACCTCTCCTCTCCCAGCCAACCGGGCCTTTCGCCTCTACGAAGACAGCGACGGCGACGGCGTCGCAAACGTCGCAGACAACTGCCCAAACACCAACAACCCCAACCAGACTGACACCGACGGCAACTCCATCGGCGACGCCTGCGAGACCAACAACGACACCGACAATGACGGGGTCAATGACGATGAAGACAACTGCCCCTCCAATGCCAACGCCAACCAGCAGGATAGCGATGACGACACCATCGGCGACGCCTGCGACAAGTGTCCCCACGACGCCCTGAACGACCGTGACAACGACGGGGTCTGTGCCCCGGATGACAACTGCGACACCACCCCCAACGCCTCGCAAGTTAACAGCGACACCGATGCCCTTGGCGATGCCTGCGACAACTGCGACGACGTCGCCAACCCCAGCCAACTC
>JAZAIZ010000275.1:0-21060 GCA_036230545.1 Myxococcota bacterium
CCGTCGCCCGGTGTATCGGGGCAAATCGAGGCTGTAGGCCACCGCTTTCGAGGCCATCAAGGGTGCGCCTGAAAAGGGCAAAGCGTGAAAATCCAACCCGCGGGTTTCGCCCCAGGGGAAAAAGAGCAAGGTTGAATTGCGGCGAATCTCTTCGGCGAAGGGTCGCAAAAAATAGAGCGCCAGCTCCTCGGGGGAGCTCTGCTTCAGGTCCCGCTCGCCCAATCGCCGAACACGGAGCCCCGCCGCATCCTGAGCAAATCCCATCCAGCCCCCCGGCGCCTGGTAATAGGCCAGAAACAGCTCTCCAGATCCCGGTGCCCTCAGGCCGCCCTGCGCCACTTCGGGCACAGCGTCCATACCGGCGCGCACCAACGCCACATCCAGCGCCTCGCGGGCTGCACGATGGCGTTCGGCCAAACGAGCCCGTGCCTGTGGCAACTCCTTCGCGGAAAGCTCCCAGAGGCCCCTTGCCGCGCTCTCCGCCGCTTCGCGCTCGCGATAAAATTGTCCCATGGCAACATCCCAAGCCAGGCGTTCGCTTCCCTCAAGGCCCTGAATCCGCTGCCGCATCATCAGTCCCCGCAGCAGGCGTGAGCGGTTGGTACGAACCACGGCGAAGGCCTCGTGTTCGAGGCCGGCCCGCAGCAGGGAGTCTACATAGGCGCCAGTGGCATGTGCGCGCCGCGCGAGAAAAAAGTCTCGGCCGGCGTGCACTGGCACCAGCAGACTCTCGCTGGCCAAGTGCGCCTCGGCCCCGGCGAAGAGAGCGTGCGCACCAGGCGCGTCACCGAGGGCGTCCTTTGCCTGCGCCTGCCCCACCAGCGCCCGCCATACGCCCTCGGGATGAAGCATCTTCTCGGCGAGAGCCTCCAGAGCCTGGTAGTGCTCCAGCGCGGTCGAAAACTCGTCGGTGGCCATGGCGAGGCGGCCCTCGATGTCGTGTGCCCACAGGGTCTGCAGCACCGTCATCTTCCCGGATGTCGTTCGGGCCTGACGAAGATAGCCCTGTGCCAGAGAGAGCTTCCCCTCGTGAAATGCTGCGAGGGCCAGATTAAGCAGGAGGTTGCTCTCCTCCTGCGGGTACCCTTTACAGGAGGAGCGCGCCAGCCCAAGGGCCTCCTCCAGCACGCCCATCAGGGTGTGGTCGCGCTCCACCTCCGCACCGGCGGTTGGGGAGGCGTCCCGTTGCAGCAGCATCTCCCAGCCGTAGTTTAGTAAGAGGAACATGCGGCTGCATCCACCCTTTGCCGCGGGTAAATCAGCGAGCCCCTGTTCCATGAGCGCCACGGCCTCCTCGACCCGGCCCGTCTCCCCGAGGCTGTGGGCAAGCACCTGATCAGCGTAGCCTCGCAAGCCGGGTTTCTGCATCCGAGTAGCCTCCCGAGAGGCCATGGAAAGGTGCCGCAGGGCGCTGCGGTGGTCCTCGGTCTTCCGCGCCAAAAGCCCCTCGTAATAGTGGTAGAGGTAGCGCGAGTTGCTGTGATGCGGAAGGGTCCCCTGCATGGTGTCCAGCTGCTTTCGAGCCTCGGCGAAGCGACGACCCTCCTGAATCAGGACATAAACCAGCGCGGTCACATCGTTCATCTCCCCAGAGAGATTACCGGCCGCCCGGTGGTAGGCGATGGCTTCGTGGTAGCGCTGCTCAGCCGCGGTGGAGTCTCCCTCGGCACGCATCACCCGCGCGAGCAGCCCCGTGCCCTCCCCAAGCGCCAATCCCGACAAGCCCGGCAGGCTCTCTTCAAGCAGCGCGCGGGCCTCGGCGTAGCTGCCCTGCCCTTTCCATTCCCGTGCCTGCTTCAAAGCCGGCGGGACCGGCGGGGCGTCGTCAAGCCGCAGAACAAACTGGCGCTTGTTGCCCGTGGCTGGCGTGGCCTCCACCCGCAGGGTTCGTGCGCCAGGAGGCACGCTGAGAGCATAATAGCGGCCCCTCACCACATCCACACCGGCGGAGGAGAGCGGGGTACCATCAAAGCTCAGCACCTCGTTAGCGGCGGGAGTCCGCACCCAGAGGGAGAGAGCCCGCGACGGGGGCACCAGGCATCGACGCCCCTCCAGTACCGCGCTGCAACCGGCGTAGTGCACCACAAGCTCCCGATCGCCCCCTTCGGAGGTGACCATGGAGGGGGTGCACCCCACACACGCAAGCAGCAAAAGCGCGAGCGGCCACTTCATCACGGGGCTCCCCCACCCACCAAACGAATAGAGCGTCGCAAAACCTGCCAGGCCTGCGGCTCGTCGGGCGCCTGAAGCGCCGCGCCAAGTTCCTCAATAGTCGGCGCCCCACCCTCGGGGGACACAACCACAACGAGTTCATAGCCTCCAGGAGCAGCCACGAGATTTTCCCCAAGCGTGGCGCTGAGCTTCACCGCTCCGGACGCGCTGATTCGCTGTGAGAGGGGCGCAACCTGCAGCCCGGAGGGCCCCAGCAAAAAGCTCTGCACCTCCAGTGCCTCGGCAGTACCTTCCGCCGGGCGCAGCACCACCTCCAGGCGGGAACCGGACGAAAAAGCCGCGCTCTCCTCGGAGGGCGCGATCGCCCCGGAGCGCAGGGTCTTATCCTCGGTGGACATCTCCAGGGTGTAGAGTGGGAGTTCCCCGGTGGTGAGCCCGCCAGGCACGCTCACCACCAAAAACGCCCCAAGGGCCATGGCCGGAGCGGCCATCATCAGGGGCAGCGAGAAAAACTCACGCAGGCGCTCCACAAGGGTGGGGCCGCCTTTGGCCGCCGGGCTTATGGAGGCCGGAGCGGCGCTCTCTCCCAGGGTCTTCAGGATCTCATCGGTCATCTGCTCGGCAAAGGCGTCGCCGAGGGGCGTCATGGCCTCCACGGCCTGGCGCGTCTCAGGATCATGAGCAGCCATCTCCTTTAAAGCCGCAAAATCCTCCGCTGAGAGGCTTCCCTCCACCAGATCGTCCAGGCGGGGGTCGAGGGCCTCCAGGGGAGTCTCCTCGTGAGCTCCCTCCAGGTCTTTCATCAGCTCGTCCAGTTGTTTCCCAGTCATGACGCCACCTCTCCCCTTTCCCCGTGATGATCTCTGCCCCGTCTCCCCGACTCGGCCAGCACTGCCCGATACTCCGCCTTAAGCGTCTTATTTAATCGACTTTTCCACGCATAAACCGCAGCGTCCGTCATCCCTGTGTCCCCGGTGATCTCCCCCACGTCCCGCTCCTCAATAAAGATCAACCGAAAGAGCCTCCGCCCCGTGGGACTGAGACCGGCTTCGGTTCGTTGAAAGACTTTCTGCAATAAATCCCGGGAGGTCACCTGAGCCTCCGCGCTGGGGCTCCCCTCCCGCAGCCCCTCCAGGCTGGCGTCCTCGGTGGGCTCCTCGCTAAAGGGGTTTCGTTTACGGGTTCGCAGGGCAGACAAGGTCAGGCGGTGAGCCACCAGGCCCACATAATTCAGCAACGAGAGGCCCTTTTGAGGATCCCACCCGCGTAAGACCCGTCCCTTCTCCGCAAAGAGGGCCACAAAGACCTCCTGGCTAAGATCCGCCACCTCCTCCCGGATGCGATCATTGGCAGCGGCGCGGTAGTGCTTGAGCAGAAGGCGCGCGACCCGGGCTTGAATCACGGGGGTCACCCGGTCCACAAAGGCTCGCACCTTCCCCCGGTCCCCGGCGAGAACCCCTTCAAGCTCTAGAATTGTCTCGCTCTCTTCCAACCCCATCGTCCTTCTTCTCCCGCCAGCCCGGCGTCCCGAGACGCGCAAAGCCACCAAAGAGAATTGATTGACCACTCGGACAGATCGACTTCGACGTCTGTCCCATGCAACAAGCGGAGAAAGGACGCAAGGCTCCACGCCCATTTTTTCGCCGGCGCCCGCCTCCCACGTCCCCGGGCACCACCGCCCGGCGGAAAGGGCCGGGATCGCGGGGCAGTCCTGGCTGAAGGAGGCCCGAGATGCGCTCATGCCTGCCCCCGCTCCGGGGACCGGGGCTCAAAACCACGGTCCCCATAGCAGAGACTGATGGGGAGCCAATATATTCTATAGGGTTTCACTCACAGGGATTTCGCGAGGGCACGAACGATCCTGACAATAAAAACGAAAAAAAGACGTCCAAGGGTCCCTAATCGCAAAAATAGCCGGCGCTGCCCACCTGCAACTCCGAGACCCCACAGGCATCGGCTTCGAGGACATAGCGCTCGCAAGTGCTGCCCGACACCTTCGTCACTCGGATCATGATGTAGGACTCGGTGTCAGCCCCCGAATACTCCCCCGGATAGGGATGGTCATAGGGGTCAACGCTGGTCATGGTGGACCAGGGCGTGTCACTGCTACCGAAATAGCTGTTGGTTTCGCCTGTGTGGGTACAGAGCAGAGGCTCGGTCCCCCCACAGGGCCCTGCTCCAAAACCGCCATTGACCTCGGAATCGCTGAAGCTGAAGTTGTCGACGCTGAAGTTGCCCCCTTCGCTGGTCCACACCGCGCCATCAAGCCGCTCACAGACCTCTTGCTCGTCCTGTTCGTCCACATTCAAAAATGCGTTGCCATAGACGTTATCCTGGAGTGTCCCGATCCCCGGACAGCCCAGACCACCTCCCGCCGAGCCTCCGTTAGATACCGGGGTAAACACCGCGAGGTCGAAGGACGTGGGGTTGGTGCTGTTGCCCCCTTTCAATTTGACATAATACGCATAATCCCGAAGGACGGCGCTGGAGGCAACCTCAGTCCCGATCTGCAATTTATGCCAGGAGACATCACCCACATCCTTCATTCCTCCCCAGGAGTACACTGGCTCCTCCGCCTTCACGCTGATGTCAAAGGGCTGGTTGGAGGTCCACCCCGAGGTAAGAGAGCCAAAGCTCGACGCGTAGTCAAATTTGTTAATCGCTCTGATTTGAGGATCTCCACAAAAATCCGGGGCCGGGTAGGTGGGACAGGAATCCTCAGAATTCAAAACTCCATCCCCGTCACTGTCGTTGCCGTCACTCACGCAGGCGGTATTCTCTGCGTTGGAGTTGAGGTCCTCACCGCAAATCAGACAGGCTAAGGCATTGATGGTGTCGGAGTATTCGTCCACCCCGGAGCAGGAGGCGCAGCCCCGGTCGTTGTTGATCCCGGGCTCAGTGCTCACTCGATAGCCTTCACTGCAGTCCTTCCAAAGATCGCATGCCGGGGCGTTGTCCACCGAAGAGAATTCTCCGCTCTCACAGGGGGCGCAGGTGCGATCCAGGATGGGGTCAGGCGTGTTGGTTGCAAACTCTCCGGCGACACAGGTGTTCCAGGGTTCACATGCCGCGCCCCCGGTCGAGTAGTGGTCTGCCGGGCAGGCGACACAATCGCTGCCGCCGCTGAACACACCATCGGATCCGCAGGTCCAGTTCTGGCCCCCTTCGTACCCATCATTGCACAGGACGCTGCCGGTCTCCCCGGTGGTTCCTGTCAGTTCCTCAGTGGAGTTGTCGAATGTCTTTGGGGCGCAGGCGTTCGCGCTACACACCGCGGCGCTCAGAACGCCATCGGTGCACACGCTGGGGCCGGACACCGTATACCCCTGATCGCACTCCGGCTGGCACGACTCACCGGTGCTGAGCACGTCGCCACAATCACCGCTGGAGCCGTGTTCCGGTGACGCCGCGACAGCGCAGCATCCCTCCATGCATTGCCCCTCATTAAGACACACCGTCGGGCAGGCGCACTCTCCATTCACCTCGGCAAAAGCCGGCAGACACGCGCACTCCACACTCCCCGGCGTGTTGGTGCAGACGGTGTTTGCCCCGCAGTATCCGGGCGTCGCGCATTCATCAATGTCGTCGCATTGCGAACCATCCCCCGCGGTGTCGGTGTAGCCAGGGGGGCAGGTACAGGTGTAGCTCCCAAGAGCGTTCTGACAGGTGGCGAGGGGATGACATCGATTCTCGCCGGCACACTCGTCGACGTCGGCACAGGCCTCTCCGTCCCCAGTGTATCCGGCGGGGCAGGATCCGCAGACATAGCCCGTCTCGTTCTCTTCACAGGTCACGCCCGCAAAACAAGGGCCGGGGCTGTCGTCACAACGTTTTTGCCGACAGAGGCCGGTCTCCTGATCGCATCCCATCTGATAACCGACGCAGTCCTCGTCCGCCCCGCAAAGTTGGGCGCAGAGTCCCGCAACATCAAGCCACCCAGGCTCGCATTCAAGGTCCTTCTTTGGTTTCTTGGGGCCGGAGCATCCCGTTGCCATCGCAATCGTGATCAACAGTACCCACCAACACCAGCGTGAACGCATAACCATCCCCTTGTCAGAGCCGCAGAGGGCCCTTCCCTTTGCCTCATTCTAGCCCCTCACCCTCCCACCAACAAGCAACTCCCGCCAGCCGCCAATGTTGCAGGAATGTCCGCGGGCCAACAGAATACGTCACCCCCAACCCGGCCGGTGACAGAGATTGTCACAGTCCCTCCCAGGGCCCTAACCTAACCCCCCGAAACCACGGTCCTTTCCAAGCCCGGAAGTTGGCACTGGCGTTGCAGTATTTTCCCTATACCTGGAGAGGTATACTCACGCGGTGAAGACCGCTACTGAGGGGTTTAGATAGGTAAGCTGGGGGGGAATACCAGGTTCACGTATTTGAACCAAAGAAACCGGGGGAAACGCTCCATCTTTTGATGGAGCGTTTTTTTTTGTTCCAGCGCCCTTAGAGCTCTGTCCCAAAAACACGCCTTTCCACCTCAAACGCCGCCCCACGATGATTAAAGACAAAATCAAATTCTGCCTCGTCAGCGCCCACGTTGCTGTCCACGTTTACCATGAACTCCACGTGGTCCCGACCCGCCAGCTGCATCACCGTCCCGAGAGCCACCCCCCCGCCGTAGCCCGCGAGGGCGCTGCGGATGAGGTCATTGCGTCCCTCTACGCCCACGTCACCACACGCAGCCACCAGGTTCTTCACGAACGCCTCGGCCGAGAGAAAATCCGCAGGAAGGTCACCCACCGGCTCGTAGATTGCCCGAAAATCCCGCTCCCAGACCAAAAACTCCCTCCCCTCAACGCTCAGCCATTCCGGTGCCGAATCCGGTCCATGAACCACGCTCCACACCTGTGCAAGCACGTCCCACGCTTTCGCTTCATCGAGCCCGCTGAATCGGTCCAGCCCGCTCTCTGAAATAGTAACCCGAGTCGACACTGTCGTCTTTCGCAGCTCATTGCGTGGCCCCACCCAAAACTTGCGTTCATTAGGCAACGCCTCCACCCGCTCGCGATAGGCGTTCAAAGTAGCCACCTGGTCAGGCTCACAGGCCAGAAAGGCCACCGCCATCTGCGCCAACACCTCTTCTTTGGAGCTGTAATCGTCGGTGTTGGTGGAGTCCCATTTCAACCAATGCTCGCTTCCCTTCACGCCCTCCAGTGGCTGGCCGGCCTCTGGATACACACGGCGGGAAAAATCCTCCACCGAGAGCGCGTCTTCGCTGAACCAACCGCTTGAGCGGTAAGCCGTAACATCAAGGTCACTGTCCACCTCGTAGCGCCCCGAAGGGAGAATCACCTCGGAGGTCCTGCGTGTTTCCCGTGTATCCCGAGCCATGGAGAGGCCAAAGAGGTAAAGCGCCAGAGGCTGCCCCTCCACCTCCATCTCCGTAACAATCGAACGCTCCATCCGCACTCCCGGGTGCTCCTCCTCACGAAGCGCTTCAATCGCCCTCCAATCGCCTTCCACCGCAAGGTCGTAGGCCACCCGCACCCTCGCGTCACTCAAATCGAGACTTACTTCCGCCAAACGACGATCTCCACTGGACCGATCCTCCTCCACAGAGAACCCCCCGCGCAGAAACTCACTCAGAGCCGAATCAGCCACACCCTGCGCCACCTCCGCGATGGGACCAGCATCCCCCGCAGCGGACACCCCATACTCGCCCAAAAGCACCTCACTCTTTGGGCCCACGCTAATCTTCGCACCCAGCCCCCCGCCAACCTTCTTCGTATCCGTCGCGGTCACCACCAGGCGCACCCGCTCGCCCTGCTCCCTAACCACCTCAACCCGGGTCCGGCCGCTCACCGCGACCATCGCGTTGATCCCCGCCCGCGCCGACCCATCAAGGCCCGGCGTCAACTCCACCGTGGTTCCCACTCCCACCGAAGCGTTCCATGCGTGGGTCATCTCACCGGTGAGGGTCACCGACTCCCCAGGCCGCAGGCCCGAGACCACTTCAGCGCTCACCCCGCTGAACACCTCCTTCGCGGTGGGGCGCTGCCCCTCCCGGGGAGCGTCGGTCAATCGAATATGCTCCACCTCAAGGCGTCGCCCGAGTTTCGCCCCCAGCTCAAGCCTCGCGCCTCCCGCACGAACCCAGCCCCCGGCCTTGCCGTTCACATACCCCACTCCCCCATAGCGAACAAAGGTCGCGCCTTCTTCCGCTGCGAGAGCCTCTCGACGCAGGTCTCCCTGCCAGCCCTCTCCCGGCACCAGACGTTTGCGCGGAAAAGCCTCAAGCCCCCCCCGCACACTGGCATCTCCCCCCACCGGGAGGGTCGCGCTGCTTCGCAGCGACAGGCCGCCTTCTCCCCCCAACCCAAAGCGCCCCTCTCCCTCCTCGGCGCTGAGGCGTGTATTCCAGGTGCCCCCGAGGGTGGTTCCGCGTCGAGAGGTGTTCATCGACCCGCGCCAGCCGGAGCGTTCAGAGAAGCCCACCGACGCGCTGTCCCCGCCACCACGAGTGTCACGGGCAACAGAAAGGTCGCCCTCCCACTCCCCCCCACGGTGACGGACCGTCCCACGATGGGACAAACCACCTGCATGATTGAATTCATAGGAGGCGTTCCCTTCCAGGCTCCGGTCGCTCCCGCGGGCAATCCCCGCCCTGCCCTCCAGGCGTGCTCCACCCTCCATGCGATAGTCGCCGCTCACCGATGTCTCACCGCTGCCATCTCCACGCAGGGTCGCTTCTTCACGCAGGGTCAACGCGTCATTCACTCGGTGCTCTCCACGGTAGAGTACGCTCCCCCCTGCCTCACGACTGTACTCCCCGGAGACACTCTCGCTCTGGCCCCCCTCGCTACGTCGGCTCACATCACCACGGGCATAGGCCCCGTCGCGGTCGTTTCGCCCCACCACCCCGTCCACAGTGACCTCTGGACTCAGGGAAGCATGCGCGCCCACCTCAACCCTGTCCAGATCAGGTGCGCCGCTTGTTGTCACCGCGCCACTGGCATCAGCGCGCAGGCTCACGCCGCTCACAGAATCCCGAGCGCTTCCCGACGCCGACCATTCCCCCCGGCTGTTTACGCTCCCACTCCCCTCAAGCTCCACGTTCCCAACACTCGTCGAGCCGCTTGCTCGAAGATCGCCAGACACATCGCGCCCTCGAACCCTGAGGGTCTCATGGGTTTCCCAGTTCTCACCACGGTGGGCACCACGATAATCGGCCTCAAACCCCTCTCGACCGTTGTAGGAGATCCGTGTCCGAGCCCGGTCCGCCCCGCTCCCGCTTCGTTCATATTCACCCACCGCATACACCCCGCGCTCGTCATCATGACCCACCACCGCATCCACCGTGGTCGTCGCGTTCAGGGGATAATTCGCCCCCACCTCCACCTCTGCAACACCCGGCGCAAAGGAGGCCCCGTCATGCACGGCGCCACCGGCGCTCCCACGAAGTCTCAGGCCACTCCCGGCAGAGGTCGCGTTCCCTGAAAGGGACCAATCACCATGACTGTCCACCTCTCCGCGCCCCTCCAGGGCCATCTCCCCGGCGGTCCCCGAAGCCGCGCCCCGAAGGGTTCCGGACACGTCCCGGTCCCGCACCCGAAGGGTCTCATGGGTCTCCCAGTTTTCGCCGCTGTGGGCGCCACGGTAATCGGCTCTCAACCCCTCGCGCTCGCTGTAGGAGCCCGACGCTCGAGCGTTATCCGACGCACTCCCCCGGCGCTCATAATCCCCCCTGGCATAAACCCCGCGCTCGTCATCAAAACCGGCGACCGCATCCACAGCGCTCGTCGCGTTCAGCGGGTAATGCGCGCCCAGCTCAGCGTGGTCCCAATCGGGGGCAAGGGTTTCACCGTTGTGAACCCTTCCTCCCGCGTTGGCCCGAAGGCTCGCTCCATTCACTGAGTTCTCGACGCTGCCGGACGCTGACCAATCCCCTCGGCTATCCACCTCTCCCCGGCCCTCAAGCTCGGATCCCCCAAGGGTCGTCGACGCAGCGCCTCGCAACGTAGCGGACACCTCCTCCCCACGAACGCTAACGCTCTCGTGGGTCTCCCAACGCTCTCCCCGGTGATCCCCACGATAGTCGGCCCGGAGGCCCTCCCTCTCATGATAGGACACCGTCGCTCTTTCACGATTCGACTCGCTCTCCCCCCGCCTGAATTCCCCGCTAACGTAGTTTGCTCCCTGGTCGTCGTGGCCCACCACGCCCTCCACCATCAACTCCGCATCGAGGTTAGAATAGCCAGCCCCCAGCTCTCCCTCATTCACCCCCGGGTGAAACCCATTTTCGTCAAAGATCTCCCCGGCTGCGCTCGCTCGCAGGCTCACCCCACCACCGAGGGAGCGACTGGCCCTGACCTCGGCCCCCAATCGTCCGGTGCTTTCATTCAGATCTGCCTCTACATACACATCCCCTTCCTCACCACGCACTCCGGCCCCAACGCGACCACGAACATCACCACGGGCGTCGGCATCGAGGTCCCATTCATAGCGGGTGTTGCCGTTATCAAAACGGGCGCGGCGATTGTCAGTGGTGTTGGTGGGTTGACCGTCGCGCCCGGAGTCAGCGTCGGCAAAAGGCCCAGAAGAATAAGAAGGTCCGGCTAAAGTACGTGAAGACAAGGGATCGTCCTTTGTGAGAAAGAGGCGCAAAAAGCCCGCAAAGTGCCGCGAAATGCCGCAAAAAGCCGGCGCCCATCGGCTTGGATTATCGGCAAAAAAAGACGGTGGTTGCTAAAGAAATACCAATTTTTTAACTGGGCGAAATTGCGCCATTTATTTGGCGGATGCGGCGCTTTCGAGGCGTCCTTCAAGGCGCTTCAGGCGTTTTAGTACCCCCGCAGCCTCCTCTGCACCCTCCGCCAGGCTCGCGTGTTCCAACGCTCCCTGAAAATCCTTTTTTTGGTGCTCGTAGAGCTTGGCGAGCATCAAATGGGCCCGCGAACGCTCCCCCGCCGCGACCCCAGCAAGCTCCAACGCGCGCAAGAGCACCCCCTCACAGGCATCCCAACGCTTCTCCCTGCGCAAAACCGTCGCCCCCAGCAGCAGCGCCTCCCACTTCCAAGGCGTCTCCGCCTCACTGGCACAAATCGCCTCCACAAACTCAAGGGCTTGTGCCGGTTCATGGGCCCTCACCTGCAGCTGCGCGACTGCCAGTTTCACCCGCGGATCTGCACCCGCCTCCGGTGCTTCCATGACCCCCTGCAACACCCCAAGCAAGGCCGCCATGGCCACCACATCGTCCGCGTTGTGACGAACGATGTCCTCAAGCAGTCCGCCCTCGCCGCTCTCCAAGTAGTCAAAATAGCGTTTTGGAATCTCGGCCCCCGGGATATCCCCCTGCCGGTGGTAGCCCAGCACCTCCCGCTCCAGGGTGGTCAGACGCATCTCCGAGAGTTGATGCCGAAACACCCGGCGCGCGCTATGCAACAAGTCCAGATGGGGTGGCAGAGTCGGCGGGGGCAGGCGGTTCATCACAAAACGGGTGCGCAACAGAGGCCAGTCGTAGGATTTCCCATTAAAGCTCACCACCGAGGAAGACGCGGCGATGCGCTCTCCCAACCACCTCAGCAAGGGTTTCTCCGCCCCAAGCTCCCGCAGGAGCAGCTGCTCGACCCGAAAGGACTCCCCCTCAAAAAAGCCCACCCCCACCAAAAAGGGAACTGTCCCCGACCCTCCCGCGAGCCCGGTGGTCTCGGTGTCCAAAAAGAGCGCCCTGCGCGGGTCAAAGTCAGCGAGTTGCTCATCGAGGGCCAAGCGGGAAACCACCGAGCCACAAACCCGCAGCGCCCCGCCCACGGCGACCTCCCCGTGGCGATGGGCGGCCTCATGGGTTGTCTCCACCACTTGGACGACACCATGGACCGTCTCCCGGCCCACCCCCGGCACATCCTGAGGAGCGTTCTTGCGCGCCACGCGCTTTTGATTTTTTCGTCCCCGCCTTAGCTGAATCATTCGCTCACGCAGAGAGCGCATCCGCGCTTCCTGCGGGTCTTCCAAAGACGCCGGGGGGTCCCGCACTTCATCGCCCGAGGGAGAAGAAGTGACGCGCCGGGCACCCCCGGCTCCGGCCGAGGTCAATCGCGACAGTTTTTTGGAGAGGCGCTTCTTGGACATGGCTCACTTTGCGACTTAACGAAAAGCCGTCACTCCCAACTCGTGCAAAATCTTAATCGCGAGACGCTTCCGGTCCCCCTCCCAGGCCTCCTCCGAAGCCCCTTGCATTTGCACCGAGAGGGCGTCCTGCTCCCGCCCCGACCCAATCACCGGGCCAATACACGCCGGGCACCCCTCCCCACAAGCGCAGCGTTCAATCAAGCTGAGGGTGCCCCGCAAGAGCGACTCCCGATCTTCATAAATCCGCGTCGCCAGCCCCACCCCGCCGGGGGTGGCGTCATAAAGAAACACCGTGGGATCAAATTTGCCGCTTCCTCCCCCGGCCCGCTTGGAGGGGGGCGCGTTCGGATCGCTCTGATCACCCAGGGTTCGACCGAGGTCCCGGGGATCCACCATCAACCCCACCACCGCGACGGTCTTCATGCCGTGACTGATCCCACGCAGGGCGTCAATCACCCCCGGCCGCGGCACCTCCTGCGCCTCCACCAGGGCGTTGGGCACCGTCAGCCAGAACGAAGAAGTGTGCATCTGCATCTCGGGCAAGCGCACGTCACCATAACCCACGTTCTCGTGAGTGTTGTACTTAATCTTTTTGTAGCCCACCACCTTCTCCGACACGCTCACCTCCCCAAGGCCCCCCATAAACGAGAACTCTCCCCCCAACGCGCTGCGCTCCTGCTCCTCCACGTCAATCACCGCGACGTTCACGTGGGTCATGGCGTCGGTATAATAATCGGGGGTCACGCGCCGCACGAAGGCCTTGTGGTTTTCGTAGTCGAGCTTTTCCACCTGAAACTGTTCACCGGCATGCTGATAGATGGCCTGCTCGTGCAGCATGGTGTGGGTGGAGCGCCAATCCATCTCGGCGATGGTGCGCTCGGTGTCCACGTCGATGATCACCACGTTGTCCCATCCCACGCTTCGCAGAGACACATGATTGGCGGGATACGAATCCGTCGACCAGTGGTAGGTTGTCTTGCCCCCTGCATCCTCCACCCCATGCACCACCCGATGCTCCTGCAAAAACTGCAGCGCCTCGGCGATGGCCTCCGGGGGCAAATCCCCGAAGCCGTCGGTGGACTCAAAGGGCAGCTCAAAGGCCGAGCACTTCAAATGCTGAATCAAAATCTCGATATTGTCGGGGTCCATCCGCGCGTGCTCAATCTCACCCTGCACCAAAATCTCAGGTTGCAACACAAAAAACTGATTGAGGGGCGAGCTGTTGGTCACCAGCACCGCCAGGCTCGGGTCTCCCCGCCGCCCCGCCCGGCCAAAGCGCTGCCACAGGGACGCCACCGAGCCGGGATACCCCGCGCAAACCACCGCATCCAAAGCGCCGATGTCGATGCCAAGCTCCAGGGCGTTGGTGGCCACCACCACCAGCACCTCCCCCTCCCGCAGGCCGCCCTCAATGGTGCGCCGAGCCTCCGGGAGGTAACCACCACGGTAACCCTGAATCGCCTCCGGGGGGATCCCCTCGGGCCCCAGCCGGTCCCGCAGGTATTTTAACATCACCTCAACATTGTTGCGGCTCTGCCCAAACACGATGGTGCTCACCCCGGCCCGGGCCAGCTCCGCCGTAAGGCGCACCGCCGACTTGACGCAGCTCTGCCGAATCCCCAGCTCTTCGTTCACCACCGGTGGGTTGTAAAGCAGCACATGCTTGGGCCCGGTGGGCGCACCGCTTGAATCAATCAACGACACCGGGGCGTTGATCATGGCCTCAGCGTGCTCAGCGGGGTTGCCAATGGTAGCCGAAGCAAAAAGAAAAATCGGCTCCGCCCCATGAAACGCCGCGATGCGCTTCAAGCGCCGCAACACGTTCGCAAGATGAGAACCAAACACCCCCCGGTAGGTGTGCAGTTCGTCAATCACCACATACTTCAAGTTGGCGAAGAGCCGTGCCCACGACGCGTGATGGGGCAAAATCCCGGTGTGCAGCATGTCGGGATTGGTCAAGAGCACCCCACCCCGCTCCCGCGCCGCGCGTCGGGCGTCTCCGGGGGTGTCCCCGTCATAGGTGATAGCCCCATGCTCAAGCCCCGCGTCACTCATCAACGAGCGCAGCCCCTGCTCCTGATCCCGGGAGAGGGCCTTGGTGGGAAAGAGGTAGAGCGCCCTGGCCTGATCGTTTTGGGCCATCTCGTGCAACACGGGGATGTTGTAGCAGAGGCTCTTGCCCGACGCCGTGGGGGTCGCGATCACCACGTTCTCTCCCCCACGCGCCCGCTCAAACGCCTCACTCTGATGCGCATAAAGTTCGGTGATGCCCCGTGTGCGCAGGGCCTCCCGCACCCCGGGCTCAAGGCCTTGCGGCAACGCCCCCATCTTTGCCCCCTGGGCCGGCAGCACCGAATCAAACACGATATTGTGGACCACCCGGGGATCCTCGCGCCACCGCTTCAGCACGGGGCCAAGACCCTTAGGCCGTTTCCAGGGGAGCCGCTTGCTGCGGCGAAGAGTGGTCGGGGACCCCGTATCAAGAGACATAGCGCACTGTACAAATGTACACCAGCAATAGCAAGCGAATCGACTCGGTGGAAACGCTCCGCGAGCTCCCTTATAGTGAAGCCATGAAAAACAACCTTGAAGAGATCCAGGTCGTCGTCCGGGACAACCCCACCGAGAAAGCCCTGCGGGAAGCGCTCCAGCACCTCTCCCTCCAGCGACGCCACCGGGGCGACGCCGAGCTCGACCACCTCATTGAGTTGATGCCCGCGCTTCGGGAGCAGCTGCGCCCCCTCGACCGCCACAAGCCCCCCACCTCATGAACATCCCATTGAACCCCACGGGCTAAGAGGCTAACGTGGACCCATGGAGTCCATCAACACCATCGCCCGCGAGATCTCCAGCCGCGGAGGCCGCCTCCTTGTGGTGGGCGGGTTTGTGCGCGACCAGCTCCTTGGCATTCCCTCCAAGGATTACGACTGCGAGATCTACGGTCTCGACCTCGAAGCCCTCGAGGCAGCTCTCAGCGTCTTTGGCGAGGTGCAGACCGTGGGTCGCGCCTTTGGGGTGCTGCGAATCAAGGGCCTCGACATCGACTTCTCCCTCCCCCGCCGCGACAGCAAAACCGGCGCAGGGCACCGCGGCTTTAGCGTCGAGGTTGATCCTGGGCTGACCTTCGAGCAGGCCGCCCTCCGCCGCGACCTCACCATCAACAGCATGGGTTGGGATCCCCTCACCAACGACTACCTCGATCCCCACGGCGGCCGCGAAGATCTGCGCAAAGGGCAGCTGCGGGCCACCAGCCCCCTGCATTTTCCCGAGGACCCCCTCCGGGGCCTGCGGGTGGCGCAATTTGCGGCGCGCCTCTCCATGCAGCCCGATCCCCTCCTCATCCAGCTCTGTCAACAACTCGACCTCTCTGAGCTGCCGGCCGAGCGCCTCTACCAGGAGTTTCACAAGCTGCTGCTGAAGGGGGTCAAGCCCTCAGTGGGGCTCGAGTTTCTACGCACCAGCAACCAGCTGCGCTTCTTCCCCGAGCTGGAGGCCCTCCAGGGAGTCCCCCAGGATCCCCACTGGCACCCCGAAGGTGATGTGTGGGTGCACACCCTGCTCTCGTTGGACGCGGCCTGCGGCCTGCGCACGGGCACCCCCTTCGAAGACGAGGTCCTCATGTTTGGGGTGCTCTGCCACGACCTCGGCAAGCCCGAAGCCACCGAGAGCGTCGAGGGCAGAATCCGCGCCCATCGCCACCAACAAGCCGGTCTGGCGCCCACCCGCTCCTTTCTTGCGCGCCTGCGGGCGAGCGGTGATCTGGTCAGCGCGGTGGAGGCAGCGGTGCTGCATCACCTCGCCCCCTCACAATTTGTCGCCGATGGGGCCAAAGCGCCGGCCTACCGCAGGCTTGCCAGCAAACTCTCAGACGCCGGCATCACCATGACCCTGCTTGAGCGGGTGGCCCGCGCCGACCACCTTGGCCGCACCACCGACGAGGCCAACGCCGGGGTCTACCCCGCCGGCGACCAATTTCTCGCCACGGCCGGGCAGCTAGCGGTGGCGTACCAGGCCACCGACGACGTAGTGCAGGGACGCCACCTCATCGCCGCCGGCTACTCCCCCGGCCCGGAGTTTGGGGCGATCCTCGCCCAATGCCGGGAGATTCAGGACGAAACAGGGGCCACCGAGCCCGAGGCTATTCTCCAACAAGCATTGGACGCCATGTCCAAAAAGGCATAGACAGCCACCACCATGAACTCCACCCCACTGACCACCCACGTCCTCTGTCCAAGGCATTCCCATGACCGACGTATTTAAAACCGCCAGCATCCCCGACCACGGGTTAAGCATTGGCGTCGCCATCACCACCGACACCTGCCGGGAGGCCGCTCGGGTTCACGAGCTGCAGGCCACCTCCGCCATCGCCCTCGGTCGGCTCCTCACCTGCACCGCCATCGCCGGTCTCATGCAGGAAAAGGCGGGTGCCCTGAGCATGCAAATCATCTCCAGCGGCCGCTTCAATCAGGCCTACGCCGACGTCACCGCCGAAGGCAACCTGCGGGGATACATTCACGCCACCGACTTGGACCTTCCCCTCTTTTCAACCGAGGCCCCCCAGGGACGACGCTCCATCGCCCCGGGCTTTGGGCCAGGTCACCTCTCGGTGATTCGCAACGCCGACGTGCACGATTTTGTTCAGAGCAACACCGAGTTAACCGACCGTGAAGTCGACAGCGACGTTGCCCACTACCTCCAGGCCTCCGACCAAAACGCCACCATTCTCCGGGCCGATGTCCTCCTCGACGACAACAAACAGGTCTTCGCCGCCGGTGGCATCATCGTTCAAGCCCTGCCCGGGGGAAACCTCGACGCCCTTAAGGAATACGGCGAGCGCCTGCACAACGACGCCCTCCCCGCGCTCCTGCAGGGGCACCAGAACGATCTCGACGCCCTCCTGCAGGCCTTCTGTCCCGACGCCACCCCCGCCGGCCCAGGCACCCCCTTAACCTGGCAATGCCGCTGCTCTGACGAGCGGGTCCTTGGCGCGCTCAACATGATGAGCCCGGAAGATCTGGCCGAGATGGTCAACGAGCGCAAGAGCGTGTCCCTCACCTGCCAGTTCTGCAACAAAATCTACACCGTCTCCCCCGAGGGCCTCGAGAAGGTCTTCACCGACACCATCATCCAACGGGGGAACCAGCACAATTAGAGGCGTCCATGGGATTGAAGAAGCTAAGCGCAACACTGTTCATTGTGGGCCTCCTGATAACGGGAGAGGTGCTGGCGACGTCTCCAAAACCTGAAATTCACTGGAACACTCCCCCCCTTGAGCGCGGCTTTACCTGGGCCAAAAAACAAGGTGAGCGACGGCTCCTGGTTAAATTTGACGCGCCCTGGTGTCCCTCTTGCCGCAAACTCAACAAAGAGGTTTTCCAAAGCCCGGAGGGTTTCTGGGAGATGAACGGTCTGATGGCCTTTCGGGTCGACTTTGATGATCCGGCCAATCGCTCCCTGGTGGAGTCCTACGTCATTTTGGGACTCCCGACGGTCCTGCTTCTTGACGGCGCCGGCAACCAGGTGGCCCGCATCAGCGGATTTGAGGACAAGGCCGCATGGATGGCGAAATTTAGAGAAGCCCGGCAAAACGGAGACCCTCTCCCCACCCTGCGCGCCCGGGTCAAGCAGAACCCAGCCAACCCCGAGCACCTCCTGACTCTGGGTCGTGCGCTGCTGGTGCGGGGCGACACCGCCGAGGGTCTGGCCCTGCTTGAGCGAGTCAGCGCCCTCAGCAACGCCCACGCGCGCCCCCACGCCGCCCACGCCCTCTTTCTGCAAGGACGCTATTATCACCGAGTCAAGCAGGACCCCACGCGGGCCCAGAAGCTCTGGCACACCCTGGTCACCCATCACCCCGAGTCCGACTATGCCGGCAGCGCCCTGTGGTGGTATGCTCGGGCCCAGCACGAACTCAAGCAACCCCAGGTTGCCATCAACCTCTTCGACACCCAGGCAAAAGCCGGCAACACCGCGGCCCTGCCCCAATGGTATGAATTTGTCCTAAAGCACCAACTCTCCTCGGAGATCCCACGACTTCGAAACGCGATTAAAGCCCGGCTTCACACCACCACCAACCCCAAAGAGAAAGCCACTCTACAAACCCTGCTGGCAAACTTCACCCGCTGAGGGAAATCACGAAACGCTCGTCCCAACCCCAAAGGTTGTGGTAGACTGTACTACAAAGACAGTTTCCCCATGGGGCAGGAGACCAGTGATGCCGAGACTCTATTCAGGAGTACCCTTAGCTTCCCCGCCGGACGGCGCTAAGGAAAAAGCAGAGCAACTCCATGACAAGTTTGCCCACCGCCTTCGCCAGGCACTGAGCGGTGTCACCACCTATCGATACGACGAAGCGCTGCAAAAATTAGAAACCCTCAATCACATTGAGGGGGCGACCTCCCTGTTCCGGGACATCTTCGCCCTCACCGGACACACCCAACTCAAAAACGACACACGTCGAGAGTTCGTCTCTCTTATTGAAACGCTGCGGGAGTGCGATCACGCTTCCCTTCGTCGCTACCTGCCCGAGTTCGAGCGCACCAACTTTCAAGCCGAAACGATGTTGCTCTCCGCGCTCATCAACGACCTGGCATCAGGGGACCTTCAGACTCACCAACAAGCGGCCAGGCTAACGATTCTGGAAGATATAGAACTCACCTGCCTCAACCCCGAGCATGGAAACCTGGCCCGGGAGGTCATCAAAAAGGCTCTCAGGCAAAACCCTGAACTCCAAGCCGAAGGAGCCCGGAACGCCCCCGCACGGAAGAGGCGGCGCCTGGAGAATCAAGACCAAAACCAAGGAGCGCTTCAAGCCCCTCAAAAGAAAGAACTTCAGCCTCGACTCAACCAGCCCACCAGAGGCGCATTCGTCGCCCCGTCCCCCAACAGGGCACTTGCCGGGCCTTCTCCTGTGAACAACAAAGCGGAAATTTCCGCCTTTGCCAAACGCATCGAGGAGAACTCGCACTATCTTCACAGTCGCTACTCCCTCTTAATCCCGGAAGTACAACACGGGCTCCTGCGCGACATTACAGAACTGGTCTGTGAATTTGCGCTGAACTCCGACGCTCAAAAACGAGCGGGTGAATCCGATGCCGTCGCACGCGAGATAAGGAAGCTCATCGACGGCAGCGTGGGCTTTTTGAGAAGGCTCGACAAACCTTCCCGCGAAAACATGAAGCAGGCCCTCAGCATCCTGAGCAAATCCTCCAACACTGCCCTGGCAAAGGTGGCCCACGAAGGCCTCACCGACATGACGCCCTATTACGTCCTCAAGGACTTCCCCGAGGACAAGCTCGCCTCTCTCTTGCCAAAGCTGGCGTCCAGCACCTTTATCGTCACCAGCGCGCCCTTTCCCGCCGAGGAGTTCTGCGTTTACCTCAACACATCCGGCAAGGTCCGAAAAATCAAGGTCGCAGAGACCAAAGCAGCCAACGGAGCGATACTCTACTCCCTCGACGGCCTCCACCACTACAGCAACCTCGCCACTCTGATTCACAAAGAGCTGCAAAGCTCACGTGGGTTTGTGCTGGCGAAGATGCCCATGGTCCCACGGCCCCCGGCTCCGGATCCGGTCCCAGCTCCAGCGCCGGATCCGATCCGAGCTCCAGCGCCGGATCCGGTTCCAGCTCAAGCTCAAGCTCCGGCTCCAACCAAAGAAGTCCGCATCCAACGAGGCATAAAGTTCGGCAAAAAAAATGTCGGCTCTCTTCGGATCAGTCATTTGCGCAGTCAGGACGGCAACGAATACATCATCAGCAACACCCAGGCTCAAGGGGGCTTTGGCAAGTTTAGATATGCCGTGGACACGAAGGGAAATCGTTGGGCCGTTAAAGAATTCCGCTCGGAGTTTGCTCGACACAAGCGAAGAGCTAAAACCAACATCACCAACTTCGACGAGATCAAAGAAGAGATCCAACTGATGAAAAAACTGGACGCCACCTGTCAGGTGGTCGACGCGATCAACATCAGCGGGAAGGTCTACGCCATCATGCCCATCATGTCAGGGGAAGTTGAAGACGTAGTGAAAAAGGTTCCTCATTCAAACAAAAAAGTCATCGCCCGCAATATCCTGCGTCAAATGACCACGGAGCTCGCAAAATGTCACCAGCGGGGGTTTATTCATCGCGACGTCAAGCTGGCTAATGCTCTATGGAACCCCGACGGTCAGGTCGCGCTCTCCGATTTTGGACTCGCCGTTCCCTGCCCAAAACCTCCCGCGATGCTCTACAACGCGGCAGGGACGCCCCCCTTTATGGCCCCGGAGATGTTCGGTTCCAAGGGCTACGACCACAAAATCGACACCTGGAGCCTCGCGCTGGCTGTGGCAGGGATTCACATCGACTGGTGGGAGAGTCCCTTTCTCGCCCCTCGCCACGGCGAGCGAGGCGACCGAACGAGCTGGGCGCTGGCAAATTTTGAGAAATATCGGTCGTGGCGTGCCGGCCTCATAAAAGATGGCAAACTCGACATGAAACGGCTGGGAACCCGCTCCACCCCCTTTGACACCTATTTCAGCAAACTCGACGCCGCTGACCACCAGCTCTGCTGGCTTATACTGAGCCGAATGCTGGTGGTTGACCCCTCCGAGCGCTCCTCCTCAGAAAGAATCCGCTATCACACCAAGCAGATTCAGCCCGCGGGATCCCCCGAGGACCTTCAGGCCCAGCGAGCGTTCGCCGCACTGGAGCAACAAAACGACACCAAAGAAGCCGCCTTTGCCCTCCTTGAAAAAGAGAGACGCGGGCAGCTCTAAGCGCCCCCGGACGGCGGGGAGCGGCCGGGCGGTCGCCCGCGGGGGGGGGGGGTGGGGGCGGG
>JAZAIZ010000276.1:0-4072 GCA_036230545.1 Myxococcota bacterium
GCACCCTCAACGGCACCCTCAAGCACGGTCCCAGTCGGGGTTGGTGGCCGGGGGGACAGCTTCAAAGCGAGGGGTATTACCAAAAGGGAAAGAAGCACGGCTCCTTTCGTCGCTGGCACCTCAATGAGCAGATGAGCTCGGAGGGAACCTACCAAAACAATCTCAAGGAAGGGGTTTGGAAAGAGTGGAACAAGAGCGGCAGCCTGCGCAGCACCACCACCTATCTCATGGGCTTTATGAACGGTGCCCGCATTTTTTACGACGAGAAAGGCAACATCGTCGCAGAGTACCTATACGCGGGAGGCAAATTGATACAAAACTCCGACGCCCCCCAGGAAACGTCCCTGAGCCAAAATCAATCCCCCTGAAACCATGGGCGGAACTGAGCTTCGCCGCCTGTACTTCAAGAAAACAATCCCATATCCTTAGAAGTGCATGCCCAAACGCGCTCTTTTAATTCGAATCTTTTTCGTACTCTTCTTTCTTGAGGCTGCCCTAAGCATCTTAGGAGTGCTCTCCGCTCACTTCGACCTCCCGCTGCTTCCAGCGCTGGAGGGTCTCTACGGCGGGATCTCCACCATGGTCTTGTTGGGGTCGGTCGCCCTCTACTACGGTGCAGCCCTCGGTTGGGTCACACCCCGAAGAATCTTCGCGGTGCCCTTTGTGCTGGGCTGCGTGAGTTCGCTCGCCTCAACTTTCCTCAGCATCGAAGCCCGTGACGTCCTTAGTCTCACAAAGTTTCTTCGCGCCAGTGAGTCGCCCTTTCAACTCTACGCAACGCAAACCTCCGCCATGGTCGTGATCGCGCTCCTCTCCGCACTCAAATTGACGTGGGGGCTATCCTGCTGGAAAGAGGCGACCACTCAATCCACCCGGGTCGAGCTATCCCTGGGCGGGCGTCTCCTTTATCTGGGCGCTTTTATCTTCCCCGTCGCGCTTGCTCTTCCCCTTTCGCTCCTCTTCTTTGGAACCCACGGCATCAAGACCCTGAGTCAGGGCGCCATCGTCAGCGATCTCACTCATCTCTACAGCGTGGAGACGGTGTTTCAGAAAGAGAACACACAGATCGTTTTGATTCCCATGAGTCACGTCGCCCACGCTTCCTTTTACCAAGACATTCTTCAAGACCATAACCGGCCCGGTGTGCTCCTCCTGGAGGAGGGAGTCATGGACGAGAAGCGACTCTTGCAAATCAAAACCGGCTATGCGCGCATTGCCAAAGCGACGGGGCTCGCCGACCAGGTAAACGCGTTTTCCCCTCAAGACGGATGGGAGGCAACGAGAAAAAACGCCGACATCGACGTCCAGTTTTTTCACCCTTCCAGCGTCACGCTCCTCAATGAGCTCTTCGCGGTCTACGGAGGCTCAGGAGACACTGATAGCCCATCCCCGATCCTCGGCGCCCTTCAGCAAACACACGAGCGAGAAAAATATTTCCGATTTTTTGAAGACGTCCTGGACCAACGCAACGACCACCTTCTCGAACAAATCGACCGCCACGCCCCCCACCACCCCGTAATGGTCATTCCCTGGGGTGCGCTGCACATCTCCGCCATCGCACGGGGTCTTCAAGACCGAGGCTTTGTGGAGCGCGAGTCGGAAAAAAGAGTCGTTCTCACTTACAGACTTCTCTGGGCTCATCTGCGGAGACACCTCGCCCAGGAGAGGGCCGCCGATGCTCTTTTGCAGCAGGGTAGCTCTAAGAGCTAACTTCCAGGATCTCCCACTCCCAGGGCTCTCGCTGAAGAGTGACCTCCGCGATATCCCCCACCCTCTTCCCCAGCATGGACTTTCCCACGGGAGAGTGCGGGGTCAATACCGTGATGATCCCATCCCCATCCGGCCCGGTGAGTTCCTCACCAGCACCCACCGGGAGCATTACAAAGGTTCGACTGAATTCACCCTGCTCATCCTCACTTAGCACATCGATGATTGCCCCCAATCCAATCGGCGTTCGAGCGTCATATCGCTTGTAGCCCCCCGAGGAGAAGGTATCGATAGCCTGAAGCCAGCCGAGCGCCTGATCGGCCCTCCTGGCCTGGGCATAGGCCATGTTGCCCTGCTCGATCATGGTGCGCCCATCCTGTCGCTTCTCCATGGCGCTCACAGAGTTCTGGGCGGCGTCTCGGGCCGCGCTGCCCGCTCTCACCGCGATAGCGGCGTCCTCCACCAGGCGCTGGCGCAGCTGGCTCACAAGAAATGCACATAATTCCATGCCCCCTTCTGCCCAAAAAACCAGCGCCCCGCAAGAAATCCCCGGGAATAGCGGATTTTGGGCTATTCCCGGGAAAACGATCCCGGTTAGGACTATCTGCACGCTTTTGTCCCCCATATTCGGCTTTAAAGGGCTGGAAATGCCCTGAATTGACCTTTTCAACTAATTGGACGTGTCCTAAAAAGCCCAACCATGAGGTATTGTATCCCCCCCCTTATTCTTCTCCCACTGCTCTGGCTTGTAAGCGCGAGCTGCGGTGGAGAAGGTCAAATCTCTGAAAACTCCCCCCCTGACTACGCGCCATCGACGTTTTCACGACTACCCGATTTTCGGTCCAAAGCGAGTCACTCCGAGCCTCCCCCTCGAAAGGTTCCCCCGCGCTCTACCCCCACACGGGTCTGGACCGCCCCTGAAGGCGAAGAACTCAACTGCGGCAACACTCAAATCCCCTTCACCTTTCAGCCCCTCAATCAACATTACACCCTCAACAACGCGTTCTGGATGATGTGGTTCAACAAACGAGCCGCCAGTGAGCAACGCGAGGAAACCCTGAGGGAGCTACAATCAGTTGGCTTTGAGGAGAATCACTTCATTGATGCTCCCGACGATGCTCTCACCGTTCTGGTGTCCTCCAATCCCCAGGGGATCCTCGTCGCGTTTCACACCGACTCAAACCTCGTCGACTGGCTCGCTAACCTGCAATTTGGCCAGGTAAGTGGCGCAGAACACGACGTACAGGGCCGAATTCACCGCGGCATCACCGAGCTGCTGAATCGGCATTGGCCCTATATCATCGCCCGCATCACCCTCAACCAAGGAGAGGAGAACCTCCCCATCTGGCTCACTGGCCACGGCACAGGGGGAGCCCTCGCCACCCTCGCCGCGGCCCGCGTCGCCAACCTCGGCTATCCCCTCGGGCCCCTCTACACCTACGGTGCGCCTCGCATCGGTGATTCTGATTTTGCGACAGACCTCCAGCAACAGACCAATGACCAGCATTATCGCCTCGTCAACGAAGCCGACCTCATCGCCCGTCTGATCCCCTCGGGCTCTTCGGGGGCAGAAGCGGCAGAGGCTATCTTTCCAGGACAGGAGGAGGAAGGCGCCCAATACCTGCAGGAATTGGACTACCTGCACGGCGGCGTCATGTATCGAATGGAGACCTCCGACACCGTGACCGTCTTTCCCGCAATGCAGGAGATAGAAGACCGTGTGTACTGGACCGGCGTCGAGGATCAGGGACTGCGGGAGATGATGGTGACGTGGGCCCAGGAGAAGCGGCACCGCAACAGCACCTACCTCTGCCGACTTCGCACCCTCCGCAGAGCCCTCGGAGAATGGCCCGAATCCTTCTGAGCGCTTCCTAAAATGGGATCTGCGTCTTTTTGGTGACCGTGCGCAGGGCGAAGCTCGACTGCACCCGCACAACCCCCGGGAGGCACGTCAAATATTGGGTGTGTAAACGCTCATAATCTGCGGTGTCCTCCACCAACACCCGCAGCATGTAGTCAGACATTCCCGACATCAGATAACACTCCATCACCTCCGGGACCGCGCGAACCGCTTCCTCGAATTTTTCCAGCTCATCGTGGGTCTGTCGATCGAGGGTGATCTGCACAAAGACGTTGCCAGGCTTGCCGACGGCCGCCTGATCTACCAACATAACGTAGCGATCAATAACGCCTTTTTGCTCCAAAAGCTTGACCCGGCGAAGACACGCCGACTCCGAGAGGGCTACCTCCTCCGAGAGCGCCACGTTGCTCAAGCGCCCGTCCCCCTGGAGCTTCTCCAAAATCGCACGGTCAATGTCATCAAGACTCATAATTCGCAGATCCTATCACGAAATAGCCGATAATG
>JAZAIZ010000277.1:0-5505 GCA_036230545.1 Myxococcota bacterium
TTCCAGACCGTCCCCTCCAACCAATTGGAGATGGCCCTCTGGCTTGAGAGTGACCGCATGGGATTTCTGCGCAGCAGCATCACCCAGGAGAAGCTCGACAATCAACGGGACGTGGTCATGAACGAGCGGCGCCAGAGCATCGAGAACGTCCCCTACGGCCCCAGCTCGGAGAAGCTCGTACAGACACTCTTCCCTGAGACGCATCCCTATTACGGCTACGTCATCGGCTCCATGGCAGATCTTCGCGCAGCCAGCCTGCAGGACGTGTATGACTTTTACGACCGCTACTACGCCCCCTCCAACGCGACCCTCGTCATCGCAGGGGATTTCAATACAGAGAGCGCGCGTCAGCTTGTCCAGAAATATTTCGGAACTCTGTCACGCCGACAAAAGCCCGACAGCTATGCGGTGAAGACCCCCACCATTGACCAGGAGCGCCGGGTCACCATGCAGGAACCCATTCGCCTGCCCAAAATCAGCATGGCCTGGCTCTCGCCCCCCATCTACGCCGAGGGCGACGCCGACTGCGATGTGCTGGCCTATATCCTGGGCGCAGGGAAGAGCAGCCGACTCTACAAGCGTCTGGTTTATGATCTCCAAATCGCCCAGAACGTCTCGGCCTCTCAAGAGTCCCTTGTGCTGACTTCGATCTTCCGAATCAATGTCACCGGTCGCCCCGGCGTCTCTATCGAGACCCTTGAGGCAGAGACCCAAAAGGTCATCGACGAGGTCAAACGAGAACTGGCCACCGAGCGCGAGGTCAAGCGGGCCCGCAACCTGCTGCTCACCAGCAGTACGCTCTCCCTGCAACGCACTGGGCATCGCGCCAACATGCTCAACCGCTACAACCTCTTTCACGGAGACCCTGACTACCTCAACGAGGACCTCAATCGTTATAATACCGTGACTCCGAAATCGGTTCAGCAGCTGGCCTCCGGACTTCTCCAATCCCACCAACGCGCAGTCGTTATTACGGTACCTCAATCATGAAAAATACACTCCCCGTAGTATTACTCGTCCTCCTCACCGGCGCGGCCTGCTCTTCCTCCACCACACAGGAAGTGGTTGCGCTTTATTCCAGCCCCGAGTTTCGAAAGGAGGTCCCCAAAGCCGGCCCGGCTCCGGCGTTAAAAGCCCCCCAGGGTGTACGCCAGGTGCTCGATAACGGACTAACCCTCAGCAGCGTTGAAAAAAACGACCTCCCCCTTATCCACCTCTCCCTGCGATTGAAGAGCGGCTCTGCCTCCGATCCTGCGGAGCTCCCCGGACTCGCTGGTTTTACGGGAGCCATGCTCAAGAGCGGAACCATCACTCGCTCCGCGCAGCAGCTCGCCGACGAGATTGAAGTACGTGGCTCCAACATTGGAGTGAGCGTCGATGACGACTCAACGAGCATCTCCTTTACGGCCCTCGCCGAGCACTTTGATGGTCTGGTCGAGTTGGTGGGAGACATGGTGCAAAACCCTGCCTTCAACCCCGAAGAGATCGAACGGCAAAGGAGCCGCCGATTAACGGCCCTGGCGCAGGCAGCTGACGACCCCCGCAGTACCGCTAATCGAGTTTTTAAGAAGGCCATCTTTGGTGAGCACCCCTACGGACACACCGTCCTTGGCAGTGAGGACGCCATTAAAACCATCACCCGGGAAGAGCTGCAACGCTTTTACCGAACCCACTACCGCCCCGCCAACAGCGCGGTCATCCTGGTGGGAGACATCACCGCCACCAAAGCCGTCGCCAAGCTGAAAGCAGCCCTCGGCACATGGAGCCGAGACATCGGCGTGACCGAAGTCCCCCAAGTCCCCAAAAACAGTACCCCAGGCGTCGTGCTGGTGGACAAGCCCGGCGCTCCTCAATCCCAACTCCGAATTGGGCACCTTGGGGTCTCACGAAACAACCCGGATTATTTCTCCATCGTCTTGTGCAACGCCATTCTCGGCGGCGCCTTCAACAGCCGCATCAACATGAACCTTCGAGAAGATAAGGGCTACACCTATGGAGCAGGGTCGTACTTTGGTTTTCGCCGAGGGGTGGGTCCCTTCACGGTCTACACTGGGGTGCGCACAGACGTCACCGGTCCCGCCATCGTCGAGGTGATTAAGGAGATCACCACCATCCGGGCGGAGGACGTCACCGCAGAAGAGTTAAACAACGCCAAAAACAGATACAGCCTATCGCTCCCCGGCTACTTTCAAAGCGTCAGTGGTATCGGCTCCATGTTCAGCAACATCTTCATCTACGACCTCCCCATGACCTACTACCAGGATCTTCCCGAGAAGCTCGGGGCGGTCACCGTCGCCGACATTCGCAAAGCCGCCCAAAAATACCTGCAACCCGACCAGCTGGCCATTGTCGTCGTGGGAGACCAAAGCAAACTCAAAGACAGCCTGCAAAACCTACAGCGGGGCACATTGCAGCTACGAGACCCACATGGAAATCCCCTCTAAAACACGTTTTTTCTGTTATACTGAGGGGTGAAAAGCAGATCCCCTTTACGGGCTGGCTCACTTGCTCTCCTAATCTGGGCCGGAATGGCCCTCCTGCCTCAGGGGAGTCAAGCCAAAGCCCGGCATCAAACGCTCAGCTACGAACGGTGGGTAGCGGCACCCTCTCTCACTGGCGTCGAACAGCGCGCCCTCTCAACAATCAAGCAGTGGGCCAGCGCCTCCAACCTCTCCCTCAACTACGAGCCACGTCTCTCAAAGACCGCCAGACTTCTCTCCAAAGACACACGCTCCTCCCAGCCCTTTGAGCACCTGAGGCGCTACGCCCACTCGTCAGGCATGACCGATGGCCTCTTCGCTGCGACTCGCTTTGATGTTCCCAAAGAACGCAACCTTGGGGACGCCATGCTCGCCCATCTCTCCCACACCTTTCCCCAATTCCCCTACAATCGTGTTGGGGTCACCGTGGACTCCGGTCCCCGGACCCATCACATCCTCGTCGTCTTCTCCCGCCATCTGGTTCAGCTCCACCCCACCCCCTCCCAAATCCCCTTCGGAGAAACCCTCACCCTGCGAGGGAGCATCAAGGAGAGCGCAAGCCCCGTAAAAAACCTCAGCCTCATTACGGCTCTCACCGATGGTAGCATCCACACTCGGCCCCTCACCCTGCACGACTCGTTTTTTTATCACACCCTGTCCGCGGGAGAGAGGCAGGGGATCATTGACGTTCAACTTCTGCTCGACCACGGTGAAGGCCCCGAGGTCGCCCTCCATTTCCCCATTGGGGTTCAACAATCCCCCTGGGCGCCTCCCCTCTCCCTAAAAGCGACCGCTCCAACTCCCCACACGCTCCTCACCTCCAACGACCACCTGGCTGCGCTCCTTCAGGGAAGTCGACGAGCCGAGGGACTTCCAGCACTAACCCGGCTCGCAACCCTCGACGCGGTTGCCCGAGCCCACGCCTGGGATATGACTCAACACTCCTTCTTCAGTCATGTGTCTGTGCGCTCCGGCTCTCTCACCGACCGGCTCCACGCCCGGGGTATTCTCTTTCAACGAGCCCTCGAAAACCTCGCCGCGGCAAAGGATGTCCCCGGGCTGATGACACAATGGCTTAGCAGCCCCTCCCACCGACAGAATATTCTAGATCCTAAGGTCACCTCCTTCGGGGTAGCAGTAATGAAAAATCGTCGCATGCATCACACCCCCCTCACTGCGGTGGTGGTGTTCACTCAACTGGGGGATGGAGGCAACGCCGACCAACTTCGCGCCCGAGCCTATGAGCTCCTCCTGGAGCAGCGGCGACGAGCCGACGAGCCTCCCCTGCGCCAAAACCCTCAGTTGGAGCGACTGGCGATCATTCACAGCGAAACCATGGGCAATCGCGAAGAGCTGGAAACCACCCACCCCTCCTTTGGCAACCTCGAAGAGCGCATCATGCAGGAAACCACTCTGAACGAGAGCGCGGCCAACATTTACCGGACCACAACCCTGACTCCCCTTAAGCGCTCCGAGCACCTCAAGGCCTCTTTTCAAGAGGTGGGAATCGGGATTTACCGGGATCCCGGTGAACCGAGCAGCCCCCTTTGGATCACAGTTATTTACGGAAACCCCTGATCCCTCTCACCAGCTACCCAAACAAGTCCCAGGAGAAAAAACTTCGCACTTTCAATAGCTTGTGGAGATATCATTTCACTAGCCCCAGGCCAGTCCCGCACCCATTCCCGGTTTCGGCAAGACAGGCAAGAGGGCACCTGTCACACTAATAGAGCGGTGCAAGGCCCCTAAAACTAAGTCCTTGATCTTTGATATTTGCGGTGCAATAGCTTCGCCCATGATGTCAACGTGCCCACTAGCTACACGACGGAGTATGAGCGTGAAACACAATCCCTTATCTTTCTTTCCCCTCTTCTTCGCAGCGGTACTCGCCCTCTCGGCCTGCAGTGATCCTGAAAGCGAAGTCTGTGGTGACGGCATCCTCGACTTCAATGAGAGCTGTGACGGCTTGGACATCGGCGGAAAAACCTGTGGTGACATCCCTGCTCTGGGAAAATACTCCGGCGGTTTTCTTGGATGCAGCGACCAGTGCCTCCTCGACACCTCGAGCTGCGACCCCTGCTGGGGCTACCCCTGCGAGCCAAGTGAGGGCTACGGTAACGTCGCCGGTCAGATTATGGAAGATCAGTTCTTTCAGGCAGGCAACAGCGCGGCGATTGAGTTTGGCACTCGAAATGGCTCCCCCGCAGAGTTCGCATTAAGCCACATCTATAAAGAGGGCATCTCCAAAGGCGGCAAATGGAAAGGCGCGCTTATCTTCGTCACCACCGGCTGGTGCCCCTACTGCAAATACGAGGCCGAGCTCCTCGAAGAGAAATACCAGCGCTACAAAGCCCAGGGCATTTTGTTTCTCGCAGTTGTCGCCCAGGACGCCGCCGGCGCCCCCACCACTCCAGAATACGCCAGCACCTACGGTATCCCCTATGGCTGGACCTTCCCCACAGTGGCCGGCAACCTCCCCGCCAAATACTGGCCAGGCCAGGTGGGCTACCCCCTGAACATGCTCCTGGATATCGAGACCATGACCATCGTCCGCTCTGACTCCGGAGCGCTCGGAAACCGCAGCCAACTCGACAGCTACATCGGCGAGCTGCTCACCTCCATCGGGCAATAGCACGTCTACCTTCCCGCTAAGCAACACTCCGGGAATCACAGTGGACACCTCGCCGGCAAACAACACAAGGCGAATAATTTCAAGCACTTAGGCAAAACGGGGGAATAAAGAACGTCTGCCCACACCTGCTTGTGCATTTCTCGGAGCGCCTCCGCTTCCACAGTTGACACATCACTTTCGCTCACGTAGAAGTCGGCACCCACGCGCCCCGGACCAGTTTTTTGCCTGAATCGATTTGTATATAGCGACACACATGCGAGTAATTGCCAAAGAACTGTTTAGATACCGTATGCTCCTGAAATACTTGGTGGTTTCAGAACTAAAGCAGCGTTATCGCGGCAGCGTTCTTGGGTTTTTATGGACTCTCCTTAACCCACTTCTGCTCATGCTCGT
>JAZAIZ010000278.1:0-2544 GCA_036230545.1 Myxococcota bacterium
CTTCTTGGGGTTAGACAAGAGAATGCTCTCCCCCGGATTTTGCAGGTCCATTTTATTGATAAATTCCTCGCCTCGGACGGGGTTGCGAGTGGCGACGTTAATGTGCGCCCCGAGTTCATCCAGCGCGATGGCGGCTGCGCGGGCGGCGCCTCCCCCTCCAATGATGAGCGCGCTTTGGCCTTTTTGAAAGCCCGCCTCTTCGAGAGGAGCTTTTACACCGTCAACATCCGTAAGGGCTCCGTGAACTTCGGAGCCGTAACGCCACAGGGTGTTGACGGCCTTCGCGCGGCTGGCGTGACCTTCGAGTACCACCAAGGGGGCGAGGACGGTTTTTAGGGGGGTGGTGACGTTGATCCCGGCCCATTTACCATGACGCAGCTCGGCGATGATGAGCTCGGCTGCCTCACTATCGGCGGGGCGAAGTTTATACCCGGCGTTCATGTTCATGGTTTGAAAGGCCGCGTTGTGCATGGCAGGAGAGGGAGAGTGATCAATAGGAGAGCCTACGAGCGCATAGGAGAGTAATGGAGGCATGGCAAAAAACCCTTTTCGCTTAGATGTCCAGTGATCTGGAAATTCAAGGTGCCAGATCGTCCAATAGCTTTCGAGCTTCTTCAATATCCTGCTTTATTTGCGCTATCAAATTCTCGACCGCTTTGAATTTAATTTCACCCCGGAGTCGGCCGATGAAGTCCAGTCGGAGCTCGGTTCCATAAAGGTTGGCGTTGGGAGTGTCTAAGAGATGCGCCTCAATTTTTAACTCGTTTTCTTCAAAGGTGGGGTTAAAGCCGATGTTTACGACGGCCTGGGCAGTGCCCATGGAGCCGTGAGCCATGCACGCATAGACGCCACTGCGAGGGAGGAGCTCGTTGGCGGGAGCGACGTTGGCGGTGGGGATTCCGATCTGACGTCCGCGCTTTGCGCCCTCAATGACCAGCCCCCGCATTTGATAGGGCCGCCCGAGAAGCAGGGTGGCGCCAGGAAGATTTCCTTCGTGGACAAAGTCGCGAATTCGGGTGGACGAGACAGGGATGCCGTCCACTCGAATCAATTTTTGGGGGTGAACACTAAAATTGAAGTTGGGGCCTTCGCGCTCCAGGGTTTCGGTGGAGCCTTCCTGGTCGCGTCCAAAGACAAAGCCCTCGCCCACGATGACATGCCTGGCCTTCAGTTTTTCTGCCAGCACGGTTTGGATAAACTCCTCCGGACTTGTCCTTGAGAATTCAAGATCAAAAGGCTGGATAAAGGTGATGTCTATTCCGCTCTTTGCGAGGCGTTCCAGACGCACGGACATAGGGTCAATCATTGCCGGCGCGAGGTCTGGTCGAAAGAGCTTTGCGGGGTGGGGCTCAAAGGTGTAGGCGACGCTCTTCAACCCCTCCTTCTCGGCGAACTCCATGGCTTGATTGAGCAGCACCTGATGGCCGAGATGGACTCCATCAAAGTTGCCGATGGCAACTGCGCTCCCCTGCCCAAAATCCCCCAGTTGAGCTATGGTTTCTACAATTTGCATGGTGGTTTAATAGGCGAGCAGCGCTTTGGCTGCTTCGATGACGTCAGGGGGGCGGGGCAGGTAGCTCTCTTCGAGGCTCGGGGCGTAAGGGACCGGGGTGTTTGGGGGAGTCACTCGGCTGATGGGGGCGTCCAGATAGTCAAAGGCTTCTTCGTTGATGATGGCCGCGATCTCGCCGGCGAGGCCGCCCTGTCCGGCATGCTCATGCACGATGAGGATGCGGTTGGTGTCCTTGACTGCCTGAACGATGGAGTCTTTATCCAGGGGGACGAGGCTCCTAAGGTCTATGACCTGCAGCTCGTGGCCCTGGGCACTGAGCTCCTCGGCGGCCTCCAGGCACACATGGGTCATGGCACCGTAGGTGATGATGGTGGCGTCCGCTCCGGCGCGTCGCTGCGCGGCCTGTCCAAGGGGCACGAGATAATCGTCTTTGGGGACCTCATCCTGAATACGACGGTAGAGAAATTTGTGTTCGAGAAAGAGCACGGGGTCAGGATCTCGAATGGCAGCCTTCATGAGCCCCTTGGCGTCATAGGCTGTTGAAGGGAAGACGACTTTGATGCCCGGGGTGGTGACGGCCCACATCTCAGGGCAGGCGGAGTGAAAGGGGCCTCCACGGGAGCCTCCGCCGGAAGGGCCTCGAAGGACCATGGGGCAGGCGACGCCGTTGCGATATCGGCTCTTGGCGGCTACGGTGACCAGTTGATCAAACCCGGCGCAGCTGATGAAGTCAATGAACTGCAGCTCGGCGATGGGGCGCATACCGTACATGGCGGCCCCCGCGGCGGCGCCAACCACGGCGGCCTCGGCGATGGGGGTCTCGATGATGCGTTGGGGACCAAATTGGTCCAGGAGGCCCTCGGTCACTTTGAAGGCGCCCCCGTAGGCGCCGATGTCCTCACCGATGACGATCACGCGCTCGTCGGTGGTCATCTCTTCTTCGATAGCGTCGTGAATCGCCTGGAGAAATGTTGTGGTTGCCATGGGGGTACCTCTCTAATGGCTGCGTTCGGCGAGGTCGATGGGGCGGT
>JAZAIZ010000279.1:0-3278 GCA_036230545.1 Myxococcota bacterium
TGGTGCTCCCCCGACGTATCTCCCTACAGGCCATCTACTTCCTCTACTTTGGCTCCCTTGGCTCACTCCTGCCCTTTATGTCTCTTATCTTCAGCGAGCGAGGCATCTCTCCAACCGACATCGGCTGGCTCATGATGCTCATCCCAGCCTGCAACCTTGTGATCCCCCCGCTCTGGGGCGTCCTCGCCGACGCCCGCCAAAGCCGGGTCCCCGCATTGGTGCTCGCCCTGCTGGGGACCGCCACCGGGGCCATCCTGCTCAGCCCCACCTGGAGCTTTGCCCAGATGATGGGGGTGATGGTGTTCTTTGGCGTCTTCCGCGCCCCCATCACCGCCCTGCTGGACGCCGTCACCCACTCGCACATCCCCGACTCCCCCGAAGACTTCGGACGATTTCGGCTCTGGGGCTCGGTGGGCTTTCTGCTCTGCTCCGCGCTCTTTGGCTTCCTCCGCGACACCCTGGTGGAGTCGTCCTCCCTGCTTGGGACCGCCCTCATTCTGCTGCTGGGAGCCCTCGCCGCCCTGGGCCTCCCCGAAACCGGCGCCCCGGTGACGCGACGCAAAACGAGCCACGTCGGGGCAGAGACCCTCGCGCACCTGCGCACGCCCCTGATGGCCTGCTTCCTGGGAGGTGTCGTCCTCTATTACGCCAGCCATGGCGTCTTCGACGCCTACGTCAGCCTGCACCTCCGCGGCCTTGGGTTCTCCGACTCGTTTATCGGCCTCACCTGGACCCTCGGCGTGTCGGTGGAGGTCCTGCTCATGGCCTTCGCCCCCACCATTTTGCGACGCTACGCCCCCGGCACCCTCCTCTGTCTCGCGTCCCTGGCTGCGTGCGTCCGATGGGGAGTGCTCTCGAGCGCCACCACCTCCCTGGAGGTCCTCGCCCAGCAGCCCCTCCACGCTATCACCTTCGGCCTCTGGTACCTCTCCTGCGCCAAATGGGTTCAGTCCAGCGCCCCTCCCCACCTCCGAGCCACCCTGCAAAGCGTCTTTCTCTCCTGCATGGCCTCCGGCATGCTCGTGGGTTTTGTGGTGGGAGGCCGTTGCTTTGAGGTCTACGGCGGCGGCACCCTCTACGCCGGGGCAGCCCTGCTCTCGCTGAGCTCCCTGCTCTTCTTTGTGCCGCTTCATCTCAAACGTCAGCCCGCGGTCGACTAAACACGTTGCCCTCCCCCCCCGAAAGCACTATGACCAAAGGAGCGCCGAATGAGGCGCCGAAAGAATAACGAAGCAATAGAGCACGCGTCATGATTTTGATGATCGATAATTACGACTCCTTCACCTACAACATCTATCAAATGCTCGCCGAGCAGGGGTTTGAAGTTCTGGTCATCCGCAATGATCAGATCACCCTCCAAGGCTGCATCGATCACAAACCCGAGCGTCTCCTGATCTCCCCCGGGCCAGGTACTCCCGATGAAGCGGGCATCTCCATCGAGGCCATCAAACACTTCGCCGGGCGCATTCCGGTCTTTGGGGTCTGCCTCGGTCACCAATCCCTCGCGCAGGCCTTTGGCGGCGAGGTCATCCGCGCGCCCCGCTTGATGCACGGCAAAACTTCCGCCATCCACCACGACCAAAAGACGATCTTTGCGCCCATGCAAAACCCCTTCGAAGCCACCCGCTACCACTCCCTGGTGGTAAACCCCCAAAACCTCCCCGATCACTTCGTCATCAGCGCATGGACTGACCAGGACGAAATTATGGGCTTACGTCACACCCCCACCGGCGCTGAGGGGGTCCAATTTCACCCCGAATCCATCTTAACCGTAGATGGAGCCAACCTACTGAGGGCCTTTGCAACATGTTAAAACCCTATATCAAGCAAGCCATGGCAAACACCGACCTCTCCAAAGAGGACGTGATCACCGCCATCGGCCATATCATGGATGGTGAAATCAGCCCCGCGCAGATCGCGGCGTTTCTCATCGCCATGCGCGCTAAAGGAGAGACCGTCCCCGAGCTCGCCGGAGCAGCCACGGCCATGCGCGCGCGAATGACACCATTCAACGTGTCCCGGCGCCCCCTCATCGACACCTGTGGCACCGGAGGCAGTGGCAAGGGCAAATTCAATATCTCCACGGCGGTGGCCTTTGTCGTCGCCACTGGCGGGGTCGCTGTCGCCAAGCACGGCAACCGCGCCATCACCTCCCGCTCCGGAAGCGCCGATGTCCTCGACGCCCTCGGGGTCAACATCGCCGCCCCCAAAGAGACCGTTGAGCAATGCGTCAACGAGCTGGGCATCGGCTTTCTCTTCGCCCCCAACTGCCACCCCGCCATGAAACACGCCGGACCGGTTCGACGTGAGCTCGGCGTGCGCACGCTCTTTAACGTGCTGGGCCCCCTCACCAACCCCGCCGGCGCCCCACGCCAGCTCATGGGAGTGTTCGACAAAGACCTCACCGGCCCCCTCGCGCAGGTGCTGGGAGATCTGGGCAGCGAGTTCGCGTGGGTGATTCACGGTGAAGACGGTCTCGATGAGATCACCGTCTGCGGCAAAACCCACGTCGCACAATGGGACGGAAGCACGCTAAGCGAATTCAAGGTAGACCCCGAAGCGCTGGGGCTCTCCCTCTACCCCGAGGCAAGCCTCAGCGGGGGCACCCCCGAAGAGAACGCCGCCACCTGCAAAGCGTTGCTCAAAGGCGAGCAATCCGGAGCCATCCGTGACGTAGTCGCCCTCAACGCAGCGGCGGCCTTTCTCGTATCCGGTGAGGTCTCCGATCTCAAAATGGGGCTGGAAAAAAGCTTTAAGATTCTTGACTCGGGCCAGGCCTTCGCCACCCTGGAGCGGCTCATCAGCCTGAGCGCAAGCCCCGCCTGAGGAGACAAACCTCCCCCATCCTGGGTTAACTCACTCCCCGACTCTTTCAATCAATCTGGAAATTCCAAGATCAGACGTTGATCACAACCACGGTGTCGTTGTCGTCTTCGCAGACTTCTTCCTCATTGCGTTCTTCCCCACCGGGGTCCCGGTGCAATGGAAGCTCCAGCCGGGGACGACGATCATCCTCGGCCTGATTCCGCTCCTTCTCTCTGCGCCGAACTTCATCGATGATAAAGGCATCAAGCATAAGCAGCTCCCTAACCAGTCAGTAACCACCAGACCGCCCAGGCCCCCCTCCGGTCTCTCCCTCGCTAATGAGAAGAAAACCAGACTCCCGCCTTACACGGGAAAACCGTTAAATCTTATACTTTTATCGTAAGAATGATGGCGGACCGGCGCAAGCCTTATTCGCCCGCCTCTTTTGTGGCGCCTTCACAACGGGCTTTAAA
>JAZAIZ010000280.1:0-6961 GCA_036230545.1 Myxococcota bacterium
GTCCCTAGTTCCGCCCCGATGAATCCCCCTGGGACCACCCACGACGATCTTCTTTTCACTTCGTTGTCACACCCTCCACCACATGTGGGACCCCCTCACACATCCTTCCCCCTCGCCGCCCGGGGCCACTGCACCCGATGCGATCGCGACCATCGACTTTTTCGCACTCCACAGGTTGAGTCCATCGCGCTGCACCTCATGAACACCCTGCGCCAGCAAGAAAACATCGACATCCACCAACCCGACCCCGCACAACGAATCACAGAATTAGACACACAGTGCCTTCGACAGAGAGAAGGCGGGAAAATGTTTGGCGTTCTCCTGTGTCACAATGCAACAGGGGAAATCGGCTATATCAAAGCCTTCTCAGGACTCTTCAACCGCGTCTCCCATGTGCCTGGCTGGGCTCCACCAGTCTCCGACCTCCGCACCACCGCCCATCACCAGGAGCAGGTTGAATCTCAGGTGGGACTTCTCACTGAAGAGGTGAGGAGCATCAACGACAATCTGCTTTCCCTGCAAAACCAGCAGGAGTCCATCACCGCAACCTTTGAGCCATTGGTCGACGAACAGATGCGACACAACAGACGACGCCGGGCGAAGAGAAAACAAAAGCGAGAGTTGCTTACCGGACAAGATCAGGCTCAACACCTGAAGCAGCTCAGCAGCGAGAGCCAGGAGGACCAGGAGGCTCTGCGCTCCATCCGAAAATCTCACCGCGACGCTATCCACCCCATCACTCAGAAAATCAAGGCCCTTGAAAAGCAACTCCTGACACTCAAGCGCTCCCGCCGTGCCGTCTCTGCACAACTCAATCACACCCTGCAGGCAGCCTGCGTTCTGCACAACTTCACCGGCACCTCTCAGCCCCTGAAAGAAGTATTTCTCAACGAGGGGGTGCCCACCGGAGCGGGAGACTGCTGCGCCCCGAAACTCCTTCACTGCGCCGCAACCCGAGATTTAACCCCCCTCGCCCTCGCCGAGTTCTGGTTGGGAAGCCCCAACGCGCAGGGCCGCATTGATGGGAACTTTTACCCAGCCTGCGACGAAAAGTGCACGCCGCTTCTTGGCTTTATGCTCTGTGGAATCCCCGCTCCCGAAGCGCCCTCTTAAACCTCGTCCTGATGACGGCGAATCAACCCGAGCAGGTCATCCCCAAAGCGCTCAAGCTTGGCCGGGCCAAGCCCCTCTATTTGCACCAGCTCTTCAAGGCTGTTGGGGTGGTTCGTGCAGATCCCCCGAATAACCTTTTTGTGAAACACCATATAGGGTTTCCAATTGAGCTTTCGCGCCTGCTTGCGCCGGTAATTATCCAGGGCCCGCTCCAGTCCCCCCAACGTGGGACGTCGTCGTGAGGGTGCCGCGCTCGCCGATTGCTTTTGGCGAATTGGCCGTCCCTTCAGCCACACCGTGGGGTATTTTTTCCCTCGATGCTCCAGACGGCCAGCATCGAGCAGCTCTTCCACCGCCTTAACCAGAGACGCCTCGGAGTGGTGCTTGAGGGCGCCGTGCTCAGGCAACTTCAAGAGCCCCCCACGCCGCAGGGTCTTGGCCCGACTCCCGCGCAGGGCCTTCGCCAGGCTGGCCTTGCCCACGGGGCGAGTGAGCCCCCCGGCGGCCTCAATCACCACAGCCTTCTCCGCCACACTCAGGGGAGTGGTCTCTTCGGCGCCACGAGCCGTGGAGCTCGCCTCTTCAAACTCCACCAGGCGCTCCCCCACCCCGACGGAGTCTTCACACACATCGCAGCGGCCACAGCGCACAGGCAGGCCCACGCTCTCCTCGCCACCAAAATACTCACACAAATATTGTTGTCGACACTGATCCGCCCGGGCAAAAGCCTCCATCTGCTCCAAAGCCTTCGCCCGTCTCGCGGCGACCCCTGCTCCACCACCCCCATGCTGGGAGAGCATCCGCTGGGTCACCAGATCTCCCACCCCAAAGTAGAGGTGGCACTCCGCCGGCGCCCCATCCCGCCCGGCTCGACCCGCCTCCTGATAATAGGCCTCGAGGGACCCCGGCGTCTGGAAATGCACCAGCAATCGAATGTCAGGATAGTCGATGCCCATCCCAAACGCGTTGGTGGCCACCAGCACCCGAGTTCGGCCCGCGTCAAAGGCTCGATGCGCCGCCAGCCGCGCCTTGTCAGTGCGCCCCGCGTGATAGTACCCCACCGCAAATCCCTGCTGCTTCAACTCCGCCGCCACCTGCTCCACTTTCTTGCGGGTGGCGCAATAAACAAGCGCCCTCCCCTGCGTGGACCCCACCGTGCGCCCCCGAAACCCGGCGTCAGTGAGGGACTCCATCAGCGTCTGCACCCGAGCCACCTGTCGGGAGAGAGGAAAGACCCGAAAATGCAGATTGGGGCGGGCGAAGCTCCCCTCTACCACCACCGGATCCTGAAGTCGCATATTCCGCTGAATGTCTCCGATCACCACCGGCGTGGCCGTGGCGGTCAAAGCCATCACCGGCGCGCTCACCGCCGAGCGCAGGACGTCAAGCAGCATGTACTCCGGACGAAAATCGTGCCCCCACTGGCTGATGCAATGGGCCTCGTCCACCACGATCAAGGCGGGCTGCACCTGCTCAAGCTCCCGTCGAAACCCCTTTAGCACCGCACGCTCCGGAGAAACGTAGAGCAAATCGAGCTGCCCCGAGAGCCAGGCCTGCCGCACGGCTCTGTTTTGTGCGTCGGTCTGTTGGCTGTGCAAAGCTCCAGCCTGAACGCCCCGGGCCACCAACGCCTCTACCTGGTCCTGCATCAACGCGATCAAAGGAGACACCACAAGCGCAGGCCCCCGGCCCAACAGACGAAAACACAGCGCAGGGACCTGAAAACACAGTGACTTGCCGCCCCCGGTGGGCAACACCACCACCGCATCCTGCCCCGAAAGCACCGCCTCAATGGCGTCCATCTGCCCGGGACGAAACTCCGGGTACCCAAAAAACTTCAGCAAAACCGCCCTGGGGAGCTCCCCCCGGGTCGCCTCTTCTGAGACCAATGCCTGGCTTTCATCATCCATGGCGTTTTATTACCATGAAGGGCTGACGAATTCATCACGCTGTGGCAGGAGACCACAAATACTTCCAAGGTTCATTCGATGAAAAACGCCCCGCTCTTCTCCGCAAAGCTCCTTCGCCAGCTCAAGGAGGCCCTCCAGACCCCGGTGAGCGCCGAGCCCATCGAGGCCATCGACCGTCAACTGATTGAAGCCTTCGTCCCCCTCATCAACTGGGCCTGCCAAAAATATTACCGCCTGAGCGTGGAGGGGCTCCAGAACGTCCCCAGCGGCAAGGGGCTCCTGGTGGGCAACCACAACAGCGGGGTCAGCTTCTACGAGAGCCTCGGCGTCGGTGCACGCTGGTACCTCGAACGCGGGACCGACGAGTTGATCCACAGCCTCGCCCACGACGCCATCATTGACATGCCCATCGGCAACCGCCTCCTGCGACGAATCGGGGCCCTGCGCGCCTCCCATGAGTCCGCCAGGCAAGCCTTCGAGCGCGGCCGCAAAGTCCTCGTGTTTCCAGGTGGCAATCTCGAGGCCTTTCGCAGCTACAAAGAGCGCGACCGAGTCGTCTTTGGCGGGCGCAAGGGCTTCATTAAACTCGCCCTCCGAGCGCAGGTCCCCATTATCCCCGTGGTCTTTGTCGGCGGCCACGAGACGTTCTTTATCCTCAACGATGGCAAAAAGCTGGCCCGCCTCCTGCGCCTCGACAAGATCCCCATCCTGCGCTCCAACACCTGGCCGCTCATCGCCTCCCTGCCCTTTGGGCTCTCACTGGGCCCCCTCCCCCACATCCACCTCCCCGCCAAATGTACCACGCGCTTTCTTAAGCCCATTTCCCTCGAGGGCTACACCCCTGAAGACGCGGAAAACCCCGAAGTCCTTGAAAAAATCTACCTGCAAGTGACCTCCACCATGCAGCAGCATCTCAGCGAGATGTACGCGCAGCGACGCCTCCCTCTCATCGGCTGAGGGCCAGGACTCCCCCGCAACTGATTGATAGTTGGGCTGAATTGGCCCCCCTTACCGCCCCACGATTTAATCCTTGATCTCAAATCGGGAAGAGCGCACGATCATGGCATGAGCGTTGATCCCCAGCGACGCAGTATCCTCGCGCCGACCGATTTCTCTGAGCTCTCTATCCGAGCCGTCAATGTGGCGGACCGGGTCGCCATTGAGCGCGATGCCGACTTGACGCTGCTGCACGTTCACCCCATCGTCCAGAGCGCCTTTTTGGACATGACCTACACCGAACCCCCTCAAAAACTCGGCGAATCCATCAACTTTCTCGAAGACAAAATGATGGCGCTCGCCGACGCCCTGCTCACCCCCAACGAGCGCATCCACCAGAGCGTCATGCTCGGTTCACCAGTGGACATCATCACACAAGAGTCGTCCAATCACGGCCTGCTTGTCATATCCACCCACGGTCGCACGGGGATCTCCCAAATGTTGATGGGCTCGGTCGCCGAGAAGGTAGTCCGACTGGCCCACTGCTCACTTCTCGTCATCAAATAATCACGCCCTTCAAGGCTTTTGATGCCGCAGTAAAAACTGCAGGGTCTGCTCCATAAACGCAGGCTGAAAAAAAGGCACGTGAGAGCCTCCCTCCACGGTCCACAGCTCAACGGTAGTGTCCTCATCACACCCGGCAACAGAACGAACCGTCGTCTCCTCTCCCGCCAGGGAACTCACCAGCCCCAGAGGGCGCTTGTCATCAAACTCCCCACAGCGATTGCGCGCCCTCCAGCGCTCCACCGTCTCCACCGCACCGGGGTAATAGCGATTCCCTTCATAGACGATGGTTCGGTCGGCGGTCCCATGAATCTGCAGCACCGAAACGGGCCCCGTTCCCCTGCACGACTCGTCACTAACGAAGGTAGTCCCGGCGAGGCTGGCGATGGCGGTGATGATATCCCCCGCCTCACAAGCCATGTGATAGGCCATGAACCCGCCATTGGAGTGCCCCAGCAGATAGACCCGCCGCTCGTCGATGGAGAAGCGCAGCTTCGCCTCGTTGACCAACCCACGAATGTAGCTGGCGTCATCGGGGTTTTGTCCTTCAAAGTCACAACAAAACTCCGTCGCATTCCAAAACTGAAAACCCGCCGTGCTGCGGGTGCCATCCGGAATGACCAGAACAAACCCATCACTATCCACTCGCTTGCTCACGCCGAGGTAGGCGTCTTGAACCGCTCCGGTGGCCCGATAGCCATGCAGCAGGATCACAAGAGGCCATGACTCCCGCGCGTCATAGGCTGCGGGCAAATAAACCGGGGCCGGGCGTCCATCGCCCAAAAGCGGCGAGCTGTCGGGCGGGCCCGCTTCGGAGACCATTTCAGGCGCATCGACGATCTCCTCCAATTCGGACGAACCACAGCCGCCCCCCAACCCAAACATCACCACAGCCACAACCACAAGTGCCTGTTTTCTCCTGCAATTCAACCAACGCATCGGGTACCTCCTCCACAAAATATCCAGGGAGCGCCCTTGTACCATGGTAAATCGTCCCAACACAAAGGTACAGTCGAATGCCCCTCTTCGACGCGGCCACGCAACCTCCCGCAATCCTTTTCTATTTACCTTCTACAAGGTTAGTCGTATGCAGCCCCATGGTTTCGATTCGCCTCTCCAATACCTCCCTGAGCTACGGGGGCCCACCGCTCCTGGACAACCTCAACTTTACCCTTGAGGCCCGCGAACGTGTCTGCCTGGTGGGTCGCAATGGCTGCGGCAAGTCAACCTTGCTAAAAATCCTGGGAGACGTGGTTCAACCGGATTCTGGCCAGCGCATGGTAGACTCCTCCACCGGCATCGCCCTCCTTCACCAGGATGTCCCCCTCGAAGCAGAGGGCAGCGTCCTTGAGGCCATCGCCCGAGGCGCCGGCCCGGCTCTCGACCACCTTCGAGAATATCACGTTCTCTCCAGGAGCCTCCCAACCGACCCCACTCCCGAACAACTTGACCAGCTTCAGGCCCTTCAAAGCGCACTTGAGCAAAGCGATGCCTGGGGCCTGCACCGTCGCGTCAAGATGGTCTCCGACAACCTCAAGCTTCCCCTTGAATCTCCGGTCAGCGCCCTCTCCGGCGGAATGAAGCGGCGCGTCCTGCTCGGCCGAGCGCTCATCTCCGAGCCAGAGGTCCTGCTCCTGGATGAGCCCACCAACCATCTCGACATCGACTCAGTGACCTGGCTTGAGGAGTACCTCCTCACCTACCGCGGCAGCCTCGTCTTTGTGACTCACGACCGGATGTTTCTGCGCAAACTCGCCACCCGCATCGTTCAGCTCGACCGCGGCAACCTCACCTCCTACCCCGGCTCCTACGACTCCTATCTCAAAAAACGAGAAGCGCTTCTTCACACCGAAGAGCGGCACCGGGACCTCTTCGACAAACACCTCGCCAACGAAGAGGTCTGGATCCGCAAGGGCATTCAAGCCCGTCGCACCCGCAACGAGGGCCGGGTCCGCAGGCTAATGAAACTTCGAGAAGAATACCGGCAGCGCCGAGACGCCGTGGGCAAAGCCAACCTGCAGATCGAAAAAGCGAAGGCCTCAGGAAAAGAAGTGGTGGTGGCCAACGACGTTCACTTCGCCTACGACACCACCCCCATCGTCAAGGGCTTCTCCGCCCGCATTATCCGTGGGGACCGCATCGGCCTTATCGGCGCCAACGGCTCCGGAAAAACCACCCTCCTCAAGCTTCTCCTGGGGGAACTCTCCCCCCAGCAGGGCGCTCTTACGAACGGAACTCAGCTTGAGGTCGCCTATTTTGACCAGCACCGCACCCAGCTCGACCCTGAATCCACCGTGCGGGAGGCCGTCGCCGAAGGAGACGAGTTTATCGTTCAAAACGACAAACGCAAGCATGTCCTTGGCTACCTTAAAGACTTCCTCTTCCCCCCCGGGCGCGCGCACTCCCCCGTCGCGATCCTCGCCGGGGGCGAGAACCGC
>JAZAIZ010000281.1:0-1089 GCA_036230545.1 Myxococcota bacterium
CCCACGGTGACCCCATCCCTCGCCCCCCGGTTCACCCGAACAGAACGGTAAAGGGGACTCGGAGAGATGGCGATGACCTCGCTGACAACCCCACGAATTTCACTGGAGCGCTGCTGCAGGTGCAGCAGCCTGCGCAGTCGGGTGTTCTCGAGGGCCTGCTCCCGACGGATCAAAAGCTCCCGTCGAAGCTTACGATTGTCCCTGCGAAGTTCGCGATTTTGCTCCCCCACTCCCACCAGATTCCAATAACGATACCAGGTGTCGGAGATGCCCGTGACGCTGGCGGACATTCCCCACTGAATGGGAGAAGAGATGACCATCAGCATTCGATCAAGAGCGTTGTATTCACGGGCCGCCTTGGCATTGGTGAAATAGAGGCCAATGGCGAAGCTCATCAGAGCGCTCACCACCAGCAGGTCACGATACCTGGTAAAAAACCCTGTTCTGGTCCCCGCACGCTTCACTGAAAAATCTCGATTCAACGTCGACGCAATAGTCGCCGCGTCTGTGGTGCCTGAGTTGATCTCAGGCGGCGTTTTTTTATTGTACCGTGACGGCCTTAAGAAGCTCTATCTCATCCAACACCTTGCCGGTGCCTTTCACCACACAGCTGGTGGGCTCAGTGGCGATCATAATGGGGAGTCGAGTCTCTTCGCGCAAGAGCACATCCAGGTTGCGCAGCTGGGCGCCTCCACCGGTCAACACAATTCCCTTGTCAACGATGTCCGCTGCCAGCTCCGGCGGTGTGCGCTCAAGGGAAACCCGAACCGCGTCGACGAGGGCGCTGACGGGCTCCAAAAGCGACTCGCGCACCTCTTCACAGGTGATGGACACCGTCCGGGGTACCCCGGCGATCATGTCCCTACCCTTGACGGAGAAAGAGCGCCCCTCGTCATCGGGGTAGGCGTTGCCGATCTCCACCTTGATAGCCTCGGCGCTGTTCTCACCAATCAAGAGGTTGTAGCGGCGCTTAACGTGCTGAATGATGGCCTCGTCCATCTTGTCGCCGCCGACGCGGATGCTGCGGGAATAAACAATCCCCGCAAGGGAAATCACCGCCACCTCGGTGGTGCCACCGCCAATGTCCAC
>JAZAIZ010000282.1:0-13603 GCA_036230545.1 Myxococcota bacterium
GTTAAAACTATAAATGGCCCCCTCTGGGAGTTTGGAATAGGACTCCGCTGCGGCCATTAAGCATCGCACCAGGGAGCTCTTCGCGCTCCCGTTAGGTCCATGCATCAAAATGAGCTTGTTTACTCGCCCCTCCCGGGCGAAATTGGAAATCAATCGATAAAGAGTCTCCTGCACCTCCTCATGCCCCGCAACTCTCCCCTCCCCCTGAGAGAACTCAGCATCAAAGAGCTTAAACCGAGTCACTTTTCCCGTCGGGAGATCAAGCTCTTCACTCCCATAGTGATCAAACATATCAACCAGGTACTGAGCGGAAGAGCGCAGATACTCCTGCGGTGAGTTAACAACGGAGTCAAAATACTCCGGAAAAGACAAGATCGTTCGATCGTCCAGGAACGCCTGTCGCGCGTTCTTCGCCATCGAAGAGAGAATTTTCTTGGGTTCTGTTTCCATGGTCCCCTGCGCTCTTTCCCGCCCCCTCATGAGGTCGAGTATTAATGTGTCCCTAACAAGCGACCACCTTCTGTTTTAAAACCCGGCTCAACCTGCGCACCAGGGAGGCCTCAAGACGCCCCTCCCTGAGCATTAAATTCAGCTTCACAGGCTCACCCACCATATCCAAACGAATCGGCCGTGTCGTCCCTCTGCCTGCGACACTCGTCGCAACCTGCAACACAACCCCCAGAAGCTCCGCAGTAGCAGACTCCGACTTCGAGAGATGTTGATTGACCTTCGCCCACAGTCGTCGCTTTCCCCGCTGAAACTCAAGAGATAAGGCAGCCGCCCCCTCAATCACCCGCCACTGCCCATCCGTAAAACCCAATCTGCCAGTGGACGGGGTTGAACACAACCGGCTCGAATCCAGCAGTCCCCCGCCCTCCCTTAAAGACCAAAACAGAGCATGAACCAGCAGTCGCTCTGCCACAGGGTAGCGACGATGAATCGGCCACAGCGCCCCATAAAGCTGCCGCGCAATGCGCAATCGCCTGCGAGCCTCCCCTAAGGGCACACACAAACGACCAGCCACCGCCCGCGCCTTCTTCTCCACCTCCTCGGCATCTTCATCCACCAGGTCAAAGAGGAGTTCTTCCCTTAGCCCGCTTTGAGGGACGATCAACGAGCGCAGGTTCAACTCCTCCACCAATAAGTCCACCATCATGGTAGCCGCCACCGCCAAATCTGCTCGATCTTCCCGCAAATTAAAGAGCCGCATGCGCTCCTTAAGCGTCATGGGCCCAAGCCGATAGGTCAGCTCTTTTAAGCGAGGCAGATCGATCGAAGGGAGGCCCACCTTGGAGAGGGTCATATGGCGGGAGAGCACCGTTAGATTTCCCCCCGTACCAATCCCCACCTCAGCGCGCCCTATACCAGACAGAGCTCTACGCAGCGTTGCGCGAAGGCGTTCCCGGGTCTCATCCACTTCAGCGTGAGTCATCGGACTTTGAAATTGGGGATACTCATTCAATAACCGAACGGTTCCAAAGGGAATAGAGAGGCTCAAGGGGGGACGGGGGCGCTCCAACTCCAAACTGCCTCCCCCGAGGTCAATCAGCACAGCCCTCGGAGGCGCGCCACCAATCGCCCGTATCAGGGCCTCTCGAGAGAGCGCGCTCTCTTCCCTCCCGCTAATCACCTCCAAGTCCAGGCCTGTCGTACGCTTGAGCCGCCGCACCACCTGTGCGGCGTTCCCCGAGTCCCGCAGAGCGGAGGTCCCCACCGCCCGATAGCGACTCACCCCGAGGCGCTCCAACTCCTCGGCAATGTCCCCAAACACCCCCTCAAGAGCATTCACCGTCGCCCGTGAAAATCGACCTCTTTGAAAAACATCCGTCCCAAGCCGAAGAGCATAGCGCTCAAAGCGACGCCCCACCAGTTCCCCAAAGGGAGTGACGGTCCCCGCCAGCAAGCGAATCGCATTAGAACCAACATCTACTACGGCTACGGTCGACATTCTCCCCCGCTATCCAGGACGGGGTGGTTCCCCCCCCCTCTTCACACCTCTGCATAGCGCAAGGCCAGAGGGCTGTCACGAATTGTGAGGAATCAAATTTGATGAGTGTCTTTGGATCAAGGGGTCAAAGAGGCCCTCAAAGAAAAACGTCAGGCGCTCTTCTTCTCGCTAAAGTCAAGCTCGGGGCTCTCCTTCTCTGAAATCACCCTCTCGGTTATCCTGCACTCCTTCAGGTCTTCCAAAAAAGGCACCTCGTACATAATATCGAGCATCGCCGTCTCAAGAATGGAGCGCAGGCCCCGGGCCCCGCTTTTGTTGGCGATCGCAGCGCGAGCAACCGCTTCAATGGCCGCATCCTCAAAGGTCAAGTCTACCCGCTCCATGGCGAAGAGCTTCTCGTATTGGCGAACCAACGCATTCTTGGGCTCCCGAAGAATCCTCATCAGATCCTCCTCCGTGAGCTCATCGAGGGTGACAATCACAGGAACGCGCCCAATGAACTCCGGAATCATTCCATAGGCCTGTAAATCTTCGGGGGAGACCTCCTGGAGAATCTGTCCAAGATTCCTCTCATCGTTAGCCGCCAGAGACGCGCCAAAGCCCATCTCTTTGCGACCAATACGCCGACGAATGGTGTGATCAATCCCCGTAAAGCTGCCCCCGCAAATCACAAGAATATTGGTCGTGTCGATCTGCACAAACTCCGACTGGGGATATTTTTTGGAACCACGGGGAGTCACATTGGCCTTGGTCCCCTCAATGATCTTAAGCAACGCCTGCTGAACCCCTTCACCGGAAACGTCACGGGTCATGGAGAGAGACTCGCTTTTGCGGGCGATCTTGTCGATCTCGTCAATATAAATGATGCCCCGCTCAGCTCGAGCCACGTCATTATCGGCCGCGATCAAAAGGTTGGAGATGATGTTCTCAACATCCTCCCCCACATAACCGGCCTCCGTCAGGGTCGTAGCGTCCGCGATTGTAAAGGGTACATCCAACATCCTCGCCATGGTTTGAGCGAGCAGGGTCTTGCCGGTCCCCGTCGGTCCAAGCAGCAGAACATTGGACTTGGACAACTCGACCCCCTCCTCAAGGGGCCCCTCGAGGCGCTTGTCCTCTGCGGACTCTAACTCCTCCGCAGCCCCCACCTCTGGGTCGCTCTTTAGATTGTGGGTGATGCGCTTGTAATGATTATAAACAGCCACCGACAAGATCTTCTTCGCGCGGGCCTGGCCAATGACATATTCCCCCAACCCTTCCGCCATCTCCTGGGGCGTGGGCAATCGAGACGAGTCCTTGGCGGTCGCCTCTTTAACGGATTCTTCATTGATAATGTCGGTACACAGACGGATACACTCGTCACAGATGTACACCGTGGGGCCCGCGATTAGCTTGCGGACCTCACGCTGACTCTTCCCGCAAAACGAGCACGTTAACTGCCCTCCTTCAAAATCTCTTCGAGGCACAATCTCCCCCCCCTGTGTGGCTTCTCTTAATTTTAGCAGAAGGATTCACGGGGAACCAAATGATCTTTCCGGCCCAACAAACTCACTTTAATATTAACAACTTAGAGTTGGCCTGCGCCCCAAGGGTGACCCGGTATCCGGGAGAGATGCGAATGAATCCTCCCCGGAGATGTTGAACTCGGAGTCCTCTGCCGTATAAGAATTCGCTATGGCCAATTCCCCAACTAAAGATCCGTCGTCCCCGGAATCAGAGGCTCCCTCCGCGCCTGAGCAGGCCTCCGAGGACCTGCAAGAGCGGCTGCTTCGCCTCGCGGCCGACTTTGAAAACTTCCGCAAACGAGCGCAGCGGGAACAGCAGGAGGCCCTTCGCGTTGAAGGAGCTCGAATCCTGGAGTCGCTCCTCCCCACTCTCGACAACCTTGATCGGGCCCTCGAGCACACCGAAAAGACCAGCCCTCTCATTGAGGGGCTCCTTTTAATCATCGAGCAATTCCGAGAAACCATGCAACGCCACGGTGTAAAGGCCTTTCACTCCCAAGGAGAGCGCTTTGATCCAGGGCTCCACGAGGCGGTCGGACAACACCCGACCTCCGAAATGGCCCCGGGGATGATCCTCGAAGAGGTGCAACGGGGCTACCTCTTAAACGAGCGCCTTCTTCGCCCTGCCCGTGTCATCGTCAGCCAAGCGGACACCTCCGATGCATAACCTCCCCCTCTCTATCCTGCGCAGTTCCACCCGGCTGCCCTACGGAAGGCCTCAGCCCCAATGAAAGATTTGTACAACATCTTAGGGCTCCATCGTGACGCCACGACGGATGAGATTAAACGCGCCTATCGCAGACTCGCTCATCAATACCACCCCGACAAAAACCCCAGCACGCAGGCAGAAGAGCGCTTCAAAGAAGCCACGGCGGCCTATGAGACCCTCAGTGACCCCAAGAAACGCAAACGCTACGACCAATTTGGCTCCATGGGATTTAACCCCGGAGTAGATTTGGGACAAAACCTGAAGAATATTTTCACCGACCTTTTCAAAAAGCGCGCCGACACAAACTCCAGACGGGGTAAAGACCGAACCATCGAGCTAAACGTTGATTTCAACACCGCCATCCACGGTGGAGAGGAGGCCATCACCCTGACCCGGGCCTCCCGCTGCCTCCTTTGCACGGGCACCGGGGCAAAACCCGGAACCGACCTGAAGGGATGCCATGCCTGCGAAGGCTGTGGGGAGATCCGAGTCCAGCAGGGAATGCTATCGGTCAGCAAACGATGCGGGTATTGTCACGGAAAAGGGCGCATCATTCACACCCCCTGTGAGGCATGCGTCGGCGAAGGGGTAATCGACAAGCCCAGCCAACTTCGCGTCAAGATTCCCCCCGGCGCCGACACCGGCACCACCCTGCGCTACGCCGGCGAGGGAGAGCGAGGCTTCTCGGGCACCAACCCCGGCGATTTAACGGTGCACCTCACCGTCACCCCCCACCCCGTCATCGACCGCAGCGGCCCGGACCTCTATTGCGAACTCCCGGTTCCGGTAATGACCCTCATCCTGGGGGGGAGCGTTGACGTTCCCACAACGGACACCATTGTCCGAATGAAGGTCCCTCCCCAAACCCAAAATGGTAAAGTCTTTCGGCTGCGCGGAAAGGGAGCCCCCGCCCTCAACAACCCCGAGAAGCGGGGCGACCAGCACGTCACCGTCCGGGCCGAAATCCCAACCAACCTTTCCTCCGATCAAATCACCCAGGTCGAGGAGTTGAGGCAGCTGGCTCAGCCCGACAATTACCCGGAGGCCCGTCACTTCTGGGAGAGGGCAAAAGACTGACCCACTTTTCATTCCCTGCCCACCCAAGGTAAACTTGCAGGTATCAAAACCTTGGGAGAGGGAATGTCATCGAAAAAACCTGGTCTCTTGCAACGTCTATTCAACAAAGTAAACAAGCCCATTAAATTGGATAAACGGCGAGTTGAGCGTGAGACGCTCAGCATTCCGGTCACCGCCACCGTTAGCACCCGCAAAATCAACAACGCGGTAGCTATGAACCTAAGCCCCTTGGGTCTCTACGTGCAGGCCTCGCCGGCTCCACCTCGAGGAAACCTCATTAATCTGAGCTTCAAAAACCCCGTCAACAAATCCGCACCGGTCAACATCGTAGGCAGGGTCGTGTGGAACTCCAGAAGCCCCAAGGAGGGAATGGGAATCGAAATTGATCCCCGACAAACCACCCATGAAGCGCTCAAGCAATACCGCAGCATGGTGCTCTATTATGCCCGCAAGCCAATCCTTGAGCTTCAGGATCCGGTAAACTGAACCGACCCCCAAAAACCATCTCGCATTGAATACCCGAGCTTAAGCTCCAAACTCTTATTCCAGGTGCTTTTTGAGGAGTTCGTTAACAATCTTTGGGTTAGCCTTGCCCTGCGTCTGCTTCATCACCTGTCCCACAAAAAAGCCAAGCAGGTTGACCTTGCCGCTCTTATATTGCGCCACCTGCGAGGGGTTAGCCTCAATCAGAGCGTCAATAATCGATTGTAGCGCACCGGTATCTGTAACCTGCTTCAGCCCCTTGGCATCTACGATGGCCGCCGGCGACTCCCCGCTCACCAACATCTCTGCAAAAACCTCCTTGGCGATCTTACCAGAGATCGTATCATCGTCGATCAAGCCCACCAGCGCTCCGAGGTCCTCTCCCGAGAAAGGCAACTCGGTCACCGAGCGCCCCTTCAACTCTCCCAGCACCTCGTTGATCACCCAATTCGCCACACCTCTTGGGTTGTCATGCGCCTGAAGCGCAGCCTCAAAGAAGTCGGCGTTCTCCCTCTCCTCCATCAGCACCCGTGCGTCCTTCTCCGGTAGCTTCAGGGTCTCCACAAAACGCTGAAGCCGCGCCACAGGCAGCTCCCCCAACTCCGAGCGGATGCGCTGAATGAGCGCCTCATCAATATTCAGGTCCGGTAAATCAGGATCGGGAAAATACCGATAATCGTGAGCGTCCTCCTTGGAACGCATCGAGCGAGTCACCTTGGCCTCGGTGTCCCAGAGACGAGTCTCCTGCACGATCTTCTCTCCGGATTCGATCACATCAATATGGCGAGCGACCTCATAATCGATCGCCTGCTGCACAAAACGAAAGGAATTAATATTTTTTAACTCCGTTCGCGTCCCGTACTCCTTTTGCCCCACGGGGCGAACGGAGACGTTGGCATCACATCGAAGGCTCCCCTCCTCCATGTTGCCATCGCACACCCCAAGGTAGCGCAAGAGCTGACGCAGGGTGCGCATATACTCCGCCGCCTCCTTCGAGGAGCGCAGATCTGGCTCGCTTACAATCTCAATCAAGGGCGTCCCGCCACGGTTGAAGTCCACCGCAGACCGGTTTCCCACCACATGCTCGTTGTGAACGCTCTTTCCCGCGTCCTCTTCCATGTGAATCCGGGTGAGACGGGCCGTTTTGGTTTGGCCCCCCACCTCGAAGGTCACCACTCCGCCAGTGCAATAGGGATGTTCAAACTGGCTAATCTGATAACCCTTGGACAGGTCGGGGTAAAAATAATTCTTTCGAGCCCACTGGCTTGTGGGGTGGATCGTACAATCAAGCCCCACCGCCGCCCGCAGCGCCAACTCCACCGCCCGCGCGTTCAGCACCGGCAACACGCCGGGCATTCCAAGACACACCTCGCATGTGTTCGCGTTGGCCGACCCGCCAAATTGAGTGGAGCAACCACAAAAGAGCTTGGTGTTGGTCTGCAGTTGAGCGTGTACCTCAAGGCCGATCACCGTCTCAAAACTCATAGTTCTGCCCTCCGCGAGCACCAGGGGTGCTCCCGCTCGTACGCCCGAGCGATTCGAAGCAGGGTCGCCTCGTCCCAGGGGCGACCCAAAATCTGCAATCCAATCGGCAACCCATCGGAGTTAAAACCGCAGGGGAGTGACAACCCCGGGAGGCCCGCCAGGTTCGCCCCCACCGTAAAAACATCCGTGAGGTACATCGCCAGAGGATCTCCGGCGTTCTCCCCCACCCTAAATGCTACCGTCGGCGAGGTCGGCGTCACGATGGCGTCCACCCCCGACAACGCGGATTCAAAATCCTGCCGCACCAGGGTCCGCACCTTTTGTGCCTTGAGGTAATACGCGTCGTAATACCCCGCAGAGAGCGCGTAGGTCCCCAGCATAATCCTGCGCTTAACCTCAAAGCCAAAGCCCTCTCCTCGGGTGTTGGAGTACATATCCAACAACCCGTCCCCTTCGGCCTCTCGACGAAAGCCATAACGAACGCCGTCAAAGCGCGCCAGGTTACTCGAAGCCTCTGCCGTCGCGATTAAATAATACGTCGCGATGCCGTGATCTGTATGCGGCAACGAAACCTCCACCACCTCAGCGCCCAAGGAGCGGTAGCTCTCAATCGCAGCGTCCACCGCGCGACGTACCTCCGAGTCCATCCCGTCAATAAAATATTCCTTCGGCACCCCGAGCCTCATCCCGGCCACGCCAGCCTCCAGGGAGGCACTATAATCGGGGACCTCTCGTTCAACGCTCGTTGAGTCCTTCGGGTCGTACCCTGCGATAGCCTGAAGCATCAACGCGCAATCCTGAACATCCCGGGTCATGGGGCCCACCTGATCCAGGGAGCTCGCAAAGGCGATGACCCCATAGCGTGAGACCCGACCATAGGTTGGCTTCAGACCCACAATCCCCGTCAGCGCCGCGGGCTGCCGGATAGAGCCGCCGGTGTCTGTCCCCAGAGCCCCCATCACGCTCCCCGCCGCCACCGCCACCGCAGAACCACCCGAAGAGCCGCCCGGAACGCGCTCCCGATCCCAGGGGTTCAAGGCCCGACCATACGCGGAGTGCTCATTGGATGACCCCATCGCAAACTCATCCATATTCAACTTACCAAGCAGCACCATCCCCGCCGCCTTTAACCTCCCCACCGCCGTGCCATCATAGGGGGCGCTGAATCCCGCAAGCATTTTGGAAGCACAGGTTGTTGGCAAATCTCGAGTCAGGAAGATGTCCTTCAAGCCCAAAGGAACACCGTCCAGAGGGCCACACGTTTCCCCCCGGCCTCGACGCTCATCGGCGGCGTCCGCCTGAGCCAAAGCGCCCACGGGATCAACGTGCAAAAAGGCCCCCAACTCCTGGGTAGCCTCAATGCGGTTTAAACAGCTCTCTGTGAGCTCACGACTGCTGATGCGCTTCTCCGACAAGGCCTCAGCTGCGTCGTGGATGGTGAGTTCATAGCATTGGTCCATCGCGTTATCGTCCATCCTCTTTCGGATTAATCAATAATTTTGGGCACACCAAATCCATCGCCCACACGCTCGGGCGCCCCCCGCAGGCCCAACTCCAATGGGATTCCCCCTCCCACGGTGTCCTCCCGCAAGCGAGTGGGCAGCTCCACCGCATGAGCAGTGGGAGGCACCTCGTCGGTGTCGAGTTCCTCCAGCTTTCGTACATATTTCAGGATGTCCCCCAAATCCCTCGCCAGAATCTGCACCTCATCGTCCGACAGGGTCAAGCGTGCCAACCTCGCGACGTGACGAACATCCCTCTCCTTAATCGAAGCTTCTTGACTCATTTGCCTCTCCCTCTGCAACAAGAGCTCACTTCAGGCGCTCAAGGGCTGCCCGAACAATAGCCGCCCCGCTCCCGTGCGGCAACTTATCCAAATAAACCTGATAGTGCTTGATCGCCATGCCCTCTCGCCCCTGAAAGCGATAACTCTCCGCCAGGCCGATATGTGCATCAAAAAACTCTGGTGCGCTCTTTAAAACCTGCTTAAAAGCCTCAACGCTCTCGTCGTAACGCTTAAGATCAAAGAGAGACCACGCGACCCCCACCAGGGCGTCAACGTTAGCCAACTCGCGCCGGAGCACCTCTCGATACACCAACAACGCCTCTGAAGCGCGGTCCCGCTCACGCATCCGGTTTGCTCGCCCCAACAATGCCTCAACCGTAGGAGCCTGCTTCGAGGCCTCTGGAGCGGGCGCTTTCGGGGCAGGCGGTGCCTCCGCAACCCCGGCAGCGCTCTGTTCATTCTTTAAGCCAGTGCCCTCTCTCTCAGGGGAAGGCACCGCAGCCTGAATAACCACCTCCACCTTCACCGGGGCGGCCGGCGCGGCAGAGGTCTCAACGGGCGCCGCCTTTGGGCGATTCCTGATGCCCTGCTGGTCAGGTTGCTTCTTGGTTGAAGGCTCCGTGCTCTTAACTCCCGAAGTCCCCACCGCTGAGGTCTCAACCGCCGACTCGGGAAAGAGCCCCGAAACGCCCGGAATCGTGATCCCCAAGAGCCCCGCCACCATCACGGCTCCGGCCACCACGAGGCATCCCAAACCAACCCCCGCCAAAAAAGTCCTCTTCCTTCCCCCTCCGCCTGACGCCAATCGGGCATTCAGTTGATGGACTGGTCTCCCCCCAGCCCCACGCTCAGTCTCGGCTCCAGGCAACAAACGCGAGAGTTCAGCGATGTCCGCAAGGCGAGTCCAATTTCTGCCGGTCTTGGAGATCTCCACCTCCGAATCAATCCGGTCTTCCACGATCCAGCGCTGCAGCGTCGTCAGTTCCTGTAGAATGTCCACGGAGCCCCCGGGCTTTCGCACCCGCCACATCGTCTTTGGGGGCTCCTCCCCCTGAACAAAAAAACGATGCGCGCATGTCCCACACTCCACCTCCGTGCCCTCAGCGCTCAGGGGAAGCTCATCCAACTCGTACTCAACTCCGCACTTTGTGCACCTGATATCCATCCCAAAACTCCACTCTGTCCAACAACATATATATCAATCAGGCCCGCTCTACAAAGCGCGCTACAATCACCTTGCGCCCCACTCCCGGAAACTGAATCGTCAACTTTTCCCCCCGCCCCGCTCCGTCCGAAGAGACCACCTTTCCCTCACCGAAGGTTGCATGAATAATGCGGGTCCCGGGAGAATAGCTCGAGAGTCCGCCTCCAGAGGGGGGCTCGGAGAGCTCCGTCGAATAAACCTCAAGATCATCAAACTCGGGGTAATCCGGGGTCTGACTCACAGAGGATGCCGGCGACGACCCAGGCGTTCCAAAATCGAGAAGCTCATCGGGAATCTCACTCACAAAGCGCGAGATCTCCGACCAGCGACTCTGACCAAACACGGTCCGCATTCTTGCCCCCGAGAGAAACACCCGCTCCTCCCCGCGCGTTATCCCCACATAGCAAAGCCGACGCTCCTCTTCTAACGCTCCATGATCATCAAGACTGCGGCTGTGAGGAAAGATACCTTCCTCCATCCCCGGGATGTACACCGTAGGAAACTCCAGGCCCTTCGCCGAGTGCAGGGTCATCAAAGAGACCTCCCCCAACTCAGACCCCTCCTCAGCCATAGCGTCCACATCTGCCGCGAGCGCGATCTCCTCCAAAAAGCCCGTGATGGAGGCGTCCTCGGTGCCGGAGACATATTCATCCATTGCCGACACCAGCTCCGCGAGGTTCTCTATCCTCTCGGTAGACTCCTCTGTGCCCTGAAGCCGCAGGAACTTCAAATACCCGGTGCTCTCCAGGAGTTCCTCCAGCACCCGGCCCGGGTGGTCCGAATCCAGCGCTTTGCGACACGCTTCAAAGCTCTGCACAAAGGCGCTGAGCGCTTTCTGCGGGCGCGCCGACAACCCCTTGCCCGACTCCGCGATGAGCTGTGCCGCCTCGTAAAAAGAGACCTCCTCCGCTTGGGCGATAACCTGAAGGTTGTCCAAGGTCGTCTTTCCGATGCCCCGGGCAGGCACGTTCACGATCCGCATGAAGTCGACATCCGAGCGGGGATTCACCAAGAGACGCAGGTACCCAATGGCGTCTTTCACCTCTTTCCGATCGTAAAAACGCACCCCCCCATAAATTTTGTAGGGGATCCTGAGGCGGCGAAACGAATCCTCAAAGGGGCGACTCTGAGCGTTGGTTCGATAGAGGAGCGCCAGCTGCCGAGGCTCCACCGCCTCACCGCTGTCCCCCAGCAACGCCATGGCGATCTCCTCAGCGATAGCGTCCGCCTCATCCCTCTCGGTGGGGTAGAGACGAAACCGAATCTTTGCCCCCTCCCCTGCGGTGGTAAAGAGCGTCTTGCCCTTCCGGGATGCGTTATGTGCGATCACAGTGTTGGCGGCGTCCAGAATCGTCTGGGTCGAGCGATAATTCTGCTCCAATCGAATCACCCGGGCCCCGGGAAAGTCCCGCTCAAAGCGCAGAATGTTCCCAATGTCCGCCCCCCGCCAACGATAAATAGACTGGTCATCGTCCCCCACCACCGTGAGGCTGTGGTCCAGCGTCGCCAGCTGCTTAAGCAGCTTATACTGCACGGGATTGGTGTCCTGATACTCGTCCACCAGGATATGAGACCAGCGGCGATGACACTGCTCACGCACCTCCGGATTTTTCTTCAGCAGGGTCAAGGTGTGTAGCAGCATGTCCCCAAAATCAACGGCGTTCGATTCAAGACAGCGCTTTCGGTAGAGGTCATAAACCTCCAGCGCTTTGCGGCTGGTCATATCAAACGCAGAGGGCTCCACCTCGTTGGCCCGGAGCCCCTGGTTTTTCCACTCCTCGATTCGGGCACGAATCGCCCTGGGGGGAAACGCCTGCACGTCGATCTTCAACTCCCCCATGCAACGACGAATCAACGCCAATTGGTCCGCCGCATCGTAGATAATAAACGACGAGGCCAGCCCAAGGCTCTCCCCGTGCTGGCGCAAAAGACGGCCACACATCCCGTGAAACGTCCCGATGTCCAGCCCGCGGGGCGACAACCCCGTCATCTCCCCCACCCGGAGCGCCATCTCCCTGGCGGCCTTGTTGGTGAAGGTCACCGCCAGGATGCGATTAGGCCGCACCCCCCGCTCCTGAATCATATGAGCGATGCGAAAAGTCACCGCCGTAGTCTTCCCTGTCCCGGCTCCTGCCAGCACCAGAAGCGGCGAATCTCCGTGCAAAACCGCCTCTCGCTGTTGTTCGTTCAGGCGCTTCAAATCCATCACATCTCCCTGACTAATCAACCCATTTAATGGGGTGCCTCATAACGCCAGAGAGTGTAGTGCAGCAAGCTGACAAGGACTTATCCGCAATACTTTGTGTAAACTCTCCAGGACTTGGTAGAATAAAGACGATGACCATTAATTACCGACAGCTCACCAACGAATTCGACGCGCTCCTCACCCGCTCCATGCGACAGGGCACCCTCGACCCCAGCGAGCTCGTGGACACCTACCAAAAGCTGGAGCTCTCCCCCACCGAGCCCGCCGACCAGGCCCGCCACCTCGCCGCGCACCTGCAAAGCCTCCCCGCGGACCTCTTCACCTGCCAGGAGGTCACCCTGGTGCACCAACTTGAGGGCCTCCCCTATGCGCCCCTGCCTGCAAACTCCTCTCCCTTCCAAGCCGCGTGGCAAGAGACCGGCGAGCACCTCTTGGTGGAGATGAACTTCGGCAAGGTTTCCATGGTCCACTTCGTCGCGCACCTCTGTGCCCTCACAGAATACTACCTCCACACCCTTGAGACCTTTGGCGCCCCCGGCCAATTCGCCCACCATGAAGGGCTCTCCCATGAGACCATGGCCCAGGAGCTGCAACTTCCCCCCGATGAACTGAGCGCCCTCATTGAGACGAGCAATCAGCTCCTCCCTCGCCTGCTGATGGGCGAGCTCACCCTCCCCGAGTTCCACGTCCATGCCTCCCTCAGCCCCGACAACCTGAATGACTCCATCCACCAGGCGGCGCTCGGCCTCCTCCAAACCCTCGCAGAGTCCGGCTTCACCAAGCGCCCTCTCTACCTTTGGATCGGAAACGATCTCCCCATTCACCACCTCTCTCCCTACTCTCGTGATCTTGGCGAGCAACTACAAAGCTGGGCTCAACAAAACCCCGAGCACCTCGGGCCCGACATTCCCCGCCCCGACTCTTCGAATCCCGACATCCTCTACGCGCTAACACAGGATTTCCTCAACACCGACACAGCCCTCCAAGAGGAGCGCCACCGGGCCAATCGCGAAGCCGGGATTCAGCATCTCACCCTGCTCAACCAGCCCTGCGAGGTAGTCGACCTAAGTCAACTCGACCACGGGGCCACCGACCCACGCCTGGCCCCCCCACCCACCCCCCCCACCAGCCCCGGGGTGAGTAGCCACCCCCACCGCCCCGAAGTCACCCCCCGCCCCCGCGGACGCCCCCAGCCCCCCC
>JAZAIZ010000283.1:0-2758 GCA_036230545.1 Myxococcota bacterium
AATGCGGCGACCACAACGATCTTCTCTGCGACTCCGCCTGGCGAGTCTGGCCACCAGACTCTGACGACTCCGTGGTCCGACAAAGCACCCCAGGGGATGACCTCCGAGACAACGCCTTCGTGCTGCACCCCTCCTTTGAGTGTGGAGTCAGTCGATTCGTGCTGGTGGCCCAAAACACCTATGGAACCAGCCGACTTATCTTTGAGGTCGAGCGCTCCGGAGGGGTCTGTGACAGCCTCATCGAAGGCCCTACCATCCGAATCATACTCAAGTGGAATGAGCGTGACACCGACTTGGATCTTCACCTCATCCAAGGAGACGGGGTCTTCGGAGATGCCCAGCAAGACTGCTATTTCCAAAACTGCCAACCCACCACCAACCCCTCCGGGACAAGCGGGTTGGACTGGGGGCAACCCGGCAGGTCTGCAGACAACCCCTTTTTGGATGTGGACGACGACACCAACGCCGGCCCCGAGAATATTTTTCTCTACGGAGCTATGGACGGGCGCTACACCATCGACGTGCATTATCACCCCGACTCCATCGCCAACCCCCGCGTCCTGCCTGACATCGAGGTCTGGGCCGACGGGGACCTTGTGGATTGGCTCTTCTACGACATCAACCACCCCGAGTTCAGAAAGAATATGATCTGGACTCCGGCGAACCTTCTCATCTCCGAGGGGAGGGTAACCCTGGAGCCTGTGGACACTATCCGCCACTATTAGCCCTGGTTTTTTGGGGCTCTCCCCCCCGCCGCGGCCCCCCGCGTGGGGAGGGCAAATCCTGTGTTTCGGCGCTCCCGAGCCATTGCCTCATCTGCTGGGGCAGGATAAGACCCGTGCATCATGAAAAACTATGATCTTGTCGTTATTGGGGCGGGTCCCGGAGGCTATGTTGCAGCCATTCGGGCAGCGCATTTGGGGCTAAAAACCGCGATCGTTGAAAAAGACGCCAAACTCGGGGGCACCTGCCTCTTAAGGGGATGCATTCCCACCAAGAGTCTCCTGCATTCGGCAGATGTGCTGGACGAGATGCGTAACGCGAAAAAGCACGGCATCCTGGCATCCGAGGTGGGCTTTGACTTTGAGGGGGTCCAAAAGGCCCGCAATAAAATCATCCAAAAAAGCGCCGCCGGCGTCGACTACCTCATGAAGAGCACCAAAATCGACGTCCACAAAGGGACGGGCTCCCTCCAGAGCAGCACCACCGTCGAGGTAAAGGGCGACTCGGGGACGACACTCCTGCAGGCCAAGCATATCCTTCTTGCCACCGGAAGTGTGCCCCGCCGGCTTCCCTTTATTGACATCGACGGAAAGCATTTCGTCAGCTCCGATGAGATCCTCGAACTCAAACAACCCCCAAAATCGCTAATCATCCTTGGCTCGGGCGCCGTGGGGGTGGAGTTTGCCTCCATCTACAGCCGCTTTGGGACCGACTGCACGGTGGTTGAGCTGCTTGACCGAGCGCTCCCCATGGAAGACGCCGAGGTCAGCGAGGAATTTACGAAGCTCTTTCGCAAACGGAAAATCAAAGTCCTCACCGGCACAAAGATCGAGAGCGCCAAAGAAGAGAAGGGCCAGGTCGTCGCCACCATCAACGATGGAAAAACCACCTCCACCCTTGAAGCCGAGATGCTCCTGGTTGCCGTCGGGCGAGCACCGGTAACCCACGGCCTCAACCTGGAAACCATTGGCGTCACCACCGACCAGGCAGGCTTTATCGAAGTGGACGGGCTCATGAAGACCTCCGTCCCCAATATCTACGCCATCGGTGACATCGTCAAAACCCCACAGCTCGCCCACATCGCCAGCGCCGAAGCCATCCTCGCCGTTGACCACATTGCCGGCAAGAAGGCAGAGCCCCTCAACTACCTCCACACCCCAGGCTGCACCTACTCCGATCCGGAGGTCGCCAGCGTCGGGTACACCGAGCAGCAGGCCATCGATGCTGGCTACACCATCAAGGTTGGTAAATTCCCCTTCGCGGCCATTGGAAAAGCCCGAATCATGGATAAGGCCGAGGGTTTTGTTAAAATAGTCTCAGACGCACAATATGATGAGATTCTGGGTGTCCACATCATCGGCCCCCGGGCAACCGATTTAATCGCAGAGGCGTGTGTGGCGCTTCGGCTGGAAAGCACGACTGAAGAGCTCGCTCATACCATTCACGCTCACCCCACATTAACCGAGGGCGTTTTGGAGGCAGCTCACGCCGCGATGGGGCGCCCCATCCATATGTAGAAGGTAAATGATGGAAACAGAGACAGTGTCGGCCAACGGCAAGAAAAAACCGACCCCAAAAAAGAAGACGCCCGCCAAAAAGGGCTCCCGCCGAAAGTCCGTCGTAGAGACCCTGCTGCCCACGCATCAGCCCTCTTCGGGAGACGCCCAACACTTTATTCGGCAACGAACCCAAGGTGACACCGCCGGGCTCAACCCCGCCCAGCTCGGTGAGCTCTATCAATTTCTCTTTGAAACCCGCCGGCTTGAAGAGCACTTGGTGGCCCTTTTTCGCCAAAACAAGGTTATCGGAGGTGTCTACCGCTCTCTCGGGCAGGAGGGCACCGCAGTAGGCTGTGGTTATGCCCTAAAAAACGGTGACTTTCTGCAGCCGCTGATTCGAGATATGGGCTCCATGCTGGTGCATGGCGTCACCCCCCTGGCGCTGCTGCGTCAATACATGGCCAAGGCCACAGGTCCCTCCGGGGGCCGTGATCTAAACCAGCACTTCTCCAACCCCGACGCAGGTATCCTGGGGC
>JAZAIZ010000284.1:0-1821 GCA_036230545.1 Myxococcota bacterium
GTTCGCAATAAAGGACGGCGGAGACCTGCTCGTGGCAGGTGATGGGCAGAGCCAGCACTTGGGTGGCCTCATCAAGCCGCAGAGCTTGTCGCATTTTATGGTAAGAGGAGGTCTTTTGTGGGGGCCCTATATAATGTTTTCCGCTCTGGTAGATGCCTTGAAAGAGGGGGGCTTCGTTAAGTGAGAGGTGAACCTCGGCAAGCTCTTTGGCGCGTGTTGGGTCGAGGGTTCGCCAGCCAAAGACGCGCTCGTTGTGAACGCGAAAGAGGGCAGCGAAGGCGAAACTGCTTTGGGCCTCGGTGAGTAGGGAGTTAAGGATCTCATTCCGGTCGAGGGCTTCTTCGAATTCCTGGGAGGAGGTGTGGTCGTTGGAGTGGAGAGCGCTCTCGCTGGGGGGTTCAGCTCCGAGGGTGTCGTGAGTGGTCTGATGCTCGTTGAGCCAGGCGGTGATTTCTTTGGCCTGGGAGACAAAATAGGGCAGGGCGGTGCCGTAGAGCTTTGCCTGAATGAGCGCGACATGAGCGCTGGTGGTGAGCCGGGGTTGAATATTAAGACGAGTACGTAGCTTGATTGTATCGACGCAGCTTTGAGAGAGGGGGTGGGAGCTGAGGACGATGAGCCCGGAGTCGCTTGAGCGAAAGGGGACGACATTGAAGGTCTCGGCGAGGTGGTCGGGCAAGATGAGCGCGAGTTGAGGCTCTAGAGCGGTGAGCGTGTGCGATGGCTGAGAGGGCACTCCATAGGTTTGTTGCATGAGGTCAAGGAGCGTCACCTCGTTGAACTCACCGGTGATGAGCAGCTGCGCATCAAGGGGAGTGTCTGGGGCAATAATGTCAAAGAGTCTGCTGAGCTCATAGATGCGATCTTTGGAGAGCAGAGCGTTTTGGAGCAGGGCATCGCGCAGGAGCTTGGAGAGGTCGTCGTGGTGGAGAGGAGAGGGTTTAGAAGCCGGCGGTGAGAACGTAGGGAAACTCCACTGGTATGGGGTCGCCTTCAAAGGGAGGGAAGCGCCACTGCCTGATCCGTTTTTTGGTGCAGCGGGCCATGGTCGAATGATTAAACCGCGGTGTGGTGATAGCGACATCTTGAACAGCTCCCGTGGGTGCGATGGTTACCTTGATATCCAGTCTGCCTTTAGGTTTTTCCCCTTTGCGCATGGCCTGGTCAAGACAGAGTTTTATGGAGAGGCTGTTATTGGAGATAACATCCAGAACAGACTCCGCGGTTAAACCCTCGGGAAGATGGGCGCTTTGAATTGCTTCAGGTTGTTGAAGAGCCATTTTTGACTCCTGTTTACGGGTGTCTCCGAAGAGGTCCGTCAACAAATCGTCTCCCTGCACCGGGCGTTTTTTCTGGACCCTGGGGGGGAGGGGGTTTGCTTTTTGCAGGGTGCCGATTTTTTTGTTGTCGCGCTCTTTTTGTGGGGCGGGTGTCGCTTTTGTTTCCCGGCCAGGGGGAGCGGCGTTTGTTTGCTGGGGTAGGGGTGTGGGAGGTGGTGCCTGGGTTGCCGGGAGCTCTGGTGTGGGAGGTGTTTCTTTTTGTGGAGACTGCTTAAGTAGCGGAGGCGTCTCTTGGGGAGCAGGGGTGTCGAGTGCCAGCGGGGGGGCTTGAGGAGAACGCTCCTCCACAACCTCACCGTCCTTGATGAAGATGAGTGCTCCGGTGATCAGGAGCGCAGCGGCTATAGCGGTGGGGATTAGGAGCGTCTTTCTTGAGTGGGAGGGGCCGCTTTTGGGTTGGCTGAGTTCGGGAAGCTCCTGGGAGGTTGTGGTCTCCTCCTTGGGTTGTCCTTCCGGAATATTAGAGGCGGACTTCCCGGAG
>JAZAIZ010000285.1:0-8197 GCA_036230545.1 Myxococcota bacterium
ATGCGGCACCGAAGACCAATACGGCGACGTCTGCGAAAGTTGTGGAGCCACCTACGCGCCCACAGACCTCAAGGCGCCCCACTGCGTCCTCTGTGGAAACAGCCCCATCACCCGAGCCTCCGAGCACACCTTCTTCAAGCTGAGCTCTGAGGAGATCACGCGCTTTCTCTCCGACTGGATCCGAAGCGGTACCCTTCAGGACGACGTCGCCAACTACGTGGGCAACTGGATTGAGGCCGGCCTTCGGGATTGGTGTATCAGCCGTGACGGCCCCTACTTTGGGTTTCAGATCCCCGACCAGGAAAACAAATATTTCTACGTGTGGCTGGACGCTCCCTTGGGATATGTTGCCGCCTCTACGGAGTGGGCCGCTGACAAGGGCCTCACCCGGGACGACCTGTGGAAGTCTGAAGACACCCGCATTGAGCACGTCATCGGAAAAGACATCGTCTACTTTCACACCCTCTTCTGGCCGGCGATCCTCCAATCCGTGGGCTACACCCTTCCTGCCAAAATCCACGTGCATGGCATGCTCACCGTCAACGGTCAAAAGATGTCCAAGTCCCGCGGGACCTTCATCAACGCGAGCACCTTCGCCGACCACTTCGAGCCGGAGGCCCTGCGCTATTATTACGCGTGCAAATACAACTCCCAATCCGACGACCTCGACCTCTCCTTTGACGACTTCATCCTTCGAATCAACGGCGAGCTGGTCAACAAGCACGCCAACCTCTTCAGCCGCGCGTCTCAATTTTTGAGCAAGAAGATCGATGGCAAGCTCGGGGATCTCCCCTTCTCCGCAGAGGAGGCACAACAGGCCCCCAACGAAGAGTCCACCCCCCTCAACCTGGCCAGAAGAGTGGTGGCCAGTGGGCGCAAAATAGAAGCGCTTTACCGCAAACGGGAGTTCAGCCAGATCATCCGAGAGATCAACACCATCGCCGATATCGGCAATGAGTACATGCAGAGCCAGGAGCCCTGGAACCAGCTCAAGGAAGACCCAGAGAAGGCGCGAGAGACCTGCACCTTCTGCCTCAACGTCTGTCATGCTCTGGCCATGTACCTCGCTCCCATTGTCCCCACTTTCGCGGAGGCAGGGGCTCGAATTCTTGGGGTCACCCTCGAGCGTATGGACGCGGGACTCCTCTTTCAGGAGCGTGAGCGCGCCATCGGTGAGATGGAGCGGCTCTTTGACCGCATTGACGCAGCGACCGTTGAAAAGCTCATCGAAGCTTCGACCCAGGAAGCCCCAAAAGCTCCCAAAACGACTCAAGCATCCTCAACCAAATCAGGCGCTGATACCGTGGATCAAATCACCTTTCAGGATTTTCAAAAGCTCCAGCTCAAAGTGGGACACGTCCTGGAAGCGGAGTCTGTTCCCAAGAGCAAAAAGCTCCTTCGACTTCAGGTTGATCTCGGCGAAGAGAGCCCAAGACAGATCGTCTCCGGGATCTCACCCTCCTACCAACCGGAAGATCTGGTGGGGACCACCGTCATCGTCGTAACCAATCTCGCCCCGGCCAAAATCATGGGGGTAGAAAGTAACGGGATGATCCTATCGGGGGAGGGCAGCGAACAACTCTCACTCCTGCGCCTCGACCGAGAGCTTCCCCCCGGCTCCGAAGTTCGTTAGAGCAGCTTTAAAGGGGGCCCCATGACCGCTATCGATTTTGAGAACGCCTCGCTTCATTCTCTGGCCGAACTGCTCAAAGGTGACGACCCCCACCATCAGGCGGATGCCGCCTGTACCCTGGGGGATAGAATCCGAAGCGGCGAACTGGAGATCCTCCCGCAGGCCTGCCTTGAGGAGTTAATCCACCTGGTTCAAGGCGCCCCCTTCGCCGTGCAGTTGGAAGCAGCAATTACCCTCTCAGAGCTACAAGACCCCCGGGGAACTCCGATCCTCCTCGAAGCCCTCGCAAACCGCACGTTTCGACTGGACGCCATTCGAGCCCTGGGCATCATGGGAGATCCAAGCGCCCTTCCCGCCCTGCAGTTCTGGATGAACCGGCGCTGGGCTCCCTGGGCAGACAGGCTTCAAGCCGCGGCGGCGCTCTGCATGCTTAAGGACGACAGCGCCGCCCGCTACCTGCAAGCGCGACTCTCAAGCCGCAAAAAGGCAGAACGCGCCGCGGCCATCCACTTCGTGGGGGAATCCAAACACCCCGAAGCATTGTCCCTCTTGCTCCAAATCGCCGAAAACCCCGACGACCCGCTCCGGGACGTGGCAGCCAGAAGCCTGGGAATCTTAGGAGATCCTGCCGCAGCAAAGCCCCTTGAGAAACTCCTCCCCCACACAACCGGGGAGTTGAACCACGACATTCAAGAGACCCTCGCCACCCTCGCCGACCTCTCTCCCTAAGCTGCTCCCCGAAAAATCTCATAAAAGATGTGCGCGGGAACAATTCGCGTTACACTCCTCTCATCACCTGTGAACACCCTATTTTCGCAGACCGGAGGAAGCGTATGCAGGACCAACCCAAATATCGATGGATGCTCACCAGGGGAATCGGGATCCTCCTCCTCCTGTGGGGAAACACCGCTCAGGCTTTTGACATCCCTATCACCCTCGGACTCTCGGCGGGTCAGGAGTTTCAATTTAAGCCACCGCCAGTGGGCCAGGCGCGGGGAACCTCCCTGATGTTCTCTCCGGGGTATCAACTCACTGACAGCCTTCGAATTGAGACCGGGTTCTCCTACCTGCAAGATACCTACCGCCGGGGGAAGGTGGACGTGGAGATTCGCCCCAACCTCATGATTCAGCTCCCAGGGTACAGCTATTATGGACGCTTTAATCTGGGCTTTGTGCATCTGGTACAAGGTGAGAAAGGCGAGCGACGTCCCTCCACCGGTGTCTCCCTTGGGGAGCACCTCACCGTCGCCGGCGTTCCCTTCTATTATGAGTTGGGCATCAATCCCCAAACAGAGAAAACCAAAAAAGGAAAATTTCGACTCTTTTGGATCTCAGAGTTGCGCGTCGGCTTCTCTTACAACCTGCAAAAACAATAAATGACCCGTCACCTCTTAATTCTCTTCGTTGTCATTGGGGTGCTCTCCCCCGCCCCCAGCCGGGAAGCGCGAGCTCAATTTATTCACTCGTATTCCGAGTTGGACTTCAGGGGCGGAATGGACCGCATTCTGGTGAACTACCTGGTGATCTACAGACACATCCTTAACGAGGAACCATCCCCTATTCCCAGACAGGCCCGGAAGCTGGCTATCACCGTAAAGCAACTGAACCTCGTTGAAATCGACTTTAAAACCGAGCCCCTCTACAAGCACCTCAAAGAAGAGATGATGGCGGAATCGAAAAAGTTGATGAAGGCGAGCGGACTCGAAGAGACCCGCAACATCTTTCGTAAGTTGTCAGTCCATGTCGCCAATTGGGTCTCGGCGACCAAGCCCACCGGCATGATCGTCGCCTATTGCCCCGTCGCGACGGCGGTGTGGGTCCAGCAACAAGGGGTGCTGCAAAACCCCTATCACGGCAAGCTCTTATCGTCCTACGGCCAGGTTGTTGGTGGGGGGCTCTCACTGGAGAAAGCGCTTAAGGACGCCTTGGAGGAGCCCCTTGAAAATCTACGTTAAATTCGCGGAAAACCCAGTCCTTCTTTAGGCCCGAGTCTCGCTAAGGGAAGGAGCCTCCGAAGACGACTCCGTCACAACCTTCTTTGACACAGCCTTCTTTTTGGAAGCCCGAGTTCTTTTCTTTTTTGCTGGTTTAGCCGGCTCCAGAAGAGGTTTAATACGCTCCTCAATAAATCGCTCCAGTCGAAGTTCCAAGAGTTCGGGGATCTCAAGAGGGGCAATATGAGTTCCCCCTGGAACAACCATCAACTCGGAGTTGGTAATGAGGCGCTGCATGCGAAGGGAGAGCCAGCAGGGGGTAAACGTGTCGTATTGCCCTGCAACAATGAGCGTCGGCAGCTGGATCTCGTTAAGTTGCTCTTCAGTGGAGTGCTGATTCATAAATTGAACAATCCGCAGAAACACATCCACATCCATCTGCGAGAGATGCTTGAAGTAAGGTGCAAAGTCATCACGCTCAATCACCTTGCCATTCACCTCCGCCCTCATCGCGATACGATAGGTCAGCTCCCACTGGGACACTCGACTCCACACCTGCTGAAACCCCTTCGGAAAAAACCTCGAGAGCTTATGAACGCGGGGGATAATCTTGCTGGCCAGATCTGTATCGTGAAAGGTCTCAAGGGGGCGTCCATAACTCCCACAGATGGGAACCAGTCCCAAAATGCGCTCCGGATACTGAATGGCATAATCCAGAATAACCTGCACTCCCATGGAGTGTCCCATAATGAGCGCTTTGTCCACGCCATAGGCATCCATCACGGCTGCGAGGTCTTCACGCATATCGGTGACCTTCAAGGCATCGGCGACCTGAGCCTCGTCACTGAGTCCATGAGAGCGATAATTGAAATGAATAATCTTGAAGTCCTGGGAGAATTTTTCCCAGATATAGCGCCAGATAAAGCCGTCACAACCAACCCCGTCACATAAAATCAGGGGAGTTCCTTCACCAATACTTCGGGTGAAGAGGCGGGTTCCATCATAGGACTCTACATAACGTTCAGCTTGAACCATCTACTTCTATCCTGCCAAGGGGAAAAGCCATCTTCACGCCCCACCGGGCTCGCTTTCATCCCTGTTCACGCCGGAGGTCCTCTGACTAATCCGACAACCACTCCCCCACATAACCAGCCCAACTCAGGCTCCCACAAAGGGGTCTCAACCATTGCCTCCTTGCCACGCTTCCTCCTGCCGTGTCCCCCTCAAAATGGAGGAAATCGCGAAAAAGAAGCAGAAACGAACACCGCCAACCAAACCCCACCTTGCCACCAGGAGGCTCAGGGCTCCATCGAGATACCCAATGCCTCCGCGAAATACTCAATCACGGCATGGCGCGTCGCTTTCATCATATCTTGACGATCGGTAAAGGCCCGCTCAATGTTGCGTTTAAACAGGAAAAGAACCGGCTCAAGCCGCTCATCGCCATTCTCACCAACGCCCACCGCGCCCCCCAACATGGCAAGAGCCAGAGGGGAGATGGGGGGCTCCAATTGGTGCAGGTCGTTGACCAGTGGGAGCTCTGAAACAACAATGGGGATATGCTCAAGGGCCTCGGCGAGCGCAGCTGGAAGCCCCGTCAGGGCGTCTTCAAGCATGGATTGGAAATCATCGTTGCGCAGCTGCTTGTGATGAGCAAATTTCTCGGGAGCCAGCTCACGAGCCTGGCGAAACCACCGGACCTCCTCCCCTTTTCCCGCAAACTCAGCGATCAGACCCAGAGTGTAATAGGATTGCGCGAGGTGAGGCGCCTCGCGGATCGAGCTCTTCAACGCCGCCTCAGCCTCAGCGAAGCGGGCCAACTCAAAGAGGGCGACTCCTCGAGCGCAGTCAATCTCAGGATCTGTAGCGTCAGGATCAGCAACGGACTCGAAAGCGCGGAGCGCCCCCTGGGCGTCTCCCATCTCCAAGAGAATATTTCCCCGCAAAAGACTCGCCGAATAGCGCGCCTCTCCCCCCCCCACAGCGGCGCGCTCACAATAGCGCAGGGCCTCACCGGAGCGCCCACCTAATAAGGCGCGCTCGGCTTCCTTAAGTAATCGGCCCCAGTCTTCCATTGCCCCCCCAATAACCCATTATACCCCTCAACAAACGTGGTCGACAAGCGTCGCAACCCCAACCCCAGAGCCACCTTTGGTTAAATAGCCGGAATCAGAACTGTTCATGGCAGGACCTGCGATATCCAAATGAGCCCAAGGCACACCGTTGACAAACTCCTTTAAGAACAAGGCTGCGGTAATCGCCCCGCCATAGCGCTCGCCGGTGTTTTTGGTGTCCGCAAGATCACTCTTCAGCTGGTCACTCAGCATCTCATTGAGCGGCAGGCGCCAGAAGGACTCTCCGGTGGATTCGGCAGAGCTGAGGAGACTGTCAGCCAGCTTATCATCGTTGGAGAAGAGCCCAACTGTATGTGGCCCCAGAGCCACCAGGCATGCACCGGTTAGTGTCGCAAGATCAATAATCTGTGCAGGCTTAAGCCCCGACGCATAATGAAGCGCATCAGCGAGTACCAACCGGCCCTCCGCGTCCGTGTTGTTCACCTCAACGGTGCGCCGGGAAGCGCCCGTAATAACGTCTCCCATTCGAATGGCCTCCCCGGATGGCATGTTCTCAGCGAGGGCCAGGATGCCATGAACGGGGGTGTTAGGCTTAAGTTGAGCAATAGCGTTCATCGCTCCAACCACCGCAGCCGCGCCGCCCATATCCATCTTCATATCCATCATGGAACCCGCAGGCTTGAGGCAAAGCCCACCCGAGTCGAAGGTGATGCCCTTGCCCACAAAAACGATAGGTTTCTTAGAAGTGGGCTTGTCTGGCGTGTAGGTCAGGTGCACCAGGCGCGGGGACTGCACGCTTCCCTGGCCCACCCCAAGAAGGAGGTTCATCCCCATCTTCTTAAGTTGCTCGGGTTTGTAGATCTTAACCTTAAGCCCCACCTTGCGAGCCATCGCTTTGGCCTGCCCGGCGAAGGTTTCGGGGTAGAGATCTGAAGGAGGCTCGTTGATCAAATCGCGGCCAATCGCCACAGACTCTGCCACGATGCGACCCTTCTCGATCGCCGTACTCAATTTCTTTGAACTTCGCTCCCCAATATCAATGCCAAGGGATTTCAATGAGTTCGCCCGATCACTCTTCGAGCGGTATTTGTCGTATCGGTAGCTGCCAAGGTAAGCGCCCCGGGTGATTAAATCCACAAGCTCCGCCGGCTCCTGCTCGAGCCCGGGAAGAATCAAAGTCATCTTTTTCGCTGCCACCTTATTGCCGTGACGCGCAGCGTTCGCCCCCAGATTTTGAATCGCGCGAGGAGTCATCTTGTCGGCCTCACCACACCCGATCACCATCACGCGCTTGAAGGACTCTCTCCCCAGGGTGTGGACCACATAGGACTGGCCCGCTTTACCGGAGAAATCATGTTCTTTGGCGATATCTGCCAAGGCACCATCGAGTAGCTTGTTGAGTTTCTCCCACGCCGCGTTTCCTTTATTTTTGCCCTTAAAAACTCCGAGACAAATGAGGTCGACTTTGGACGTTGTCACATCACTGGAGACGATTGAGACTTTCATGGAACATAACTCCTCTAAACTAAAGCGTAATCCAACAGGTTTTAGGAGGCGGGAGCCCAGACCGAAGCTCGGTGGCTCACGCCAATGACGCCCTATCTCTTAATTCGACCTCCGGCAATGCTCAAAGGCGCTCCTAAGGACAATTCTCCGGTGTGCTCCTCCACAGCACGCGCGGGTAGGCCTCACCAATCCTCTTTCAATTGTGATTTCAGTCACTTAGCCAACATCCCTGCGAGGGGACGGCGCCCTCACTGCGCCGTGACAAGTGGGGGAGCAATTGTCGCTAAACCACCGAAAAATTTGAAGAAAAACACTCACCCCAGCGTTTAATAATAGCGCTTCTTCACCGGTGCAATTAGCCTGTAAGATAAGGGAAGAGCGATACACACTCCGAGGAGGCAGAAATGCTGGGCGCTTCACCTCAAAACAAGCCATTTATTCTGACGCTTGTCTTTCTCTCCCTCGGAGCCCTTGGGAGCTGCGGTACCCGCTACAGCGCCTCCACTGAAGACACCAGGCGCTGCACCGGCCCCCATTGCGTTGACGGAGTCCGGGCAGAGACCTGCGGCAACCGGATTGACTGCGCTTCAGAGCAACTCGGCGACGACGCCATCGACCAACCTCTGCCCTCACCTCCTCCCCATGAAGGCCCCTGCACCGTTCACAATGACTGTAGTGTAGGACAACTATGTGACGTGGCGACGGGCGCCTGTGTCGAGTGCCTCACCAACGATCACTGCGATCCCGAAGAGGTCTGCATGCCTGGGGGGACCTGCGGGCCAGGCTCTGGTTGCTCCTCAAGCGCCGATTGCAGCGGAAGCCTCGTCTGTGACAGCTCCACCCGCACTTGCGTGCAGTGTCTCACCAATCAGCACTGCGACGCTCACCTCGTTTGCGTTGCCCACACCTGCCAAAGCTGCACCCTCGACGCGCAATGCTCCCCGGGCCAGACCTGTGTCGAGGGCAACTGCGAGGAGTCCACTTCCCCCGAAGTCCCCCCCGAGGAGCCCCCCACCCATGGAGATATGGGAGAAAGCTGCGCGGGCGAA
>JAZAIZ010000286.1:0-1063 GCA_036230545.1 Myxococcota bacterium
CAGGCGGCCCCCGCAAAGCCAGCGTCGCACGAGCATTGCCCACTCCCTTCAAGGCCTCCCGAACAATCCCCCTGGCCATTACAGGGGTTCAAGGCACCGCCGGGGCACTCCGCGGTGCAGCCTGCGCCAAAATAGCCATCAGCGCACTCGTTGCATGTCTCACCCTGGGTGCTCGCCCACCCGGTTAAGCAGGTGGAGAGGCATTTGGCGTGGTCGTCGGCATCAACACTGGCGCAGAGAGGCTCACTCGTGTTGGCGCTGTCGCAGCAGAGCTGGTTTTGCTGGCAGCTGAGGGCGCTGCAGGCGGTGGCTCGTTGACAGCGCTTGATTCCAGGCTCACCGGCGGCGTCCTGGCAGAGCAGTCCATCATCCACAGAGCACCCCCTCGCGTCGCTGCAGGGGCATCCCTCTTCCGAGCCAGGGCAGGTCCGGCAGAACCCCTGCCAACAGACCTCGCTGGTAACATCGCAGACCCCTCCCTCCGAGCAGAGGCAGCTTGTCCCCTGGGCATCGCCCGCTTCGGCGCAGTCGAACTTAACGCAGGCTTTTTCTTCGCCCTTTGAGACGCACGCCAGGTCGGCGCCGCACTCGCCATCAACACAGGCGCAAAACTCCGAGCCCGGAAGACACCAGGAGCAAAAGGGGACGTTGTATTTTGGGTGAGAGCTCGCAGGCAGACACTCTCCCTGTCCCTCCAGGCAATAACGCTTTGCTGCGTCGTCGTCGTTGCCCACACAGGGGCAACCCGCCAGACCTGCCTTGCATTGTGCGCAGGTGCCGTCGGGCAGGCAGGTGTAGGTCGGGCCCTTGTCCTTTTTGCATTTCTCGGTACGGTCGGGATAGTCACACTCGGCTTCGGGCTCGTCGATGTTGTCGGGTGTGTCGGGCGTGTCGGGCGTGAGAGGCGTCTCCTGCTCGGGAGCGGGTGCCTCTTCGCCGGAGCAGGCGGGGCTGAACAAAAACACGGCCCCCACGCCCACCAGAAGTGTGATGATAAGGTCGCTCAAAAGGCGTTTTTTAAGTCCCCGGTTTCCCATGTGTTCCCTCCCTGTGTTGGTTGCCC
>JAZAIZ010000287.1:0-7863 GCA_036230545.1 Myxococcota bacterium
TGGGCACCTTTCTGGTCTGCCCCCATCACCTCACGGTTGCCTCTGGCGAAACCCACATCGCCTACGAACCCGATGGACACCTCATCGGGTTTGGGGCCCTCGACAAGCTCGTCAAAGCCTGCACCGCTCGACTCATCTTTCAAGAAGACGCCACCGAGGAGCTCGCCAGCACCCTCAAGGAGCACCTTCAAGCCAAGGCCGTGGTGGTCATGATGAAAGCCACTCACCCCTGCCACACCCTCAATCATCCCCGCTCACACCGGGCGCAGATCATCACCTGGGCCGGAGCGGGCACTCAACGTGCGCAACAATCCCTGCGGCAGCTCCTGAAGACAAGCGTCGAACAATCCGCTGACTGATTTAGTTGGTCTTATAATCCGGCAGGTCCGGCATGGACTGGTATTTGAAGATAAGAGAGGTCTCGAGGTGCTCTACCTCGGGGCGGGTGGTGAAGGCGTCGAGGGCAAAATCCCTCAAGTGGTCTGCGTCACGCACCGCCACATGCACCAGATAATCAAAGCGACCAGCGATGTGATACACTGCCACCACCTCGGTCTGCTTCGCCGCGTCATGGTGGAATTGGTCCACGATGTCCCGGGAGTGATGCCCCAATTGCACCGCGATCATGGCTTGCAAACCGATCCCAAGTGCCTTAGGAGCTACCCGAGCATGGCTCCCCAAAAGGATCTTTTCGTCCCGCAGGCGTCGCACCCGCTCAAGGCAGCTTGAGGGCGCTAACCCTACGGAACCAGCCAACTCCTTGTTTGAGAGCCGTGCATCGTTCTGTAAAGCCCGTAATATCTCCAGATCAATTCGGTCAAGCTTCATTAATGCCCCCGCATTAGAATTTAATTCGGCTGACATACACTCAAACGAATTATATTACAAGTTCTAAATCACTCCCTAACAGGATTTGGATATGAAGCGATTTTCCGACACCCTCTCTGTTCACGCCGGACGCGAAGACCTCTCCCAGCTCCGGGTCCACGCCGCTCCCATTGATTTCTCGACCACCTATCCACTGCAGGAGCTCGACGAGGCGGCCGCCGATCTCGGCGCCATGGCCCTGGGGGACAAACCCACGGGCAACCCCGTCTATGCGCGGCTGCACAACCCAACCGTCGCCCGCTTTGAAGACGCCATGGCCACCCTTGAGCAGGGGGACGCGGGCATCGCCTACGCCTCCGGGATGGCAGCCATGACCGCCTGCCTGATGGCAGCGAAGCAGCGCGGCAATCACGTCCTCGCCATGCGACCGGTCTACGGTGGCACCGACCACTTGCTTGCCAGCGGGTTGCTGGGCCTTGAAGTGGAGTGGGCCACCCTTGAGACCCTCCCCTCCCTGTGCCGCCCCGAGACCTCCCTCATCATCGCCGAGACGCCGGCGAACCCATCGCTTCAGCTTCTCGACATTCAGGCCCTCACCAAGGCCGCCGGAGACATCCCGGTGCTGATTGACTCCACCTTCGCCACCCCGGTGCTGCAAAATCCCTTGACCCTCGGCGCCACCCTCGTGCTGCACAGCGCCACCAAATACCTTGGCGGCCATGGGGATGTCATGGGAGGCGTGGTGGTCACCAACAACGAGTGGGCCAAAGCGCTCCGAGGCGTTCGAGTGGCCACCGGCGCGGTCCTGCACCCCTTCGCGGGCTACCTGCTGCATCGCGGACTCCAAACCCTCGGGGGGCGCATTCGCCTCGCTCAGGCCAACGCCACCGCCCTGGCCAACAAGCTCCGCGCCCACCCTCTGGTGGAGAAGGTCTATTTCCCTGGCTTTAAAGATTGTGATCCCCACAACCTGGTCCCCAGCCAAATGCGTGGCCCCGGCGCCATGATCGCCTTCACGGTCGCCAACTACGAGGCCGCGGCGAAGGTGATGAAGGCCGTACGTTTAATCACCCCGGCGGTAAGTCTCGGCTCGGTGGACACCCTGCTGCAACACCCCGCCAGCCTCACCCACCAAGTGGTGGACGAAGACGTTAAAGAGGGGCTTGGGATCACAGCCGGGTTGCTTCGAATCTCCGTCGGGCTCGAGTCACCGGAGGACCTCTGGGAAGATCTGCAACAAGCCCTTGAGGCCTCAGAGACCGCCCCCCTGCTGCAAGTCGTGGGTGATTAATCCCACCGCCTCTTTCGCGGTCACCCCTGCTCCATCAACCAGCCCTCAGCGCTCGTCCAGGTGCTTCAACCATTGGCGGGACGACGCCCGGGTGGCTTCAAATTGCCCCGCCTTTTGAAAGGCACCCCGCGCCTGAGTCGTCTGCTTTAATGAAAAGTGCGCGATCCCCTTGAGCAGGTGAACCTGCCCGGGGTGCTTCACCGCTCCCCGCTTCAAGCAGCTCTCCAGAGCGCCCACCGCGTCTGCCCAGGCCTCCCGCTCAATATGGAGGTGCGCGAGACGCAAAAAGAGTTCACCGTCCTCGCTCTTTTGGGCCGCCTTCCCCAAAGGAGGCACTGCGCGGCCCAGCTCCCTCGACTGAATCCAGGCGTTGGCCAAAAACTCCAACGCCCGCACCTCAGACTTCACCAGCCCCTCGTTCATCGTCTTCTCTAAAACCTGTGCCCCCCAATAAGGGAGTCCCTGACTGACATAGAGCCGGCTGAGGTGCAGCAGTTCATCGTGCCCCACCACGTGCCCCTGAGCATAAGCCAGCTCCATCACCGCCAAAGCCCGGGCCTCGTCCCCCAACTCCCCATACACCGACGCCAGCTGCAACCAATAGCTTCGTTTGGGAAACGCCCCAATCAAACGCTTGAGCGTGTCCCGTCCCTCCTTGAGGCGCCCCACGTCAAGGTAGAGGGAGAGCGCCAGGGTGAGCCACGACTCCCTCGGCCGTTTCGCCGTCTTGAGAGCCACGTCGATATGAGGCAAGGCCTTGAGGGGCTTGCCGGTCTGCGCGTATGCCCCCGCGAGGAGATAACGAGCCTGAGGAGTGGGGTTGTCCACCTGGCTCATCCAGTCCTCCAGCACCTTAATCGCCTTTGGATACTGGTCGGCGGCCATTAAAACCTGCCCCAGGTTGAATTGCGTGTTTAAGAGCGCATCCTCCGGCAAGGCCTTCAAGGCGAGGCAGCGCTCAAAGCTCTTCGCTGCGTCGTCGAGGCGCTCAAGGGCCGAATAAACAAAGCCCAGGGTTTGCCAGATCAAGGCGCGCTCGTGGTCATTTAAGCGCGCGCGACCCTGCAGCTCTTTGGTCTGCCCCAAAGCTTCCTCGTATTTCTCCGCCTCAACGCTCTCATGAATCCGGGAAAGCTGCCGATAGGTTCGTTTCCCCACCGTAAACTGCTTCCGGCCACTATCGGCGTGGGCTGTCGATGCGATCAGCAGCGCGCACACCACCCACCCCGTGCTCAGCTTCCAGCGCATCCCTAGTCCTCCTCAAGATCAAAGGTGAGCTTCACCGTCACACCGGAGGTCTCCACCGCGACCCCGTTCACAATCTCGGGTTTGTATTTCCACTTTCGGATGGCCCGCAGCGCGGCGCGGTCAAAAATCACCGAAGGCTGCGAGTTCACCACGCGGGCGTTCTTCACCGAGCCCGTGGCCGAGATATCAAAGGTCACCTCCACCCAGCCTTCAATATGACGCTGGGCCGCTCGCTGCGGATACATCGGCCGCACCCGAACCACCGGGACGATGCCCCGATCACTCGCGGGGACTCCGAGGTTCATCCCCCCCTGCAGCTTAAAATCCGCGTCCAGTTTGGGAGTGACCATGGGCATGGGCTTCACCGCCGTAGTCACGGCGGTGGACGAGACATCCAAGGCGGGCTGCCGAGGCTGCAGCTTGGGCTTGACCCGGTCAGGGAGCGTGCGACGCTTTAACTCGAGCTCGGAGTTTCGTTTCAAGCGAACAAAGTCAATGACCCGGCCGGCGCTCCCCTCCACCAAGCCCTTATCCCCCATGGCGATCAAGGACTGCATGCCCCAAAAGAGGCCACAGGTCACCACCAGGGCGACCGCCAAAGAAGTTCCCAGGCGCGCCGCCATCAACTACTCCAACACCGTTGCGGCAATAGACACGTTTTGCACACCGGCCTGTCGGGCGGCGTCCATCACCTGCACCAGCAGACCGTTACGTGAGTTTTTGTCCGCCTGAATCACCACCCCACCCTGGGGGTTCTCCGCCCGCACCCGCTCGATGTTCGCTCGCACCGCCCGCGCGTCAATCTGTCGTTTGTCCATCCAGATGTGCCCGTTCTCATCAATGGCCACCAAAATGCTCGCCTGCTCCTTGCGCTCAGCGCTCACCGCGCTCGGTCGGTTGACATCAATGCCCGACTCCTTCACGAAGGAAGCCGTCACAATAAAGAAGATCAACATGATAAAAACGATGTCCAGCATCGGCGTCATGTTGATCTCGTCCTCTTCTTCCTCTGCATACACCCATCGACGGCGCATCGTTCACCTCACCCTAATTGGTCCTGAAACAGGCGCGTTTCTTTCTGAGTAAGTCGGTTTAGTCGAGCGCTGAAATAAACTCCCGACAACGCCGCCACCATCCCCGCCATGGTGGGCACCGTGGCCCGGGAGACCCCCGACGCCATCGCCCGTGGATTGCCCGAACCGGAAATGGCCATGACATCAAAGACCTCAATCATCCCGGTCACCGTCCCCAAAAGCCCAAGCAATGGGCACAGAGCGATCAACGTCTTCAGAAGAGGCAGGAAGCGAGTGAGTTCCTGTCGAACCTGCGAACAGAGCTGCGCTTTCACCTGGTCTGCATACCAGGACGCCTTGTCGGAGCGCCCTTGCCACCCATGCAGCAGCGTCGCCGCCTCTTCGGGATAGCGAGCGCGCAGAAAGAAGAAGCGCTCCACGATGATAGTCCACATCAGGAAGGTCACCCCAAAGAGCACCACCAGCACCTCTCCCCCCGTCTCAAAAAAGATGAGGAGATCTTCCCAGAATCCCACCAGCCCGTTAAGCATTCGTCGACTGCTCCGCCGGACGGGCCACGATCCCGGCGCTCTGCTCCCCCAGCACGTCCATCAATCGACGGCTCATGGTCCGCAGCCAGCTGTGAATCAGCACCAGAGGAATCGCCACCACCAGACCCAGCATCGTGGTGACAAGCGCCTCGGAGATGCCGCCCGCCATCAGCTTGGGATCTCCCGTTCCAAAGAGCGTGATCGCCTGAAAGGTACGAATCATTCCCGTTACGGTCCCAAGAAGCCCCATCAGTGGAGCCACCACCGAGACCACCTTAATGGCCCACAGGAAGCGATCGAGGTTGGCCTGCTCTCGAAGGATGGCCTCGTCCAATTTAAAGTTCAAGGTCTCGGTCGAGACCCCGGGGTTGTCACTGAACACTCGCATCACTCGCCCGAGGGGGTTGTCCTCCAAGGGGGTGGAGTTGCTCTTCTGCGCCCTGACCTTCAGTTTAACCCGGCTGAGGTAAAGCACACGAAACAACGCTCCCAGCAGCGTCAAAGCCCCCAGAAAGAGAATCATATACCCGATGATCCCACCAAGCTGCACCCGCTCCCGAAGGTTGGGGGTCTGCACCAGCAGGGACAAGATCGAGCCTCGGGATGGATCCAACCCAAAGCGCACCATCTCCTCATCAGCGCGCTGCAAATCTTCGGCGGTGCTTAAATAACGAGCCCCCGGTTGACGGGCGAGCTCGGTCAAGCGCCCCACCTCCGAGAGCCAGCGCAGGTATTTTCCTTCGGAGACGGCGTTAAACACTCCCACGCGGGTCACCGAACGAGTGCGGGACTCTCCGCTGGGGTCGGTCACCTGAGTATCAAAAGTGACCACCTTCCCCGACTCCGTCATCTCCTGCTGCAGCGCAAACCAGAGCGCGTTGAGCGCCTCCACCGAGGGGGTGCTCCGGCTCTCCACCAGCGAGTCCAGGGTGGCCGCGCGGCCGGGGTATTGGGCCGCCACCAGGGAAGACTCCAGCTGACTGCGGGTGTCTCCGGCCACCTGCCGAATCACCCCAAAGAGCTCTCCCATATTGCCCATGGCCAGATGCAGAGACTCCTCCAGCTCCGCCATGGCCTTCTCATGCTCCTGGAAAGTCTGCTCAAGCGCCTTACTGCGCTGCTCTTCCCGGGCCTTGAGAGCCCGAGCCTCGTCAACAAGAGCCTGGCGATTTTGCTTCGCGTCCACAAAGACCCGCTCACGGGCCAGGGCATCCACCGTGTCCCGCTCCCATCCCCGGCGCACCTTCTCAAGCAGCTCGTCCACGGTGGCGGGCTGAGTCTCTGCAGCGTGGGCTGGTGCCCCTATAAGGGCGATAAGGCATCCCCAAACAAGCGAAAAGCGTCGCGTCCTCATCACTTCACCTCCGAGCGTGTAAACACCGGTAATCGAATCAGATCTGGCGGCGCCTGCTTGCGAGCGATGCGCAGTCCCTTGCTCAGCGCGGCACGGTATTCCCCAGGCAACACCCGCCACTCCCGCCTGCTCGGGTCCCAAACCCCCGAGTCGAGTCCGTCGAGGGTCTGATACACCAGCACGCTGCGTCCCACCCTCAGAAAGTTAACCGTCCGCACGCCCTCGCCCGAGGGCAAATCGCCCTTGTAGCTTTCAATGGTGCGACCATAGTCGTTCTCAATTTGATACGCCTCCAAAAGACGCCTGAACTTTTCGGCGTTGCTAACATCCGCCCGGTCCATCATCGTCTTCAGGGAAGCCACCCGCTCCTGGCGCTCCGAGAGCAGAAAGGGCACATCCAGCTCGACAAAACGCTCAAGGGACTCCAGCATCCGCAACATCAGCGGCGTAATCTCACGGCCCACGGTGGTCACCTGGGAGATCTGCTCTTTGATCTTTCTCATGTCCTCCTCCTGGGAGGCGATGAGCGTAGTCAATTGCTCGTTGTAACGTTTCAGGGAATCGATGTTCTCCTGGTAGCCGCGGTATTCACTCAAGAGATCCGCCGCGTCATCGCTGAGGTGGTTGATACTTTTTTGCACTCCCGCCTGTCGCTGGTTCTTTTTCACCGCGAGTTCAATGGCCTTATCCAGGCTGCTTCCATGGGAAGGCAGCGGAAGCAGGCAAAGCCCCAACACCCCGGCTCCCAGTCTCCAGCGTGACTTCATTGTGGTGAACATCATCCCATACTCCATCTCATCCGTGTTCAAAAGCGCAGCTAAAAGCCCCAAAGCCCCTTGCGCAAATTCCATCGCCATAACAAGTCGAAGGACATGGGTCACTTGACGCGCAGAGAGTGGTTTTGCAAGTCTCCGAGTCGAAAAACTGCGTCCCCGGCGAAAAAAAAGGCGACGCCCCTCCGAAGAAGAACGTCGCCCCTTAAAAAGCAAGTTAGAGATTCAGCCTAGAGCGTCTGAGTCAGACGCAGATAAACATAACGTCCCATATAGTCATAGGAAGAAGCATCACTGGTGCCGAGGAAGCCGTTGAAAATCACGGGAGGCTTGGTGTCCAGCAGGTTGTTAATCCCGAGGCTCAGTGCGGTCTTGCCGAGGCTGTCATGGGCGCTAAACGCGTAGGATGCGTAGAGGTCCATGGTGGTGTTGGAGTCAACGGAGCGCCGCGCGACGTCTTCAATCGTGCAGTCACCGTCCTCACACTCCTCAAAGCCGCCGATATAACGCACGTTCATGCCCACGAGGTAATTGTTCAGCGCCCAACGAACGCTGCCGTTGCCCTTGAACTCAGGAAACACACCGAGGTCATAAACCCCTTTGCCCTTCACCTCACGACCGCTTGGAAGGGTCACGTCGTAGTGGTCAAGCCACGTCCCCTGAAAACCGAAGCCAAATCGTCCGATGGACGTCGCCAGCTTGTAGCCAATCGCAAAATCCAGACCCGAGGACTTGGTCCCGCCGGTCTCGAGGTTGTTGAGAGTGTCCACAATGTCCTTGATCATATGGGTCTGGTTGTCACGAA
>JAZAIZ010000288.1:0-2161 GCA_036230545.1 Myxococcota bacterium
AACAGCGTCACCGAGGCGGGCACCGTGGGCATCTTCCACCAACCCTTCCCGGGCGCGTTGGCCTCAAGCACCCAAAAGACTCTGCTGATGGCCCTCCCCCTCGACCATGCCGATCCCTACACCTTTCGAGTTCGGGCCCTCATCGCCGAGGGAGCCCCCGATGAGATCAGCTCCACCTTTAGCGACCAGGTCTTCACAGAGTCCGCTCCAACCCTCGCTTCCCAGGCGCAGCGCACCTATGAAATCATCCCCACGGCGCACACCGACGTCCACCACGTGGTCCTCAGGGTGGAGAGCACCGACACCTCCCTGCCCAGCCCGCCCCGTTGGCACATCTACAGCCCCAACCAGGCCCTGACCTTCAGCGCGCCCAATGCCCCACGGGACTGGTACGACCCCTGGGACGTGAGCGAAGGCCTGCAGATTACCCACGCCACCACGCGCCTCAAGGATTCGCTCACCTTTGACGATCTCGCGGCGGGCCAGCAAGGTGCGCTGCACCGGGTGCTTGAGAGCGCTGAGGCCTTCAGCTCGATGACCGAGCCACAAGAACTACAAAGGCTCCGCGAACACTGAGACACATCGGGCCACCGCCTTCGCGTCAAGCGAAGCTGAGCCCCCTTGTTGTCGCCGGGTTCCTGGCATAAGTGTGGCCCCTGCGCCAAAACGCGCCAACACCCCGCAGCCCCTCCATCCGCCAAGGAGCCGCCCCATGAACGACGCCCCCTCTCCTGACGGCCCCCTGCACGCCACCGGCGATCAAGACGGGCCAAAGAGCGAATCAACTCCCACCACCGAAGAAGACACTCTCCTGGTTGATGCGGGGGGAAAAACCCACAGCGTAAGCCGCGCAAAGCTCCTAAAGCAGCAGCGTATCTCCCACCTCTGTGACCTCGCCCAGGATCCCGGCGTTCATCACACCGCGCTGGAGGGAGTCTCACCGGAGTGCGCAGACGCCTTCATGACGTACCTCCAGACTGGCGCAGTGACACCCGAAAACACCGCGCTCCCCCCGCTGGGACAGGCCGGGCAGACACATCAGCTGCTGGCCCTGGCCCAGGAATGTCACCATCTTGAGCGGCGAACCCGCGCAAGCAGCTCAGTGCAAAGCAGCCTGAGCAGGGCCTTCGAGTTTGTGAGCCGATGTGTTGTGCGATGGGTGGTGGACGTCGGTCGCTTTCTACTGAGGAAGGTCCTGCGACTCTTGGGGTTCAAGAGTCAGTGGCACACCACCAGCATCGGCAGGCTTCACCTCTTAAACGCCAAAGGCCGAGGCACCTTGCCCACCGTGGTCGTCCTGCATGGGGTCACCTCCTGCTCAACCGATTACAGCCCACTGCTGGTTCGCCTGCAGCGTAAGTGCCAGCGGGTGCTCGCACTCGATTTGCCAGCACACGGCCTCAGCACCTTCCCCCCGGAAAAGATGCACCGCGAGAGCATGCTTGCGGGCTTTCAGGAGTGCCTCGCGGCGGCCCTCAACGGGATAGAAGGACCGGTGGTGCTCTACGGCAATTCCATGGGGGCCATCGCGGCGACCCACTTCGCCACCAACCATCCCGAAAAAGTACAGGGGCTCTTTTTCAGCTCCCCGGGAGGTGCCCCCGTCACTCACGATGACATCGAAAGCTTCATGAGCACCTTCAAAGTGACCTCCGCCGCAGAGGGGCGGCTCTTCTTTGAGCGGCTCTTTGCCAAAAAGCCCCCCTTTAAACCCCTCATCGCCATGGGCATTCAGGGGTACCTCGCCAGAAAGGACGTTCGCCTCCTCATCAACCAGGCCACCCCCGAGGACTTCCTCACCGAAGAGATGGTGAGCTCCCTGCCCCAACGACACATCGTCTTCAGCTGGGGAAAGCAGGACCAGGTCCTGCGCAACCAGGACCGTGAATGGTGGCGACGAGTGCTGCCAGTACACGCGGTGGTGCAAGAACCCGAAGACTTTGGGCACATCCCCTTTTGGGACAACCCCACCCTTCTCACTCGGCAGATCTGCGACCTTGCCCGGGAAGTCCAGGACGACCAAGACCTCCCCAGAGACTGAAAGACGCTCACTCCTCGCCCCCGACCACTTAAATAAGCACTTAGAGGACCCATTGGGCATTTGGCGCTCTTTCGTAAATACTGAACTAGCGGGCGATTATCAAACGTTGTTCGACAAAAT
>JAZAIZ010000289.1:0-2246 GCA_036230545.1 Myxococcota bacterium
TTCCTCTTCCCCCCCGAGCGCGCCCAATCCCCCGTCAAGATCCTCTCCGGAGGAGAAAAAAACAGGCTCCTCCTCGCGCGACTCTTCACCAAACCCTTCAACCTCCTCATCCTCGATGAGCCCACCAATGATCTTGACGTCGAGACCCTTGAACTTCTGGAAGAACTCCTCATGGACTACGAGGGGACACTCATTGTCGTCAGCCACGACCGAGAGTTTCTCAACCAAGTGGTCACCAGCACCCTCAGCATCAACGCCCAGGGAGAAGTCCAGGCCCTGGTGGGGGGCTACGATGACTGGCTGCGGCATCAACCGGCTCCCGAAGAGGCGCCCAAAACTGCCCGAACAAAAGCGCCCAAAAAAGAGCGACAAAGCGCTCGCCCGGTGAAGAGAAGCTACAAAGAAAACAAAGAACTCGAGAGTCTCCCCGCCCAAATCGAGGCATTGGAGCAAGAACAGAGCGATCTGCATGAGCAGCTCGCCTCTCCGGAATGGTATAAAGAGAACGCCAGTCAAATGGGCACGGTCAGCGCACGCCTCGAAGAGATAGAAGCCACCCTCCAGGATGCCTACGCCCGCTGGGAGCATTTGGAAAACATCCCGGAATAGTGAAATAATCCCCCTTGATGGGTAAGGGGGAGCTCATCCCTCTCCCAAACCGTCGCTGCTGTCTAAAACGGTCTCTTCCAAAGGAACGGCATCGCCATGTCTCAAAATCGGTCACAAGGGCTACCTATCCTCCTCATTCAGGTCAGAAACCCACGCGACCCCATGAACCAGCACGAAGAAGAGTGCATCACCGAGCACCTCGGCGCAGGCTTTGTCGTCACCGCCCACAACGCCGTCAACACCCCCCTCTCCGAAGAGGTCCTCCATCATTATGCCGGCATCGTGATCGGAGGCTCCGGCGACTACAGCGTCCATCACCCCAAAAGTCGTCCCTGGACCCTCCCCCTGCAGCGCTTCATCGAACGCGCGCTCACCCTCAACGTACCCGGCTTTGGGCTCTGCTTTGGGCACCAACTCCTCGGGACCGTCCTGGGCGCGACGGTCAAAACCGAACCCGCAAAGTCGGAGGTGGGCACCATTCACCTCGACCTCACAGAGAAGGGACGCCAGGATCCTGTCTTTGGCGGGCTCTCTCCCACGTTCCCCGTTCACACCGGGCACAGCGATTATGTCATAGAGGTGCCCACCGGCGTGACGCTGCTGGCCACCAGTCCCCGCGTCAAAACCCAGGCCTTTCAGGTCTCGGGGAGTTCTTTCTACAGCACGCAATTTCACCCCGACCTCACCGGGGCCCAGGCGCGGGAGCGCTACCTTGCCTCCAAAGCGCACATCCGGTCCCCCTCCCCCCAGGGTGAGCTGCTCTTTGAACCCGGCAAGGATGAGGCGACCTCCCTGCTGCGCCGCTTCGCCCAGCAGCTCCCCCAGCGTCCTTAGACTCCACCCCACCCCGCTACGATAAACATTGAGAATTACTTACGATGGAGATTATCCCACCCGCCGGAGATCAGCGCTGCGAATTCAAGCAAAGAGTTCACCAATAACGCGTCAAATATTCTATACTGAAAGTCATGACCACCGCTCAACCCGGAGACACCGTCCTTATCCGCTACATCCTGCGCCTCACCGACGGCAGCGTGGCGCAGGCGTCCATCTCCCCCTACGACGCCAACGCGTTTCCCACCAGCCCGCCCCTTGAGTTAACCCTCGGAAAAAACACCCATCTTAAAGCCCTTGAGAGGACCATCCTGGGCATGACTCCCGGGACCCACAGAACCGTCCAGCTCAAAGCCGAAGATGCCTACGGCCCCTACAACGCCGACCTGGTCCACACCGCCGACGCCCAATCCCTTCCCGAAGAAGTGCTTCCGGAGATAGGGGAGAAAACCACCTATGTCATTCACGGCGAGGAAGACGTGAGAGTGCGAATTACCCGAGCCACCGAGACGCGGGTGGTCATCGACGGCAACTCGCCCCTGGTAGACAAAGACCTGATTCTGGAAGTCGCCCTGCTTCAGATCACCCCCTAAAAAAACGGCGTCCTCTCTTTTGACGAACTCCAGGCCAGCCTCTTTGGCGCCTTATTTAGGCGGCATACGCAGCGCGCCATCCAAACGAATCACCTCCCCGTTAAGGTAGGGGTTGGTAACGATGTGCTCCACCAGCGCCGCGTACTGCTCAGGTTGCCCAAGCTCCTTGGGAAAGGGGATACCGGCCGCGAGCGCCTGACGAATGTTGTC
>JAZAIZ010000290.1:0-3292 GCA_036230545.1 Myxococcota bacterium
ATCAGGATCGGGAACATCCAGCTGAACCCGGTAATTACCCTTGGCATCGGTGGAGGTGGCAAACTCCCGAGAGAGCCCGGCCTCCAGGCGGGAAAACACCACCCGGGCACCAGCCACCGGCACCCCCCTATGACTGACCACTCTTCCTTGAACGCTCTGCTTGCGGGGAATGGACAGGTGGACCGCGTTCACAAAATCGTGGCTGGCGACCCCACAGAGGCTTTCGGGAGCGTCTTGAGCCGCCACGCAGAGCACCTCGCTCCGGGTGCCGTGGAAGCTGCTCTTAAGCGGAACTGCCGTCACCGTATAGAGCCCGGGAAAGAGGTCGACCAGCACCACGCCGCTGGTCCCCGTTCGCGCCTGCAGGGTGTAGGTGCCCGTGAGGACTTCATCACCCACCGTCCCGGTGAATACCACGTTCGCGTCCGGCTCGGGGACGCCATTGGGCTGAAGAACCGCCACCGCCACCGAAATCTTCTTGGAAGAGAGCCCAAGAGGGATCTCGGCCACCGAAGCGGCCACGGCAAGCAGGTTGTTAACGGTCACCGAGGGGGCGGGTGCTTCCTCGGGAGTCACACGTAGAGAATAAAACTCGATCCCTGGGGGAAACGTGAGCGTAAACCCGCCATCCCCCCGGGTGATGGCGCCGGTTGACGCGACGAGGCTGCGATTGCCTGCATCGGAGACCAAGCCCCGTACGCTCACCCCCGACATGGGCGTCACAGGTACGTCGCTCCAGAGGAGCCTTCCCGCAATGGTCACCAGCTCGTTATCTTCCGGATACTCGAGCAAGAGTGCCTCGGTCTCGCTACCCGCCGAAAGCGCTTGCGCAGGCCACCGAAAGGCGGGGCGTTCCTTAAGCTCGGGATCGGGCTCAAGCACCAGGTCGTATTGTCCTGGCACCACCCGCAGCTTAAAGCCCGACTCTCCCACCAAGGCCTCCACCCCCGCTCGGGTACTCGGCAGGGGGATCGCCTCAGGGGCGAGTTTAGGTTTTGCCCGCAAAACACCGGCGCGCATCTCCCCGCCGGGCGTGCTCACCGTGCCCTCCCACTGGACGCTGGCCCGCAAAATAAAGTCGTGCTTGAGCCCCTCCTCTTCGAGCTTACGCGGGCTCCCCGGATCCCGCTGGGGGAGGAGGGGGGAGTTGTTTGGGGGGAAAAAATCGACATAGACTTCCGAGAGGTTTAATCCGGGACTGCCACAGCGCCCAAAAAAACAGACGTCCCCCGGAGCGCAGTCATCGGTGGAGACACAATCCACGCTGCCGCTGACCTCGTCAAAGACATCGGTGCACCCTGTCAGCCCCATGAAAGCCGCGATGAGCCAAAGACGCTTCATGGGCTCTCATCTCCCATGGGGCATGAGCGAGCCTCGTCAGTGAGTTCCACGGTCCAGACAAAGGAATCCCAGAGCCCACTCTCGTCCACCAACACCCGCCCCTCCGGCGCGATGGGCTGACTTTCAAAGGGGCGGTCACTCACCAGGAGCTCCACCTGGTGAGCCTCATCCATACGACCACCGCCGATGAAGAGTTCGTTGTTGGGAGAGATGGTGAACTGGATCAGATCAGCGTCCACCAGCCGGTTGGGGCCGGGAGGCAAGACCTGCACCTCGGAGAGAATGGGGTTCTCGTCGCGGTGGTAGTCGAGAAAAACCCGCCAGTAGAGCGTGTCGTTCTGATCAGGATCAGAGATCCGCGCAAAAAAGGGGTACCCCGAGCAGTGAATGCTCATCAGCTTGGGGCCCTCGGTGGGGTCGGGGGTGAGCGAATCGGGGATAATCTGCGGCGGGAGGTTGTATTCATCCGGTGCCTGCCCAATCGGCGGCGGGAGCAGGCACCCCATCAGCCCCCCCATGACGACCATCGCCGGGCCCAGCTGCTTTTGAATAAACCTCATCAGGTTAATTTGAAGCAATTCCAATGCCAACTCCCTGGTTCCCCTGTTAATTCAAGGTATATGGACGCTCAGTCGCCCCCCCTGAGGACCGTTCAGCCCTCCCCATCACGACACGTTTGTCAGGCACCTCAGGGGTCCGAACGGGTCATGCTTTCTTCCCGCTCGAGGTGCCTGAAGATGGTCCTGGGATCCACCCCCAGATCCTGAGCAGTCTTGGTCCGGTTGCCGTTGTTTCGCGCCAGGACCTCGTTGATATAGGTTCTTTGAAACGCCTCCTTGGCCTGGGTGAGGGGAACCACCGGTTGCAAGTCGGCGTTGGAGAGTTCGAGATCTTCGGGGGTGAGCTGGGTACGGTCGGTCATAATGATGGCCTTCTTGAGGCGATTCTCCAGCTGCCGGATGTTGCCGGGCCACCCGAATTTTTTCATCATCAGTACGCATTGGGGAGAGAACCCCTTCACCGAAGACTGGTATTGGTCGGCGAAGTTCTTCAAGAGAAAACGCGCGATGAGCATCAAATCATCGTCCCGCTCCCGCAGTGGCGGCAGGTGGATCCCCACGACGTTCAATCGGTAATAGAGATCCTCGCGAAAGCCCCCGATGGTAATCTCCTCCTCGAGATCTCGGTTGGTGGCCGCAACCACCCGAATGTCCACGCTCTCTGGACGGGTTTCTCCCACGCGGGTAACTATTTTTTCCTGCAGGGCCCGCAGCAGCTTCACCTGTAGGGCCGGTGGCATCTCGCCAATCTCGTCGAGAAAGAGGGTGCCCGTGTCGGCCGCCTGAAAGCGGCCATCCCGGGTCTTGACGGCGCCGGTGAACGCTCCCTTAACGTGGCCAAACAATTCGCTCTCGAGAAGATTCTCGGGGATGGCGCCGCAGTTGACCACCACAAAGGGGCGCTCCGCCCGTTCGGAGTGCTGGTGGAGGGCACGGGCAACCAGCTCCTTGCCCGTCCCGGTCTCGCCGGTAATCAACACCGGAATATCCGTGGGAGAAACCTTGCGAATCTTTTTAAAGACGTCCTCCATGGCGGGGGAGGTGCCAATGATATTACCAAAATCGGCGCCGCCCTCGGAGGTCACAGCCTTACGAAGCTTCTTATTGTCCTCCCTGAGGTTGTCCAGGAGGATGGCATTTTGAATCAGCAGGGAGGCGTGGCCCGCAAACACCGTCACCGCTTCGAGCATCGAAGCCTGAAAGAGCGCGGCTACCTGATCACTGCCGAGGTAAATCAGGCCGATCAACTCGCCCCCCTCGGTGAGGGGGACGCACATCACCGAAGAGACCTTCAGGTTCATCACCGACGTGCAGGCTTTAAACTCCTTGTCGTTGAGAGCGTCATTGACAATCACGGGTTGCTGTTCACGCACGACTTTGGCCAGAATGGA
>JAZAIZ010000291.1:0-17062 GCA_036230545.1 Myxococcota bacterium
TTAAAGGCGGCGGAGTCGATGCGGGACGCCAGGCGATTGCCCAACCAGCCCCCGGCGATCACCCCCGGTAGAAACACCGCGGAGTGTGCAAGCGTGTGAGGCCCCACCACCTCCATGTGAATGAACCCCATCAGAGAAACGCTGACGGTCATCATGAAATACATCTGTAGGTTGGCGCGAAAACGGTCTCTCTCCCACCCCATGGCTGAAGCGTAAATTAACACCGGCGGAGCGGCCGCGTTAAAGGCAGCTCCACAGGTCCCCCCAATAAATCCAGCCAGCGCGCCTACGCTCCTTGGCACCTTGAAGGGGCGAGAGGCCAGCGCCGTCGCGCTCAAAGCATACACCAGCAACAACCCTCCAAGCAGCGCCTTCATCAGCTCGTTGGGCCACTGGGTCAGCCCCCAAAGGCCCAGGACAACTCCAAAGGGCATGGCCAAAAGCAAGGGGGCCGCCTCTTTCAACTCAAGGTGTTCACGAAGCTGAATGGTTAGGGAGATGATCAGCAGCGTACCAACGGGGCTAAGGACCCCCACCGCGTAGGACACGTCCCAGAGCAAGGGCAAGAGCGCCATGGACACAAGCCCCGCGCCAAAGCCGACAATGCCCTGCACCATGGACGCCCCCACCACAATCAGCCCCGGCAAAATCCAATTCATCAACCACTGGTCCATGCGATCCCCCTGCTTTGCTTCCCTCGGTCTCAAGGGAGAGCTTACAAAGCATCTCCCCACGTGTGCAAATGAGGCCCCAAAAAAGAGTGGGTTGCGCACCTTTTGTGGCTCAGCTATTAACCACCAAGGGGGGCAAAGAGAGCAGGCAGACACCATGACTAGAGGACGTCAAAAACGCGACAAGCGTGACCTTGAGAAATCCTATTCCCCCAAAGAGCTGGCCGCAAAACTGCGACGCTTCGCCGACTCCCTCGAGTCAGGAGAGCGCTTTCGAATTCAAATCGCCGGAGAGCGGGTGAACGTGCCCCGAAACGCGGTCTGCACCATTGAGCATGAACGCTCCGGGGATGAAGAAGAAATTGAGTTTCAAATCAAGTGGTCGCTGGACGACTAACTTCTCCCCAAACCCCGCGCGGGAAGAGCAGACCCCTGCGTTCTAAAAAACGAACCACATTAAGCACTTAGTGTTTCTGTCTCCAAAGGGGCCCCCCGCGCCTCCCCTTCCTTCCCCTACCCCCCCACACATTCCGCAGCCATGACACTCTGTGATACGCTGAAAGTACAAGGGCGTAGTATGACTGCGCTTTGTCGCTGTGGGGGCAGCAGAAATGAGCAACACAAGTATTACGACGGAGTTCCATGAGCCGTCCGGAGAATCCCGAGGGGTGGGTGAAGACGTCTTCGGCAACTTCGATCGCATTGTGGAGGGATGGTATTGGGCCATCCCCTCCCACAAATTGAAGCGAGGTGCCATCAAGAGTCTGACCTTCCTCGGGCGAGAGCTCGTTGTCTATCGGGGCGAGGACGGAAAAGCCCGCGCCATGGACGCCTATTGTCCCCATATGGGAGCGCACCTCGCGGAGGGAAAAGTCGACGGCACCGGGGTCCGCTGCTTTTTTCATCACTGGAAGCTCGCAGAGAGCGGCGAGGTGGTGGACTGCCCCATTCAGGACGCCGTCCCCAAGGCCGCCAACGCGGCGTGGCCCACCGATGAGAAGTACGGCATGGTTTGGATCTGGACAGGAAAAGAGCCACGTCACCCGGTCCCCTTCGTGCCCGAACTCAACGAAGGGCCCGTGCGCGCCATGCTCGGCAACAACTTCTCCAAAGGGTGCCACCCCAACATCGTCATGGTCAACGCCATTGACGAGCAGCACTTTCACTCCGTGCACCCCATGGCCTCATCATTGGCCAATGGCATCCATTTTGAAACCTCCTCCTACAATGAGAACTGCCAGATATTTGATAACTCCAACACCGTCCCCAAAACCACCCTCATCAACCGACTCCTCAGCCGCTTTTATGCAAACGCCCTCACCTATCGCATGGTTTATTGGAACGGCAGCACAGGCTCCGTGACCGTAGGGCCCGACTTCTGGCACTTTCATATCATCTTTGCGCTTCGACCCAACTCCGAGGGCGACGCCGAGGGGCAGACCATCCTCGTAACCAACAAACGCAATGGCCCCCTTGGCTGGGTGATTGACAAGATCTCACTGGTGCTCAGCCATATTGTGGGGTCCTATTTTGCCGCCGGAGATACGCGGGTTTTCCAAACCATCAAGTGGAACTTTAAAACCCCGATTAAAGCCGACCGACCTATCATTCACTTTATGAAGCACCTTCAGAAGCAACGCTACAGCGCCTGGGGCACGTGGGAACCTCTGGAGATGCAGGAGACCCCCGACACAGAGAAGAGCCCAGAGACTTCAGACTAAACTCCTGGAGCGGAGAGACATGAACGGAGCGAGCGGAAAATTGAGAGCCATCACCATCGCCATCCCCGATCTGCGCTCTGATAAGCAAGACAGCATGTGGGAGGTGTTCAGCCGCTACTACGATGACGTTGACCGCTCTCGTTTTGAGAGTGACCTCTCAGAGAAGAGCGATGTGATTCTTCTTTATGACACCGGCGACCGCTCTCTGCAGGGCTTCTCAACCCTGCAGCTCATCCCAGGAACATTCGATGGTCGGCCTTACCTCGCCATCTACTCCGGAGACACCATCATCAACGAAGGGTATTGGGGGCAAACCGCGCTGCAGCGTTCGTTCACCCGCTACGTTCTTTGGCAGATGGTCACCCACCCCACGATCCCCGTGTACTGGTTTTTAATCTCAAAGGGCTACAAGACCTACCTCCTTCTCTCGCGCAATTATGTAGAACACTGGCCACGCTGGGAGGAGCCCACTCCCCCCTTTCAAAAAGGGGTCATCGACCAGCTCTCGCAGAAGAAATTTGGCGACGCCTGGAAACCCGACCTTGGGGTGCTTCAGTTTGCGACACCTCAGGGCAAGCTCAAAGAGAGCGTCGCAGAGATCGACGAAGATCTGTTGCGGCAGTTCAGGGACATCCAATTTTTCGACACCGCCAACCCCGGACACCGGGAGGGCGACGAGCTTTGCTGCCTGGGCAGGGTCAACCCCGCCTTTATCCTTCATTTTGCGCAGCGCACCACCCGCAAGGTGCTGGGAATTCGGCCCCGCTCCACTGTGTGGAAAGGCGACTCCCCCGACACCCCACCAGAGGCAGAGACACCATGAAGACGGTTTTGATCACAGGGTGCTCCTCAGGCATCGGCAAGCGCCTGGTGGGGGCGTTTCTGGAGCAGGGCTGGAAGGTCATCGCCACCCTGCGGCATGCCGAAGAGCGCCGGGACCTCCTGGGCACGGAGGCGGCGGCCTACGGTGAGCAGCTCCTCATTCAAGACCTTGATATTAGTCAACAAAATGACATCGCCGCCGTGGCGGCCTCCTTGGATGGTGTGCCCCTGCATTGCCTTATCAACAACGCCGGGTACGCCCTTTTTGGCGCTCTGGAGGCCTCTGAAGAGGCTCAGGTGAGGCAGCAGATTGAAGTGAACCTCATGGGCCCCATGCTCCTAACGCGCGCCCTCTTGCCTTCTCTGCGCTCTGGAGAGGGGTGCGTTATCAACCTCTCCTCCATGATGGGATCGGTGGGGTTTCCGCTCTCCTCGAGCTATTGCGCCAGTAAAGCAGGCCTCGCGATGTGGTCGGAGGCCATGCGACACGAGCTCGCCCCCCACAACGTGCGGGTGGCGGTGGTGGAGCCGGGGGGCTATCGCACCAACTTTGGCAGCAACATCCAATGGGGTGCCAAATCGGTGGAGGCCTACCGGAATTGGACCGAGGGTTACCGTGCCCTCCAGAGCCGACTCACCAGCGGCGAGGGGCGCGCTCCGGAACCCGTGGTGCGGCGCATTGTGACGCTGGCGTCAGCATCGAAGGTCCCCTTGCGCTCACGGGTGGGAGCCGACTCGGTGATGTCCGGATGGATGATTCGGATACTTCCGGAGGCGCTGCGTCTGCGGATCCTTGGACGTATGTTTCAACGAGTCTTTGGAGGACACCGCGATGGCTGACGTTAAATTAGACAGCATCCTCCAAATGGAGCACCTCCCCAATGATGACCGCCTGAACTCAGTGCTCAAAAACGGCCTACACAAACTGCTTGGACCTCCGGGCACCCAACAGCACGACACTCCCCTCTGGCCCGCCGAACATTTCCAACTCGAGCGCTCCCGAGCGTTTCAAAACGCAACACCCAACCAACAGAGCGCTATCATTACACGCAGCAGCGAGGCCTTGCTGGAGGAGGCCCTCTTTATTGAGCAGAGCGGCCTGGCCTTTGGCGCCAAGATGTCTCTCCTCTCGGAGACCATCGAGGAGCGCATGCTCTATGGGCTCTTCATGGGTGACGAAACCACCCACTACCAGCAGGTGCGCCGCTTTCTCCCCAACTTTGGCATGGACTGTCGGCCCAACGTCTTTCATGAGTTGCTCACCCGACTGATTGAAGAGGGCGACCGCGAGACCCTCGTGTTTACGATTCAGGTGGTGCTGGAGGGCTGGGGCCTGACCCACTACCGCCTGCTGGCCAACGACTGTCAGGATCCGGACTTTGAGGCGGCGCTTCGGTCCATTCTGAAGGACGAAGCTCGGCATCACGGCAGCGGGGTGATTCTGGCCAAGAAGCGCGGCCTGCCGAAGAAGAGCCGGGACTTCGTCATTGAAATTCTCCACGAGTTTCTCACCATGGTGCAGCTGGGGCCCCAATCGGTGGTGAGCGCGCTGGAAGGCATCACCGGATCGATGACCCGCGACCAGAAGATCAAGACCTTTGAGGAGCTGGACACTGTGGGACACAGCCAGGAGCGCCTCGACCTCCTGCGCAACCTCATGCAGCAGGACGGCTTTCAGGACATCGTGGACACCCTCGACTCTTATGGCCTCTTTAAGGCCAAGACTCCCGGAGAATGCGTATGAGCACCCCCTTGCCGAGACAACCCTCGCCCCTGATGAAAGACGTCACCACGTCGAAGAAGATTGAAATCAATCACCGGCGCAACAAGAAGCAGGACCACACCACCCTGCTGGACGAGTGCGCCAACAATTTTCGCTACGAAGACTGCAAAGACGAGTACTGGAACCCCGAGGACTTCTCCCTTCTCTACGGCACACCGCTGTGGGAGCAAGCCGACGCCGGGCAGCGGGTGCTCCTGAACCAGCTTTATTGGGTGGCCTACTACGCCCAAATCATCTCTGCGGAGATCGCTACAATTTTCTTCAATCAAACCAGCGCCGCAGGACTTTATGGGCTGGCTGATTTTCGCGGCGTCTGCGACATGCTCGATCTGGAGTCGGCCCAGGAGCGAGCCCACATCAACGCATTTATAAAAGTCACCGAGGAGGTGGAGGCCGCCCTCTTTGGCGAGCGCTGCTTCACCTACAACATGCGCGGCCCCTTCGCCGAGACGATGATTTTTCCAGACTCCAACGCCTTGAAGTCCTTTTGGAAGGGCCTGCAGTTGCGAACCTTTGGGTTGCTCTCTTCCGGTAGCGCGTTTATCGCCTCGCAGTATTTTACGGTGCGGGGAATGCGGACCCTCAACGGCAAGATGGTGCAACAGCAGTTGAGCCTCTATTACCAAAAGCACCCCGACCAGGCCAACGCCCCCATGCCCTCGGCCATCAGCTATTATCACTTTATGGACGAGTCCTATCACTTTAACAGCTCGTGCATTGTGGGGCTTGATGTGGTGCGCTCGCTGCCCGCGCCGACGGCCTTTGAGAAGCTGGTGGGCAACATGAGCATCGCCGGCTGCCAGCGCGACCACAGCAACTTCTCCACGGTGGTCAACGGTCTCTTCTGGTATGAGCCCGCGACTTTCCCCGCTATCTACAAGGTGCTCACCAGCCCGGTGTTTGGCATGGACGACGCCGAGGCCCGACAGATGATGCGGCGGTGTTTCTGCGAGGAAAACGAGGGCAATCACACCTCGTTTAAGACCCTCACCACGGCCCGGGAGTCCTACCGACGATTCCTCGATCCCCTCGACTATATCAACTCTCAAAACCGCGACCTCTCCATCATGGGGAGGACAACCCTTGAAAACTACCTTAAGACCAACCGCCGCGCGATGTCCGCGTTTAAGGGAGCCCGATAATGGCTACGCACAAAGTATCCTTCTCTGTGGAGGGGCATGCCCCCGTGGAAGTCCCCGAAGGGCAAACTCTCTCTGAAGAGCTCGACGCCTCCAACTCACCTCTGCTCTTTGGTTGCCGCTCAGGGATCTGCGGCACCTGCATCAGCCAGGTCGACACAGGCGATGTGCCCCCCCCCGATGAGGAGGAGCAGGAGATCATCGAGTTGCATGCCCCCGACAACCCCAAGGCCCGACTGGCCTGTCAAATTAACCTGACCTGCGACATAACCATCAGGCCCATTGAGTAGGCACCACCATGCTCGACTTCCTCACCTCCATCCAACCCTCCACCTGGGGCCTCTTTGGGGCCTTCATTGGATTGGTGGGGCTGATGGTGATTCAGCCCGGGGGCCTCAAGCTGATTGCGCAAAAAACCCTCGATTCGTGGACCCTGGACGGCGCGAGCCTCTTTGTTCAGGGGACGTTGATCCCCTTTCTGCAGGTGGCCATGATAGCCGGGTTTTGGGCGCTGTTTTTCCCGGACGCGGGCAACCGTTGGGAATTGCACCCCGCTCTGGCCTTTGGAGTGTGCTTTGTGGGGATTGACTATCTCTACTACTGGAACCACCGCCTGCTGCACTGGAAGCCCCTGTGGCCCATTCACGTGGTGCACCACAGCGCCGAGCAGATGGACGTGTTCACCACCTCGCGCAACACACTTTGGAGCAGCTTCTTTATCATCTACCTGTGGTTGAACGGGACCATGCTCTATTTCTTGGCCGAGCCAGCGACCTACCTTGGCGCCATGACCCTCACCTTCAGCCTCGACCTCTGGCGACACTCCCCCGTGCATCCTCCGCCATGGCTCGCGCGGGTGCTCGGGACCTTCTTGATCATGCCCCGCGACCACGCGTGGCATCACTCCCGGGACGTCTACGACGTCAACTTTGGTGCGAACCTCAACCTTTGGGATCGCCTGCACGGGACATGGCATGACCCGGGCGAACACCCCAAAAGCATCGGTGTGGACACAACCTTGAGCCTCGCAGCCAAGCTGCTTTGGCCCTTTGAATGATGCTTAGTAGCGACCGGTGACGTTCAGAAAGAGATGATTGCGGTCCCGGTCAAAGGAGCGACTCCACAACGTGTCGAGAGACTCAAAGAGCGGGATACCATTTTTTAAGAAACCGACGCCGTGGTCGTAGCCCATGGACACCGTAACAAAGGGCGCCGGGGTGTAGTCGAGGTAGGCCATGGCCCCGAAGCTCTGCTTCCAAAAGCCCTCACTGCTGGAGGCGCTCTCAAAGGTCTCCTGGGAGTTGTACTTGCGCTGCCAACTAAAGTCTCTGGTTCCTCCCACGGAGAAATAACCCGGCATCAGGGGCACCTCAAAGGAGTAATCCAAAAACCACCCAAGGGAGTTCACCCAGAGGGTGTTCATGCCACCATGCAACCCCGCCTGCTGAGCAAAGGCGTGGTTGAAATAGCGTGCCGAGAAGCTTCCCCCGAAGGTCAGGTTGCTAAAGAGCTGCACGCTCTCCCGGGTGCTTGCCTGAAGAGCGAAGCGCATGTCCCGAGCCCGACTCTCCCGTGAGACCGGAAGAAACACCGCGAGCGACTGCCGGGTGTAAAGGTTGCCCACAGGCCCCTTGTCGATGCCAAAGGGCATAAACCAGGTCAGCCCCAGCCGCATGTCTCTCAAACGCAGGGGCGAGTCGCCCTCTTCTGCGGTGAAGCGCTGGGACCAAGGCAAAAACACAGATCCGCTCAACCCCGGGACGATCTCTGCGCTGCCGCCGACGCTCCAGTCCATGCCAATGTCGTTAGCCGGATCTCGGTCCACCACCACGGGGGTGCGAAGTTCGCTCCCCGCGAAGAGTTTGAACGAGCGCCCGCCTTGTCCGGGGATGTTTTGCAGTTGACGCTGGTCACCCTTGGTGGCCGATGGGGTCACTTGCTCTTCGGAAGGTGCCGTGGCCTCTTCCGCCGCCGCGAGGCTCCCTGGAGCTGACAAGAGCAGCCCCAGGGAAGCCAAAAGGATGGTTCGCTTCATCATGCTTTAGAACCCTACGAAGTTGTTGAAATACTCGTAGTAGGCCAGAAGAATCTTCAGCCCATAGTTGTCCAATGACTCGCTCGCGCTGGTGTTGAGCGACCGGTTGTAATCCTTCATGTAGGAAAAGCTGACCGGGTTTCGCGAGCGTTTGGACACCAGGTGCCAGTCGCGGTCATCGAGGAAAGTGTACACGTACTCTTCCCCCTCATGAAAGAAGGTCTGCAGATCATTGCCTCGCTGCAGCGCATCCTTGAGCGCCTGCTTGCCAAAACGCAGCTCAAGCTCGAAAGAGTTTTCGTAGCGGTGAATGCCGATACGTTCCTTGAGCTCTGCCGAGTCCATCAGGTTGCTGTTGGTGGCGTAGGCGAAGATGCCCAGGGCCGTGTAGCGAAACCACGCAAAGGTGTCGTAGTTGGCGCCCAGCATGTTGTCCAGCACGCGCTTGGACAATGCCCCGTTGGAAGTACCAAAGGGAGCATCATACATGGCCACGTAGGTGTAGAGGTTGGGATCATAGTTCCACACCTCCTGCAGGTCCATGAAGGCAAAGGTGGCGAAGAGCTTGTCGATGATGATTCCCATTCGGAGGACATCCCCGTAGTAGGGGTCGAACTCGGTCTGGTAATTCCTGAAGCTCGCCGACTGGTTGATGATGGCATCGTAGAACGCCATGATCATGGAGTTGGCCGAGATGAGGTCGTTGTAGAAGTCCTGAGCGATCTCATCGTACTCGACGTCGGTGAGAATGCTTCGGTCGCCGTCCACCTGGTCTTTTCGCTTGAGCACGTCCTGGACGCCACCGCCACCCCAATCAAAGATGGAGAGGTACCACATGCGTTGAATGGGGAAAATCGACCAGTAAATCCGAGACACGTAGCTGGAGGTGTCCCAGAAGGTCCGGTAGGAGCGGCGATTGCGCAGCTCGTAGAGCCAGTCGTAGCGTTCAATGGAGTTGAGCACGATCTGCGAGGGAGTGATACCGAGGTCGTGAGCGTGACAAAGCGGTGAAGCCATGCGGTGCTCGTCGGTGCAATAGAGGAAGTCCTCTTTCATCACCTCAGCGCGGGCCTCCTGGGTGCCGTAAATCCAGGTGAGAGCCGCGACGTCGTAAGCTCCCCAGGCGCGGCGGGTGCCGGCCTCTTCGATGGGGCTGACATAATCCATCACCGAGGAGGAGATCTCCCCCTCGTGCATGTGCTTGGCGTCAACGCTGCCATAAAAGTTGTGGCGCAGGCTCAGGTTGTGGCCCAGCTCGTGAATCGCCACCTTGTAGACGATGTCTTCGATGAGGCGCTGCGAGTATTGCTCGTTGGACTCCCAGTAGCCGTCCTCAGTGCAGCGACGGGCGCCGGTGGCGATGGCGCTGATGGCGTCGGCGTCGTTGAAGGAGTAGATGTTGTTGAGGCTGAAGAGCATCTCGCGGTCGACCTCGGCGCGCTCGTGGTTTTGACGCCACTCGCGCATCTGGTCAATGAACTCCACCTGAGCCTGAACGCCTTCACGGCCCCCCTGTGGAGCGTTGCCCATGGGGTTTTCGTTCATGAGGATGCCCGACATGGCGCCCTGAAACTCAGACTCTTTAGCCAAGCGCTCCCGAAAGCCGGGGATACGCTGGTTTTCGGCGGGGTGGTAGACATAATCGTTCCACCAGGGGTTGCCATAACGCAGCTCGCTGAGGGCGCGGTGGTAGTTTTCGGGGAAGGTGTCTGCCATCACCGGGGTGGGCACAAACTCATCAGCCGCGTTCTCGTAGTGAGTGTCGCTGTCGTGCTCCATCACCTTTCGCATGGCGTCAAAGAGAGAGGATTTCAGCCGGGTGGTGTCAGCGGTGGTGGTGACGGTGTCGCCCGCCTCGCACACGGTCTCTTCCCAGGCCATGTCAGAGTTGGTTCGCCGGGTGGCGCCGTTCTCTTCGAGGTAATCTTGAATCAGGTGACGATAATAGTCGAACCCAATGTTGTAGAGGTTGAGGTTGGCGCTGATGAGCTCGCCGGTGCGAGGATCTGCAGAAGACGGACCATAGCCAAGGAGGCCCTTGGTGGTGTCGATGTCGTGGTGCCAGATAGCGAAGCTGTAGCGGATGTCTCCGAGATGTCGCACGATGCCGCCGGCGTTGTACTCCTGAAAGTCGATACGCAGCTTGGCGCCGGCGTCCTCAAAGATTTTGTTGGTCTCCACTTTAATCTCTTCAAACATCGGCTTGAAGCGGGGCGGGAAGCCTTTGTGAAAGTAGAACACCACCGGGTCTTCGCGCTTGGGATTCCAGCGATTGAGCAGGCTCTTGGCGCTGAGGATGCCGGTGTCGTGGTCGCGAAAGAGGTTGAGGGTTTGAAACGACCCATACTTCTTGTTGACCAGGTCCTTCTCGGCGATGACCTCAGGCTCGTAGTTGGTGGGCGCGGGCCGGTAGAAAGAGAAGCGGTATTGGATGCTGGCGGTGCCAACATCGTGAGCCAGGGACACCAGGTCGTAGCAGCCGCCGCTGACGGTGAGGATGTAGTTGGCCTCCACCACCCAGCTCATGTACTGCTCTTTGGCGTCCCACTCAAAGGAGCCTGGGACCAGGTTGGCGCCGGTCATCACAGCGCAGTCCTTGAGGAAATCACCGTAGTACCAAGCGAAGTTGGTGATGGGATCGAGGGAGGTGTCCTCGGCGTCCAGCTTGAACTTCTGCCGCTGAGCCCAGGGCTCTTCGGTGTTTTCTTCTTTGAAGTTGGTGCGCTCACCGTCGAGGGTCTCACGCAGCTTAATGTCAACGTGACTTCCTTTGAACTCCACCATCACCCGCTCGGTGGCAGTGGCGAGGTCGTCGTTGTCGTCGCTGGAGCTATCGTGCTGTAGCCTGCGGGCATCGATGAGCTGCATGTTGTTTTCGGCGAAGCGAATGTTCACCAGGCTCAAATCACTCTCAAGACCCGGCCACACCATGTCGCCCACCACGTTGGGGGAGCTGGCCTTGACGGCGGTAACCTTGTAGAGCCACTCTTTTTGGGTGAGCTCGCTCTTGGTGACGTAATTGGACTCATCGCTCAGCCCGTTGCGAACGGGACGATAGTCGACACAACCCGCCGCGACCAGGGTCGCGACCGCTAATACCATCGATTGAATTTTCATTGTATTCCTCATCTCATCCCCTCCTTATCGCCAAATGGAGGCGGTGACAGCGCGCCCGCCAACGGTTACAAACGAAACTTTTCCACGCAGGGAGGCCACACTGTCCAGCACGTTGCCGTTCTCGGAGTAGTTGAAGACCACCTCACAATCACGGGAGGCGTTGAGACCTACCGCGCTTTCCCAGGCGATGACCTTTTGGCGAACGTCATCCCCGTAGGCGATTGAAAGACCCGGGCATAAATCGAGGGTCCCTTTGAACACTGGCTGGGTGACCTTGCCGATGGTGCCATCTTGCTCCACAAAGAAGGTCGCGTGGCTCTCTTTGCCGTAGAGGTAGACCTTGTGGGCGGGGACAAACTCGTAGCGCTCGCCCTGAATCTGTCGCGTGTAGCCCGATTGGTCGGTCATGTGCTCGCCGGCCACAGTCATGGAGACATGCACGGGGCTCTCAGCGTTGAGGGTGTTGGGGTTGACCATGCTCACGTCGACGGTGTTGAGGCGCCGGTCAAAACCGGTGACGGCGATGCCATCACCACCGAGGCCGTAGGGGCTGCCGTTGACTTGGGACATCCACAACTCATAGTGAGAGGTGGGGGCCATGCCGAGGGCCGTGCTGGTCCAGGTGCTGGCCATGTTGAGCACCTCGTCGGTCTCGCTGTAGCCCTGCTCGACGCTGATGTAGGTGACCGCACCAAAGTAGAGACTGTATTGCACCATTACCCGGTAGGGAGCGTCGTTGACCATGAAGTGAGCGCGGCCGATGGACCAGCGCTGGTTGTCGGTGGTGCGAAACACCTTGAAGGCCTCGGGCTGCTCGGAGGCGCCGTGAGTTAAAGCGCTCAACACCGTCTCAACGAAGGGCTCGATGAGGGAGACATCGCTGAGCACGCGCTGGTCGACCATGGCCTGCTCTTCTTCTGTCATGGCCTCAAAAATGGTCTTAACGTGCGTGAGAACAGAGGGCACCCAGCTCTCGCCATTGGCCATCAGCTCGCCAATGCGGGAGGGCACGTTGGCCAGAACCGGAGTGGTGCCATCTTCGGCGTAGGGGATGGGGGCCATGTAGGCCGCGAAGGGGTGGCTGACCGGGGCCCCCGCTTTGAGGGACGCGGCCAAAACAGCTTTGAGCTTGTCCTGAAATTGAAGGGCGAGCTGGTGGGGGACATACTCAGCGACGGTGGCGGTGAGAGAACGGTCAAAGCCGATGCCATAGAGGGTGTCCTCGTTGGCGGGGCGGGAGCCGTCCAGCAGCAGGCCGCGCTCGGTGGTGGGCCGCAGGAAGCTGAGAGTGACGCCGTTGAAGCCCGCATCCACAGAGTCCCGCTGGGTGGAGACCTCGTAGTTGACCCGGCCAAGGGTCATCTCGGAGGCGCAGCTGGTGGAGAATTGCTCCCAACTCATGGGGTTTTGCAGGTTGAGAGAGCAGTCGGGCAGCAGCGCGTTGAGGGAGGTGAAGGTGGGCGCGAGGACGCCGGCCTCACCGAACTTGATCTCCGAGGCCACCTCAAAGGGGGCGATGCGCACGGGCTCGATGCTGACAAATTGCAGGTTGCCGTCTTCGGAGAAGCCGATCATGGTGCCGGAGTCTTGGAAGATGACGTAGGTTGGCTGCGGGGTGGCTGGATCGCCGAGGGGGTAGATGACGTCGCAGAGCTTGGCGGCGACGCAGTCAAAACCTGCGGGGATAGCCTCTTCACCGAAAAAGGTCTCGCGGATCATGCCGTAGATGGTGGTAACGGTCTGCGCGGTGGCCCACTCGGGGTAGTTTTGCAGCTCCTCGCCGTTGATCTTCATCTCCTCGAAGAGCACCAGATCTACGGTGGTGGCGGCGCCGTCAATAGTGGCGCTGCCGGCGAGGGTGCCGATGTATTGGCCCCCCACGTCAATGCCGCTGACCAGCCGGGTCTCGGGCTCAAAGAAAACGATGATATCGTTGAGCGGACCCCAGGTGAAGGCGTTGGAGTAGGTGCCCCATGGGTCACAGAATTTGCCGGGGTTCCAGGTGCCGTCCTCCGCTCTCGGCGCGGGCACCCCAAGGAGGGAGTCGGCATGCAGGGGGCCGCCATCCTCTGCCCAGAGAGGAATACCACCGGAGGAAGTGTCGGGGACCAGCGGCTGGGTAACCATCCACTCGATGAGCTCCTGCGCCTGGGCCTCATCACAGAATTTGGCGCGGCCTTCGCTGTCATCGGCGGCGGCGGCGTCAAAGCTCTTCTCGCCACCCTGTGTCCACGAGGTCCCACCGGAGTGGCCATTTTGCTTAACGGCGTCGCCTTTGTTGGGCTGAAAAATTTGTTGGGGACCGTCTTCACAGGCGAACAATAATGCCGCCACGGCACAAATCACCATTGAGTTACGCATGCTGCTCCTCGACTTTTGAAAAAATTCGAGGCGAGCTTGCATAAATCAGGGGGGAGTTTCAAGGGGGACCCACCTGGTTCAGAGGCCCTCCCCCAGTCCAGGGCGCGCTAAGGCCCTGAATTAAGGGCGTCTGCGGGAAGTACTTATATAACAATTCCTCCTAAAAACAGTGTCCCGCCCAGTGCGCCACGGGGAACACTTGTTCAGCAATATCCTTTATAAAGGACAACTTATCCACAAATTGACCGATAAGTTGCAACAGAGTCGCCCCACATCTTGATGGAAACCCACAGATGAACTCAATCAGACCCGCTTCTTCTGCTGCCGGCACGCGCAGCAACATCCCCGACTCCGACACCGGCTTTTTGAGACACTCTGAGGCAGCAAAATCCCCCCAAACAGCAAACGCTTCGTCTTTTCAGGCCTCGTCGAGCTATATCCCTCCTCTTTCGAGCTCACGCTCTGCACCGACGTCCCTGGGCCCCGCCTACCCGGGGCTTGAGGCGCTTTGTGAGCGCTATCTTCCCGCGCACGCTTCCAATGTTGACGAGATTTATTGGCTGGCGAGCTGGATTATCCAAAACGATAAACGATTTGCTCCGGGGTTGGTGGAGCTTCCACCGCGCGGAGACGCCCCGGATGCTGAGCGCCAGGAAGAGCTCCAGCAAAACGTCAAACTCTGCGCTAAACTGACCCAGGATTTGGTGGGCCTGATAAAACGACCGGTAAATGAAGTGGTGGTGGGCGGCACGTCTTTCACTCAGCGCTGCGGGCATATTGCCGCGGGTCCTCTGGGAGTGGACACCCTCATCAACGACCTCACCTTAAGCAGCGTGGCGATTAAAAAAGACCACAAGCCCGGCAATGAGTTTATGCAGCGATTTAACGCGAGCCTCGCTCGAATCGAGGCGGGCGCCCTCGCTGTGTGTGGTCGGTCTGCTCGCAGCGACACGCCCCAAAAGCTCGAGGAGCTGCTCAAGTTTAATGCACTCAGCGCTTTGGAGGCTGCTCAGGGGGATCTCTCCCAGGCCACCGGGTTTCATCTTGACGAAGCGAGCGGCGAGTATCGCTTTCAAATGACGCTCATCACCGCCATGGACCGCTCCACTTTGAAAGGCTGGTTTTCGTCGCTCACGGGCGGAGAACGCGAGCGCACCTTCATCGCCAACATTGAAAACTCCGTTGAGGACCTCTTCGGAGACAGTCCCCAGCTTCGGCGAGTGCTTAGCCTGGGGGGCGCCCCGGTGAAGGTTTGCTTTGAGCGCCCTGCCCTTCTCAACCTCACCCTCTCGGGCCAGTCGCGCCTGGAGGCTAATATAACGCGGCACCGAACCTGCAATCGTCCCACTCTTGACCGGCTCGTTGGTCAACTGTGCGCGACCTGGGGCCAAAGCGAGGGCGCCGAGAAGATTCTGAGCCGGATCCTTAAGGAGGGGCTTGAGAGGGGCACCTTGAGTTCCGAGAACTTCTGGAGTCAGGCCCCCGTTGAAACCGCCCGTCGGCGTGTGGGAGACCGAGAGGCCCTCGTGGTGAATTTGATTCAGCACATTTATACCGGCCGCACTTACGGCGGCAACGAGCTGCTGGACAAGAGTGACCCGAGCGTGGAGTTTGTGCTGCTCTCTTACCTCCTGAAAGAGACGAATCAAGCGCTGACGGTTCAGTGCAAGAGCGGCCAGGACAGGACCTTAACCCTGGTTGGCCTGCAGGTGGCGGCGACGGCTTTTGAAAAAGAGCGTGGCTATGCCTTTAACCCACTTCTTCCATCGGATGACCCGGACGTTGCTCGATTTCGGGCGCTTTTTACGGACGCGGTGAACACCTTTGGGGAGCCTATGATCAAGACGGTGCGCGGTTACAACGCGCATCATGGCATCGCCAAGTGGGCGAGTCATCCCTCACCGCTGCGTTGGTACAACCCTGAGCAGGACCCCCGTCACCCTATTGGGCGCTTTTGATTGGTTTGAATGTCGGCTCCTGCTAGGAGCTTTGGGCGCTTCATCGTAGGTTTCTTCCACCGGCTTAGGGTCGGAGCCCTTTCAGAAGTGTGTCATTTTGTTACACGGGCGGCGCTCGAAGCCGAAAAAACCCTTATTTTTTCCCACAACGCGCTGGTGTGATTTTTGCTCATCGGGGCGCATGATGTTTTCTCCCCCCCTTGATTCAGCCCCTTCTCGTCGGCGCCATGCACGCTTTCACTTGGAAGGTGTCCCCTATCACATTATCTCAAAAACCCTCCGCGGGGAGTTTTTGCTGGTGCCTAAGAAGCACACGGCAAACTTGACGGCGGGGGTGGTGGCGAAGGCGCAGGCCAATTGGCCGGAGGTCAGGCTTTATGGCTATGCGTTTATGTCCAATCACTTTCATCTGATGGTCTCGGGGGAGTCAGCCGAGATATCTGCCTTTGTGGGCTTTATTAAGCGTGAGATTTCGCGGCGTCTTGGACAGAAATATAACCTTAGTGGCTCGTTGTGGCACTCGAGATTTTTGTCAACGGCCCTGCCCACCCCGGAGAGTCAGGAGGAATGCCTGGTCTATATTCTGTCTCAGGGGGTGAAGGAGAACCTGGTTGAGCATCCCAGTCAGTGGCCGGGGCTGCATTGTTCCAGGGCCCTTCTTGAGGGCGCTGTGGATGGGGGGAGTTGGTTTAATGCGACAGCGTATGGGGAGGCGAAGCGTGAGCAGGAGCGCAGTGGGGGTCGGGTGGTTGTTCGAAAGAGCGAGTTTTATCAAACCCTGCAGATTAAGCTGACGCCGATTGGTGCCTGGAGTCATCTCGACGCCTCTTCCCGGCGGAGGCGGGCGCGGGAGTTGGTGGGTGCAATGGTGGCGAAGGCCGCGGCGAAGCGGAGGGAGGCGGGGATTCGCGTGGTTGGTCGAAAGGCGGTTGTCGGGATGTCTATCTTTAAGCGGGTTCCTCCACCGCCACCACCTTGGTGGGAGGAGCGACGCAGGACACTAACCGCGTGGGCGCGGATGAGCGATGCGCTCACTCAGGAATATCTGGCGCTCTATTGGACCTTTCAGGAGGCCTTCAGGGCGGCCAGCGAGGCCCTCAAAGCCTTTGGGCAGCCGTGCTTTCCCAAGGGGGCGTGGGTGCCCTCGCATTACAGGTAGGTCGGGTCGTCAGCTGGTTGTTTAGAGTCTTGCTTGGGGCAAAAAAAAACCGTCCAGGAATCGGATAGGGGGGGAACCCATCCGACTTCCTGGGCGGAATTAAGGATACCTTCTCCGTGCTGGGTGACCCAAGGGGGCGGTTCGGGGGGGCAAACCAACCACCCAACCGGGAGGTATCAAGCTATTCGACATATTCTGCAGACGTTCCTGCTACATCAGTTCCCAACCGGGAGGTATCAAGCTATTCGACATATTCTGCACATCAGTTCCCTGCAGACGTTCCTGCTACATCAGTT
>JAZAIZ010000292.1:0-13933 GCA_036230545.1 Myxococcota bacterium
CGCGGAATCCACCGACGCCAGCACCGACTCCCTGGCCTCCGCTACAGTCGACACCTCCACCCAGGAGAAAACGGCCCCAACAAAAGTCACGAGCGCCAACGCATAGGCCACCCGAGGCGGCCAACGGCTCGGAGCAGCGATTTGGAGTTCAGGTTGTTCACTAGACATAAGGCAGGCCCCTAAAATACTGTTTTCACTTCTCTTTTAAGCAAAAGCGCCCAAAAGACACCGCGCGCCCCATCGCGGTGCACGCCTCGCTGTCCCACTAGCACGGCCGACGCTAATCGACCAGCCCTCTCCCCCACTCCCAAAAATGTTCGGGAGCCCTTTTGTTTTACCCCAAAATTCGGTTAGAGAGGCCCATCGAGCGAGGCTCGACCCTGACCCTATCAAAATTGTGAGGCATTATGATGAGCATCCTGTCGGTGGGAACTGTAGCGTTCGATTGTGTTGAGACCCCCTATGGCAAGAAGGAGGACGTTCTCGGCGGCTCCGTGAGTTTTCTGGGAGTCGCGGCCTCCTACTTCACCACCGTTGGCATGGTCGCAGTGATTGGCGAGGACTTCCCCGAGGAGCACCTGGAGTTCTTCCGCAGTCGCGACATCGACACCACCGGTGTCAACCGCCAGCCCGGCAAGACCTTTCGCTGGAGAGGGCATTATATGGACGACATCAACGTCGCCAAAACCCTCGACACCCAGCTCAATGTCCTGGCCGGATTTAATCCCGACCTCCCCGAGCATTTCAAAGACGCCCGATATGTCGTCCTCGGAAACATCGATCCTGAGCTGCAAACCCACGTGGTCAATCAAGTTCGAAATCCGGCCCTCGTCGCCTGTGACACGATGAACTTCTGGATCGAAGGAGCCCACGAGCCCCTCCTGCAAACCCTCCAAAAGGTAGACCTCCTCTCCATCAACGACGCAGAGGCCCGCTCACTCTCCGGCAAAGACAACCTCCTGCAGGCCGCCGCCGAGATTCGCAAAATGGGACCTCGTCTGCTGGTCATTAAACGAGGAGAACACGGCGCCTTAGTCTTCTTCGAAGATGAGATCTTCGCCGCCCCAGCCTTCCCCCTGGACGTCGTCAAAGACCCCACGGGTGCGGGCGACTCCTTCGCCGGTGGTATGATGGGCTACCTGGCGCGCAAAGGCACCCTCGACGCTCCCACCCTCCGGCAGGCGGTGATCATGGGCAGCGTGTTGGCCTCCTACGCAGTCCAGGACTTCAGCCTCGACCGTTTCCGCACCCTCACGCACCAGGACATTCAGGCCAGGTTCAAGGCCTTTCACCAGCTGACTCAATTCTCTACGGATGGTCTTGGATTCTAAAGACGCCCCCTCCGGCGCCCCCTAAACAATTCGGAAGTGATCTTTGAGGACACACCGCCGAACCCGGGAGAAATCCCGGGCGGTGGTGAGGCCCTCGCCGGTGGGGCTCGCGATGGTGAAGGAGGTGTAACCCTCTCCCCCCAGCCCCAGCCCCGCATAGGTGGGCGCATTCTTCGTAAAGATAGACGTATTCACCGCACACGCCATCTTATGAAGGTTGTCGATATTCTTCGACCACATGGCCGCTGTGTGCCCATTGCCGTGCTCACAGCGCACCGCACACGCGATGGCCTCATGCACGTTGGGGACCCGCACAAATCCCGCCACCGGCAAAAGCAACTCAGTCTGCACAAAGGGATGATTCTCGGGCACCTCCGCGAAGGCGATGAGGCAGCCACTCGGAGCGGTCACCCCAATCTGTCCAAGAATCTTCGCGATGTCTTTGCCCACAAAGTCTTTGTTGGGGTACCCGTTGTCCCCAATCACCACTTTCTCAACCTGCTCAATCTCACGCCCCTTCAGCTCGTAGGCACCGCTCCGGGAGAGCAGCCGCTTGAGTTCATCGGCGATGGAATCCACCGCGATGATCTCCTTCTCAGCTGAGCAGACGATGTTGTTATCCAGGGAGACGCCTTTGACGATGCCGTCTGCGGCCGCAACCAGATCTGCGGTCTCGTCCACCACCACCGGTGGGTTTCCGGGACCACCCGCGATGACCTTCTTACCCGACTTCATGGCGGCCTCAACCACCCCAGGACCGCCAGTCACCACCAGCAACCGAATCCCCTTGTGGGTCATCAACGCCTGCGCCGACTCAATGGTGGGCTCAGCCGTACAGCACATCAGATTCTCAGGTCCGCCGGCGCGCACAATCGCATCGTTGATGATTTGCACCGTAAACGCACAGACCTTTTTGGCGCCGGGGTGAGGATTAAACACCACCGCGTTGCCCGCGGAAATCATCCCAATGCCGTTGCAGATGATAGTCTCGGTGGGGTTGGTGGTGGGGGTGATCGCACCAATGATGCCATAGGGAGCATACTCCTGCAGCATCAGGCCATTGTCCCCACTGAACGCCTCGGGCTTGAGAATCTCAGGGCCCGGGGTCTTATCAATCACGAGACGATTCTTGTTCAGCTTCTGGTCATAGCGCCCAAGCCCGGTCTCTTCGTGAGCATCCCGCGCGAGCTTCTCAAGGTGCCGATGACACTCCTGACGAATCTCCGCGATAATCTTAAAGCGTCGCTCCAGACCAAGCTGCGAAAACTGCTGAAACGCCACGGTGGCCGCCGCTACTGCGGAGTCGATATCCGAAAAAACTCCCCGGGCACCCCGGCGATGGCTGCCACCCACCGGGCCCCCGGAGCTCGCACGCGCCGGCGCAGGGGACGCCCCCCGTGACGCAACTCGCGTCGGACTGCAGCCATAAGGTGGGTTCACCGGCGCAGGAGCCGGTTTTTCACCGGAGGCGTGGTTCAATCTGTCAACGACCTGCTCCACAAGAGCAGTGATCTTGTCTTCTGATAAATAAGGCATAACCTACCGCAGCTCCACGGGTATGAAGGAGACACTAAAACGCTCTGAACCAGGCCTGTCACCAGACCCTGCAGGGGACTTCTAGTTGTCCTCCAGCTTTCGATAACGGGGCGACCCGCCTTCATCGATCATGTCGATAATAGCCATCACCACGGCATCCACGGGGCGGTCTTTGGTCTGGGTGGTTTGGCGGGCGGAGCTGCCGCTCGCATAAAGCACCACATCCCCAAGCCCCGCGCCCACGCTATCCGCCGCCACGACAAAACTGCCCTCGGCGTCTCCGGACGGCGAAGCGGCCTGAAGGAGCAACATCTTTAGCCCCTCCAGCTCCGCGTCCTTGCACGTAGCCACAACTGTGCCTATCACTCTCGCAATCTGCAAACCTTACTCCCGTCGCCGCTTACGCTTCAGCAAGTCGACCCAATGGCAGCACGCCATCAATATTTTCATGGGGGCGAGGAATCACGTGAACACTCACCAACTCACCCACACGCTCCGCAGCGCGCGCGCCCGCGTCAGTGGCGGCCTTGACCGCCGCGACGTCACCACGAACAACGGCGGTCACAAAACCTCCGCCAATCTTCTCGTAGCCAACAAGCTCAACCCGAGCGGCCTTCACCATTGCGTCGGAAGCTTCGACCATTCCAACAAATCCTCTGGTTTCAATCATTCCCAAAGCGTCTGCCATGGCATCCTCGTTTCTCTTTATGAGTCCTAAGGGCGTCGAATAAACAACGCCGTGTTGATAAAATTAAATCCCAATCGGTCTATTTAATGGGCTGTCCGGAGATGGCCTCAATGGCCTCCGTCGCCGCCTGCGAGGCCGCGTCGATCTCAGCCTCTGAGCCGCTCATATACAAACGACCAAAGGCACCAAAGGGAGTACACTCCAGCAATTTGACGTTGGCCGCCTTCTCCGCCTCATTGGCCGCGAGACAGATATACGCCGCGGGCTGGGTCTCCATAATCAAGAGAGATTCCCCCGGTGTAATCATGGAGCCATAACGGAGCTTGTTCACACACTGCGCGTGGTCGGGCTCAATCGAGCGGATGATCTGGTTGGTGATCAGCTTGGGCTCAAGGCGATCTCCCACCTCGTTGTTGAGTTCGTCCAGGATGGCTTCACCGGCAGAGTGCACCTCTCCCTTGTCCTCACTGTGCAGCATCACCATTCCAAAGGCCCGCTCAACCACGATAGTGGCCGGGTGAACCCGCGTGGTTTTCAGAGCGCGGTCCAGCAAGCGGTGAATGGCCATCCCTGGCGCGATTTCAATAAACAGCGCCGCTTCGTAGGGCACCGGCCAAAATCCTCGACAGGTGGAGCAGATGTGCCCGGTCAGTTGCGGCTGCAACGAATCCAAAAATGCGTAGGTTCTTAAAGAGACACTCATATTATTCAGCCAACTTTAAATCTGTTAATGAACACCGGGGTTGGTCCACCCAACCCGCCACGCTTCCAGTGACAGAACTCCGTCCCGTGAAAGCAGGCGGCGGTGTATATCCAATCCCCCCCAGCGAAACAACCCAGAATTCCAAGTGATTTCAAAAAAAAAGAATCAAAATGAAACGCCACACCCCCGCGACAGATCCGCCGGGTCCTCCCCCTTAAGCCCTTGCACAGGCTGGCCTTTTCGAACTCCCCGGCCCCTGGGGACTAATAACGAAAGGACAGACTCACCTGAGACGCTCCTCCTCCATACCCCGGCGTGACCGCCAGCGCCACGCCCTCCATCCGTCGGTGCAAACGAGGCACCACCACGCCCATGGCCGCCCCCAGCGCCGCCCCAGCGAGCACATCCGAGTAAAAATGCATGCCTCCCCCAACGCGGGCCCAGGCCGTGAGCCCGGTGAGGGCCGTCCCCGCCGCGTAGACGCCATAGCGCCACGGAGACTCGGGGTGGCGCAACGCGAAGGTGGTGGCCGTGGCAAAGGCCGCCGCTGCGGTGGAGGAAGTGTGCCCCGACGGAAAACCCATGGAGTGCTCAGAGCTCCCCGAGAACACCCCCTCGGTGTACTGCGTCGGCCGCGGCCGCCCCACCGCAAACTTGAAGAGGTCGGTAACCAGCACCGTTAGCCCCACCGCCTGAGCCGCCACCAGCAGGTCGGCCCCCAGATCCCCCCAGGTCCCATGGTCGGACAAATGAAAATAATCAAGCGCCCCCAGCCCGATGGGCGCGGCGTAAGTAAACCAGGCGCTGACGTCACTCACCAGGCGCCACTGCGCCGACTTCATCCCCACCACCCCGCGATCAAGGGCGTTCAAAGACTCGGCATCACAGAGCCCGGTAGCGGGATCCAGATCACAGTTGCGGCTCGCAGGCAGCGTGGGCTTCACCAGCCCCGCCAGAACCGCCGAAAAGACAAAGGCCGCCGCGGTGGCGGTCCCATCGATCACCGGATCAACCTCATAGGGGCTTCCCCCCTCTGTAGCGGGCGAGGTCCACAACACCAGACTCAGGATCAAAGCGGGAGCGGTCATAGGCCTTCTTTCTTTGTTGACGTTTCGTTTCTTCCCCCCGCAGCGCCGGACGTCAAGGAACCAAAGGGCAATGAACCAATCCCCCTACCGCGACCACCCGCAAAAAGTCCACTCGATTTCCATCATCAATTGCTTAAGACTCCAGGATCCATTATCGGGCAACGGCTCTTTAACTCTGTCTCAAAGGACCCTGCCATGAACACGAGGTGTACCTCAACGAACGCGCTCCGTCTCAGCCTGTGTCTTGCCCTCGTCGCACCGGCCTGCGGGCTCAGTGGAGCCTCTGCCCCCAAGGCGGCGCAGGTCCAACTCACCACCAGCCCACTCACCGAAACCCCCGAGCTCAATCACCTGCTCGTTGAGCTCCCGTGGACGATAGAGAACACCTCAGCCCACCCAGCCACCGTCAAGGCCGTGGACTGGGTCTTTGAGATTGAAGGCGCCCCCCCAGTCAGCGGCACTGAGCCAGTTGCCCTCACAGTCCCCACCCAAAGCAGCGAGTCCTTCGCAACCCAGCTCTCCCTGCCTCTCCCCAAAGACCGGCCCACCGACACTGCCGAAGGCGCGCTCACCATCTGGCGCTATAACTTCAACGCCACCTTTCAGATCTCCACCCACCAGGGCAGCGAGCACAAAGAGGCCCAATGGCGTGGCGAACTCTTCCCTCCCCACCCCCCAAAGGTGAGCGTCGAGGCGGAGGGCGCGCGTTATTCCCATGGCAACTATGAGCTGAACTTTTTTGTGACGGTAGAAAACCCCAACGCGTTTTCACTGCGACTCGATGAGCTGCAATACTCGCTGAAGTTGGACGGAACCCCCATTCATGAGGGTGTGCTCGACTCCAACCGAACCCTGGGCCCAGGGATGGGAATCGAGTTTGAAATCAATCGAACCCTAAGCGCACACAACCACAAAGCGCTAACGAGGCGTCTGCGCGGGAGAAGCGCGATCCCCTACATCTTTGACAGCAAGGTCCAGGCAGCCGGAATGAAGTTCGCGCAGCCCATCGGCGGCGAACTTAACTTCGATCGCTAAACAAGGCCCCCATCACCCTGAGGTGACGGCGGTCGCTCAACCAGCATTGGAAGATAATCCGTGGTGCTTGGGATCTTCTGCATTTCGCTGTAGGCCACTTTCCACGCCTGCTGGATCAACCATGAGATCGATCTGTCCTGCCGCTTCGCCTCAATTTGAAGCTCCGCCAACATGTCCGCAGGGAAATAAAGCGCCTGTCGCTTGGTGGGTCCAGAATTCACGACGTTATATCCCCCCCATGGATTCTTCACCGATCATGTCGTTAACCGAGGGAAATTTTTTGATTTCCTCCCGTGATACACGCCATGCCTGCTGAACAATCCAGGACAACGAACGATCCTGACGGTTCGCTTCGGTTTGAATCTCACGCAGCATTTCCTCTGGAAAATAGAGGCTTTGTTTACGCTTATCTGTTTTCTTCATCACACCGCTCTCCTGCTCTTTAACGCACGCCGGGAAAAAATCGCCCCCAACCCACGAGTTTTCTAAAACCAACGAAAAACGTCAGTCCCGCTCACGTATTAATAATTGTAAGAAAGGCCCCATGTAGGGTCAAGTATGCGGCCCAACTCCTTCACGGAATCCGGTAGGACCTTCGCATACAATCCCCCTCAGGAGCCCACACCAAGGTCCTAAGCACCTGTTTTACTTATGGAATAAATCGAGTCCCCCCTACAATTGGGTAGGATCCAGGGAGGCCCTCAGGGGGTCGCCTTTCCCGGTTTTTTTGCCGGAGCCGGCGCGGAGGATTTTTTTGGGGCAGCTTTCGGAGCTGCACGGGTCAACTTCTCAACCTCCCGAAAAACCCCTCTCACTTTGGGGAGCATGGGCTTGAGAACAGCCATATTGGCGGGGGTGGTCTGGGCTTCAAGGTATTTGCGCAGCTCTCCCTGCTTGAGGCGCGCCTGCTTAATCTGCGCCCTGATCTGCTCCTTCTGGGCCGGGGTAATCTCCGGATTGCTTAACATCGCCTTAATCTCAGGCTTGTCTTCGCTTGGCAGCATGGCCGCGAAGGCCTCTTTATCAAGCGCAAAATAGGTCGCCACCAGCACCGAGAGCTCCATAATGAACTCCTCAAGAGTGAACCCGTGCTTCGCATAAATCTTCTGCAGACGCTCCATCTCGGGATTGGAGATCTGGGGCAGCGTCCCGGCTCCACCGGGAGCGGCAAGGCTGGACAAAAACTGTCCCTGATACTGCGCCGTGGCCCTCGCGAGTTCAGGGATCATCTTTAAGAGCCGCTCAATACGCTCTTTCTTCAAGGTCAAGGGCGCCGCAGCCGCCGGCTGACCAAAACCACCACCCCCAAAGCCCTGGGCAAACACAGGCCCACCACTGACGCCAATCGCCAACACCAACACCCACTGCATCATCTTTTTCATCGCCTCTATCCTGTCTGGTGCCCGCCCCGTTCCGAGCGGACATATCACCGCCGCCCTCGAAATGCACGACTCCAGCGTGCAAAACACCCCCGCAACGGCGATTCATCAACCAGCGCTTGTCCTGCTCTCGCCGCGGGCATAAAACCATCCACACCCATGACCCAAAGCACCACCCCGCCCCTCTATTGTCCCTCTTATTGTGAGGAGAACATCTGGCACCTCTGTCAGTCTCCCCGCTTTGAGTCCCAGCCAACCTGGGTGGTGTTCATCTCCAACTCGAAAGGGTGCTGCCCCCTGTGGCAACAGCGCGCCGGCGCCCCTGACGAGCCCGTCCTCTGGGACTACCACGTCATCCTCCTCTCCCTCCTGGAGCCGGGCGCCCCGCACCCATGGGGCGTCTGGGACCTCGACAGCAGGCTCCCCTCCCCCACGCCGCTCTCATCCTATCTGCAGGAGACCTGCCGGGGCGGCACCGATCTTCCTGGGCCCCTCAGGCCTCAATTCCGAGTGCTCTCCCGGCAGGACTACCTCCACCACTTCGCCTCCGACCGCGCTCACATGCTCTCCCCCCACGGCGACTACCTCAGCCCCCCTCCCCCCTGGCCCTGCATCGGAGTCCCCACCCGCCCCTCCAACCTGCACCGCTTCATCGCCGTGGACAGCGACTTCATCGGTGAGGTTATGCCCCTGCAGGCGCTCGTGGAGTTCTTCAAAAGCCCCACCCGGGCTCCTCAATGACCCCCGGCCCACTCACCGGCCGGCGTCGCTTCTTCAAGCTGGCGGGCCTGAGCGCGTCGGTGGCCGGTCGCTACGCCCACTCCCGGGTCAAAGCGGCCTTCTCCACAGGCGATCGGGCCGCCGAGCTCCGCGTCCTCAATCACCAGCACACGGGGCGTAAAATCGCGGAGACCCTCGGGGAGCTCAAGGGCGCCGTGATGAAGGTCGGCCAGATGGCCTCCCTGGCCCACGACCTCCTCCCTGCGGAGGTCAACGACGCCCTCCGGGCCCTGCAAGGGGACGCCTCGCCAGTCCCCTACACCGTGGTCTGCTCCCAGATCGAGCGCGAGCTTGGCGCCTCCCCCGACGCTCTCTTTCACTCTTTTGAGCCGCACCCCTTCGCGGCGGCATCCATTGGGCAGGTGCACCGTGCCCGCACCCTCGATGGACTCGATGTGGCAGTAAAGGTCCAATACCCGGGAGTGGACGGCGCGGTGAACTCCGACCTTAGCCACCTCAAGGTGCTGCTCTCGGCGAGCGGCGTCCTGCAGGTGCCCAGGAGCTCTTTGAACGCGCTCTTTGACGAGCTGAGACGGGGCCTGCACGAAGAGCTCGACTACACCCGGGAGGCCCACAACGTCCGCCTCTTCGCCAACTACTACCGCCAGCATCCCCGAGTGGTCATTCCCGAGGTGGTCGAAAACCTCAGCACTCCACGGGTGCTCACCCTCACCTTCGAAGCCGGGGACCCGCTTCACCTCCTTGCGTCCTCCGGCTATTCGCGGGCCCAGCGGGACGAGCTCGGCCAAACCCTCTTCGAGGTCATGGCCGATCAGCTCTTCAACCTCCGCTGCCTGCACGCCGACCCCAACCCGGCCAACTTCGCGTTCCGCCAAAACGGCGCCATTGTCTTCTACGACTTCGGGTGCACCACCGCTCTGCCCGACCCGCTGGTCGAGGCCTGGCGTGACACGGTGCGAGCCGCGGTGGATGAAGATTATACCGGCGTCGAAGACGGCTTAATCCGCTGCGGCGCCCGCAACCTCGAAGGTCCCCCGGTTGAGGCCTCCTTCTACAAAACATGGCGCGACATCTTTATCCTCCCCTTTCAGGCCGGCAATACCTACGACTTTGGCACCGCAGACCTTCACCGCGAGGTGCTGCGGCGCCTCCCTCGCTTTCTCAGCACCCACATCAGTTCATTCCAGCCCGCCCCAGCGCTCGCCCTGCTCAACCGCGCCATCGCCGGCCACTACGGCATTCAACAAAAGCTCGGCACCCGTGGCAACTTCCGAACGCTCCTCGAGCCCCACCTCCGAATGGACTCCCTCTCCCCCCTCCAGGGAAAGCGCTCTTAATTCAACCCGCGCCGTCCCCATGAGCTTGCTCCCCAAGAGAAAAAAACACGCTTGTTGTAAGCCCAACAGGAATCCCCTATAGATTACTCAATCAGCTCCGGCGCAAACGGAGCCTCAACACCGCATCCGGCTCGACCGGATCACAGGGTGAGTGGAGAGACGACGCAATGAAGCACAAGCCACGCACACAAGATCCCAAAACGGGCACCTCCCGGGCCAGGTGGATTTTGATTGCCTGCGGCTTGCTCCTTTCCCTGACCGCAGCGCCGGCTCAAGCCCAGGAGGTCGCCATGCACGGCTTTCTGAGTCAGGGCTACCTCAAATCCAACGGCAACAACTACCTCGGTCCCACCAAACCCGGCAGCTGGGAATACTCAGAGGCGGCCATAAACTTCTCCACCACGGTCACCAATGACCTCAGCATGGGGCTGCAATTCTTCACCCGCGAGTTGGGAAACCTGGGCAACTTCCAAATGGAGATCGACTGGGCCTTTGGCGACTACGCCTACGAAGACTGGCTGGGGTTTCGCGTGGGGCGCATCAAGATGCCCTATGGTCTCTACGGTGAGATTCAGGATTTTGACATCGTGCGCGCCACGGTGCTGCTTCCACAAAGCGTCTACTACCTGGCCCTCCGCGACCTCCTGGTCTCCTTTAACGGAACGGCCATCTACGGCACCTTCGACCTCCCCGACCTCGGCACCTTTGACTACCAACTCTTTGGCGGAGCCGCCACCGTGCCCAACGCCTCGGAGAGCTCCGTCGCCTATTATTTCAACAACGAGGCCTACGACCCCGAAAGCGGTCTGCAGAGCTTCAAAATAACCGACATCAAAAACAAGTACCTCTTTGGCGGAGCCTTAAAATGGGACACCCTCCTCGACGGGCTGGTCCTCAATGGCACCTTCACCCGCTATCAGGCCAAGGCCACCGCGGCCATAAGCCCCACACTTACCCGCACCCTTGAAGCGCTGGGACAGCAACCCGAAGGCTGGAGCAAAGACCTCAAAATCACCATGCACGACGTCACCTTCTGGGTCGCCTCTGCTCAATACACCAGCGACAACCTCACCTTAACCGCCGAATATGCACAATACTACGGACTCTTTGAGATGAACGCCGCCCCGATTATTCCGCACACCACCCTTGAGCAGGAGCGCTGGTACACCCAGGTCGAATACCGCTTTAGCGACCTTGTGCAGGCCGCGGCCTATTTCTCCTATCTTTATGACGCCAACGACGCCCAAAAAGCAGCGGCCGGGCTTATTCCCGACCACGGCTCTTACATGAAAGACAAAGCCATCGCGTTGCGCTTTGACATCACAGACTCCTGGCTCTTTAAACTCGAAGCACATCACTTCGACGGCACCGCCCAGGTCTATGCGCTGGAGAACAAGAAGCATCCACAATTGAAACGCTTCTGGACGCTCCTGGCCGCCAAAACCACGGTGACATTCTAAGGGGGATTGAATCATGAGGAATTGGAAAAAACCATCAAATCCAGTCCACGGGCGCCGGCTTGCCGGAGCCGCCCTTGTGCTGCTGCTGACCCTGGGCCCCCCTGGCCTGGCCCAGGCCGAAGAAATCGTGATCGTCAAAACCGGCCATTCCACCAAGCAGCTCCCCAGAAAACGCCTCAAGAAGCTGCTGCTTGGCAAGTCGAAGAAATGGCCCAGCGGCGAGAAGGTCATCCTCGCGGTGCTGACCCACGGCCCCACCCACGAAAACTTCATCAAAAAGCACGCGCGCAAAACCCCCAAGCAATTTACCAACTATTGGCGAAAGCTCGTCTTCTCCGGAAAGGGCAAGATGCCCAAATCATTCTCATCGGAGGAAGAGCTCATTAAGTTTGTAGCCAGGACCCCAGGCGCGCTGGGCTACGTCGACTCCGCAACCCGCAGAGACGGCGTCACCGCTCTTCCGGTGAACTAGATGCTCTTATCCACCAACAAAGCAAAACGCTCCAGGCAGCAACGCTCCCCTCACAAGAAGGGTTGCCCCATGCAGGACATTCAGCGCCGGAGCCCTCGCCCCTCTCTGCGTCACCTCACCCTGCTGACCGGGCTCCTTGGTGTCCTGATCGCCCTGCCCGCTTATTCCCAGGACGTGGAGGTCCATGGCTTTATCAGCCAGGGCTACCTCAAAACCTATGGGCAGTCCTATTTTGACGGGCTCCTTCAAGGAGACGACGACCCGAAAAACGGCGGCAGCAACTTTCTGGGGCCCACCAAACGGGGCAGCTGGGAGTTCGCCGAGGTGGGCATTAACTTTGGCACCTCCATCTCCGACGAGATGCGAGTCGGACTGCAACTCTTCGCCCGGGATCTGGGTCAGCTGGGCAACTTCAAGTTCGAGCTCGACTGGGCCTTCGCCGACTACGCCTTTAGAGACAACCTCAACGTTCGCCTGGGCCGCATCAAAATGCCCTACGGCCTCTACGGTGAATACCGCGACCTCGACATCGTCCGCCCCTCGGTGCTCCTGCCCCAATCGGTCTATTTTGAGGCCCTCCGAGACCTTCAGGTGGCCTTTGACGGCATCGAGCTCTACGGCAACCTCGACCCCGGCTCCCCCAGTCTCGGTCATTTCGACTACACCCTCTTTGGCGGCGCCATCATGGGCCCCGCGGTAAGAAGCAACAGTTCAACGGCCCTCTTCTTTAACAACCGCGCCTTCTACACCGGCGAAGGCAACGCCATCTTCACCATTCAAGACAACAGCTTCAACCCCTACATGTTCGGCGGTTCACTCCAATGGAACACCCCCTGGGAAGGGCTGCTTATGAAGGCGTCCAGCGTGTATTATAAAGCGCTCATCCACGCCAGGGTGGCCGACGGCTTCATCAATCAGCTCGAGCAGATTGGGCAGCTGCCCGCTTCGTTCTCCCAAAACCTGCAATACAAAGCAGAGGTGATGTTTTCGGTAGGCTCTATTGAGTACACCATCGACGAGTTCGTCTTCGCTGCCGAGTACGCCCTCTACTACGGGGAATTCCAGTCCAACAACGCGCCCCTCATACCGCACACCGATCTGAACCAGGAGCGCTATTACCTGCAGGCGTCCTACCGATTAAACGAGCTTATTCAGATTTCGGGATATTATGGATTTCAGCGAGATCCTCGTGACTACTATCGACGCTTCCCCGACCGCCTCCTCGGTCGCAAAGCTCCCGCCGAGGTCAACACCGCACCTGCCGGCTGGGAGCAGGCCAACCCCGGAGAGACCTACAGCTACGACAGCGACCAATATAGCCAATACCAAGACGACTACAGCCTTGCGGTCCGCTTTGACGTCAACGACTTCTGGGTCTTGAAATGTGAAGGGCACCTCATGCACGGGACCGAGGGGGTCTACATGATGCTCAACCCCAACAGCCCCGAGGGCGAAGAGTGGTGGTACCTCTTTGCCCTCAAGAGCACGATGGTCTTCTAAACAACCGCCCCCCCCTAAAACCAACTCACTTAGCGTGACTGCCGTGCCTTGGTTCTGTTGCGACGGCTATCCTTTTTGCCCCGGATGGCCTGAACCGGCTTACGCCCCGTGCGCCGCGGTGGCTTGTCTCCGCCGATTTTTCCACGCCGCCCGGCCCCACCAAACTTCGCCGCCCGGCGGTCCGTTCGATTGGCTCGGGAGATGCTCAGCTGCTTATTGCAAACCCACACCGCCTTGAGGTCATCAAACACCTCCCGGGGCATTCCCTCGGGCAAATCGATGGTGCTGTAATCATCGTAAATTTCAATCGTGCCAATAAACTCATTTTCCAGCCCCGCCTCATTGGCTACGGCCCCAACGATGTTTGCGGGCTTGACTCCGTCCTGCAGCCCAACCTCGATACGAAAACGCTCCATCCCCTCTTCCGGACGCGAAAGCATCCGTGGTCGCTCTTCCCTGGCGGGACGCTCGTCACGACCGAGGCGGTCTTCCCTGCCGGGACGCTCGTCACGACCGAGGCGGTCTTCCCTGCCGGGACGCTCATCACGACCGAGGCGGTCTTCCCTGCCGGGACGCTCATCACGAGCAAAGCGGTCTTCTCTACGCGGGCGCTCGTCACGGCCGAGGCGGTCTTCTCTGCGCGGGCGCTCATCCCTGCGAGGA
>JAZAIZ010000293.1:0-1068 GCA_036230545.1 Myxococcota bacterium
GATCCGTTTACGCTGCCGATGTGGACGGGGACGGAGACGTGGACGTGCTCTCGGCATCAGGGGATGACGACACCATTGCCTGGTATGAGAACAAATCCTCCTCCCGCACGGGTGATGGGGTGGTGAAGTATCAGGTGGCCGCCAATGAGAGTGCGGAGCAGAGGACGGGAACGATCACGGTGGCAGGCAAAACCCACACGGTGGTTCAGGCGGGTGCGGAGGTGTTGGCCAAGCCGGTGATTGGCAAGCAGGAGAGCGAGGCGGTGGGGCAGCCGGGTGGTTCGTTGACACTTGAGGTGGGGGTGTACGGCAGCGGTGTGAGTTATCAGTGGCAGAAGGACGGGGCGGACGTGGCCGGTGCAACGAGTGCGAGCCTCGAGTTGAGCAACATCAGCGAGGGGGATGCGGGTAGTTACGTGCTGAACGCAAGCAATGCCGGGGGCAGCGTAACGAGTGAGCCGATCGTGGTGAGTGTTAAGAGCTTTGTGATCGTGGTCAACGGCAAGGGTGCCGGGTCAAAGGTGAGTGTGACGGACAAGGCGCTGGTGGAGATCAAGAGCGGCAAGGGTGAGGATTGGCTGGTTTATTACTCATTGGACGGGAGCGTGCCTGATTACAGCAGCAACCTTTATGAGATCCCGTTTGATTTGAGCGTTGGGGCAACGGTTCGGGCGATGGCGTATGCACCCGGCTACACTGATCTTGTCCAGGGCCCGAGTGTGAAGATTTTGATGGTGGAGAACCAGGTGCTTAGCGTGCAGCCGCCACAGGGGCTGGAGTACGGGGCGGCGCCGGTGAGTCTTGTGGGCAGTTCAGACTCAGGGTTGCCGCTAACCTTTGAGGTGTTGGAGGGGCCGGGCCAGGTTGAGGGAGGCAAGCTGGTCTCCACGGGAGCCGGGTTGATCAAGATGTTAGTCATGCAGGCCGGGAGTGATGAGTACGCGTTCGCGTCGAAACAATTTGAGTTTGAGGTGGGCAAGGGCGCCCAGGAGATCACCTGGGCTCCGGTACCCGCCAAGACGTATGGGGACGAGCCGTTCAATGTGAGCGCAAGCTCGAGCAGCGCTC
>JAZAIZ010000294.1:0-5202 GCA_036230545.1 Myxococcota bacterium
TTTTGCGGGATTTTCGTTTGCAACAGGGTGTCGCCGAAGAGGTCTTCAAAGCTCGCTTCGATTTCAGCGTTCATGCGGGTGGCCCGGGAGTCTACCCGGGTGGCGACGATTCCGGCCACGTTGAGGCTTCGGTTCAGTCGAGTGCGGAGGGTCTCCACGGTGAGCAGCATGTCTCCCACCCCCTCAAGGGCCAGCACCGACATGTCGCAGGGGATCAGCAGTTGGTCTGCGGCGCAGAGGGCGTTGAGGGTTAGCGTCCCGAGGTTGGGGGGACAGTCGAGGATGATGAGGTCGTAGTGAGTTCGGGTGAGCTCCAGGGCGCCGTCGAGCAGAAACTCTTTGCCGATTTTGGTGGAGAGGAGCATCTCGGTTTCTGCCAGGCTCTTATCGTTGCCCACAAGATCCAGGTGGCCCCAGGGAGAGCGGTAGGCGACCTCGCTCACCTCGCGGCAGCGTCCCATAAGGACATCCGAGAGGTAGCCGGTGCCAGCGGGGGTGTGGGTGCGAAGAGCTGCGCCGACGTGAGCCTGGGGATCAAGATCAATCAGCAGCACCTTCAATCCGCGCTTGAGGGCGTAGCCCACGGCGAGGTTGATGGAAGTGGTGGTTTTGCCGACGCCCCCTTTGCGGGCGGCCACCGCGAGGGTGACGGCCTCATGGCCTCCTCGCTCAAGGGGCTCTGCCACGAGGTCTCTTAATTTTCCTGCGATACGTTGACGGATATCCAATGCCATTGTTGAGTCTCTCCACGGGGGCGCTTCCCCGGATGATGCGTTGCGTTGTCAGGAAGTAGCATGGATAGAAAAGTGAGGCAAAGTCGTTCGGGCCAAAATCAAGCCTGGCGGTATTCAATCACTTGCTGGCTCTCAAGGAGGAGGTGGGCCTGGTGCACGGCCAGCTCCGCCATGGCCTCGATGGCCTCCAGGGAGTGGCGAATCCCCCGGGGAGTGGCCGCGCAGCGGGGTGGGCCCTCCTCGGGTGGGGACTCCTCCGGCTCGACGGCCTGGCTCAACAAGGTGGCGAGCTGCTCCCGCCGCTCGCCCTGGGGGCTCCCAGCCTGGTCGAGGAGGGCCTGGTGATGCTCGGCGGTGGCGCCGCTGAGCTCCCCCACCGAGACCAAAACCTCCGTCAGTCGACTGAGAATTGCTGGCCCGGTGGGCAGGGAGCGGGTGCCGGTGCTGAGGATATCCAGCACCACCGCCGCGCTGATAAACTCTTCCTCATAGGACTCCGGGCGGTCCCCCGGGGGCAGGAGGGGGGGCGGGAGGTGCGAGGGGAGCGCAAGAGTGGGTGCGCTCGTAATGGGGCCCTCCGAAGCCGCGCTCGGATCACCAGAGGACTCCCCCTCCGCAGCGAGTCGCGCCTTGGAGGCTCGCAGGGCTCGGTTGTGGTGGGCGACCTGCGCCCGGTTGATGGCCTGAAACACGTGCTCCTGCCCGGGATGGGTGGTGGGGTGCGCCCAGGGCAGGACGACATATCGGTGGGGAGCAAGGGACGAGGGGCTCATGGCGTGGGGTCCTCCTGGTCCTGGTCAAAAAAACGATGGGGCATGATTTGAGTGTGCTCCGGGCGCAGGGGCAGGCGATGCCGGCGCTTGACCACCGAGGTCTCGGGGGGGCGCGCCTTGGAGGCGCTCTTTCGGGAAGCGTCGCCGCCAGGGACCAGGAGGCTGCGGGGTATAATCGCCGTGTGGGTTTGCTCCGGGGACCCTTCGCCGGCGGGGTCTCGCAGGGAGCGCCTCGCGACGATGGCGGTGTGGCTCTGCTCCGGGGGCAGGGGAACCGGATCGGAGACGGCGGGGCGGGAGGGGAGGAGCCCCTCCCAGTGGTCAATGGGCTCCGGCGGGGCCTCGGCTGACGTTGCGGCCTCAAAGGCGCCGGGGGAGAGGGGCAGGGGGCGCCCGTCGTCCAGCTCCAGGTGGGGCTGAGTCTCGGGGGAGGTCTCGGCGGCTGGTGCTGGCCCTTGCGGGGGCTCTGGCGGGGCGCTCGGCTCATCAGGGAGGTGCTGGACCACGCTCGCGGCGCGCTCAGCCAGCTCAGGGCTCGGAGAAGTCTGCACCTCCTCCAGCAGCTTTCGGGCCTGGTCCGCCTGGTTCAAGTGGAGCATGACCTCCGCCTGATAGCAGCGGGTCTCAAGGTGGTCGGGGTCGAGCAGCGCCGCGGCTCGGTAGGCGCCGAGGGCTTCTTTCCACAGCTCCGTTCGCTGCAGGGCCACCCCGTAGGCACGCCAGTGGCGGGCGGTGTAGGGAAAGAGTGCGACCAGCCCCCCAAAAACAGAGACCGCGTCCTGGTTTTGGCCGGAGTCAAGGTGTCGGGCCCCCAGCTCAAAGAGGGCGTCGAGCTCTTCGGAGTTGACCCCCGCCACCTCCCCGATACAGAGCCGTCCCCGGGCCAAGGCGTCGGTCAGGTTGGCCGGCAGGTCGGTGTGGGGCAGCGTGGACATGATCGTATACTAGTGCCTCACTGATAAATTCTCAAATGCAGGAAGAATGGTTTCCCTCGACAGTTCCGGGGAGTTGCGTCTATCATGCCGGGATGGATACTGGGCGATTGTTGGGGAGAGGTCTCTCCACAATCTGAGGGATGCACCACAACCAAATTACAGGTCGTAGAAATGAAGAAGATTGACGCGATTATTAAGCCATTCAAGTTGGACGAAGTGAAGGATGCTCTGCACGAGGTGGGGATTCAGGGGATCACCATCAGTGAAGTTAAAGGGGTGGGTCGTCAAAAGGGCCACACCGAGCTCTACCGCGGCGCTGAATACGTGGTGGATTTTCTTCCCAAAGTAAAACTCGAGATTGTGGTCCCCGATGACCGGGTTCAGCAGGTGGTTGAGACGGTGATGAAGTCTGCTCACACCGGACGCATCGGCGATGGGAAGATCTTCGTCCTCCCCGTGGATGAGGTCATCCGAATTCGAACCGGGGACAAGGGCGCCGACGCTCTCTAAAGCGGGGGGGGGCTTTTTTCCCCCTTGTTTATTTTTTTCGGAATACAACATCGGAGACATTCGTTAAGTAAGGGCTTCACAGGACACCCGCGAGAAGGAAGACGGGACGATGCGAAACCCCTGGTTTGTAAAAAAGACGAATAATGTCAATGAGTTTCATGAGTTGATTGAGAGCCACGTCGACGGCATGTACGGCGTGGCCCTTCGTTACACCCGCAACCCACAACGGGCCGAAGACCTGGTTCACGACACCGTGGTTCGGGCGCTTCGTTTTGAAGATCGTTTTGAGATGGGGACGAACTTCAAGGCCTGGGTTTATACCATCCTCACCCGGACCTTTATTCACAAATATCGACGCTCCAAACGGGAGCGGGAGATCCTCGACGGCGCGAGCCGTGGAGACGTTCGGGCCCTCTTTCATTCTGAGACGACCCAGGAGCGCTTGAGGGCTCCTGAAGAGGCCTACCTGCACAACGTCCTCAGCGACGACGTGCTTGAGGCCCTCGACAGCCTGGCGGAGGACTTTCGCGCCGTGGTGGTGCTCTGTGACATCGAGGGGCTCAGCTATAAAGAGATCGCCGAGGTGGTGGACTGCCCCGTGGGGACGGTCATGAGCCGCCTTTATCGCGGGCGTCGTCTGCTTGAGCGCAAGCTGCGAGGAGTGGCCATTGAGCGCGGGATTGTGCGCCCGACGGCGGCAGAAAACGAGCGAGGTGATGACAAGGGAGTCATCGCCCTGCAGGAATTTCGCGAAATGCGACGAGAGGCCTGAGTTGTATGCAGGGTGATTTAAATTGCACGGAGGCCCGGCAGATTATTCCGTGGCTTTTGGATGACGAGCTGGACGCGACGTCCTCGCTTCTGATTGAAGATCACCTGAATGAGTGCGAGAGCTGCCGTCACTTTATCGAGCGCGAGGGCGAGCTGCGCTTGGTGGTGCGGAGGGCGGCGGGGACCGTGATCGCCCCCCGCTCCCTGCGGGCCCGAGTGAGCGAGACGGTGAAGGCCCAGCCGGGGGCCTCCCTGAGCGCGAGTCGTTTCTGGCCTGCGGCGGCGGCTGCGGCGGTGCTTCTGACCTTTATTGCTCAAGGCTATTTTGACGGGGTGAAGGACGACTGGGAGGTTTTTATGGGGCGCCACGCCCGGGACCTCCCCATGGATGTTCAGGCCGCCGAGCACGCCAAAGTGCAGCGTTATTTTCAGGGGCGGTTGCCCTTCTCGTTTCAGCTCCCCCGCTTCAGTGAGCCTCGGGATTCCTCTGGCCTTCTCGGGGGGCGGGTGACTCAGGTGAAAGATCAGGACGCGGCCTATGTGCGCTACCAACTCCCGGGGGGCAACCTCTCGGTTTTTGTCTACGAGGACCGCGGAAGAAATTTTCCTGAAGTGGAGGTGCTGCAGCGGCGGGGCGATGGCGGTGTGGTGATGCGACAGCTGCGCGGATATTCCGTGGCTCGTTGGAAGCAGAAGGGGATCGTCTATTCTGTGATCTCCGATCTTCCCGAGCGGGAGTTCAGAACGGCCCTTCATCTGCATATGAACCCTCGCTGAGGGTCCCTTCTCCATAGCGTCCCCTTGCCGATGGGGCTGGTTTGTGATTCTCCCCCTTGTAGAATACCGTAGCCGCAAAGGAGAATCGCTCAGATGATACTCAGCAACACCGAGACGATCCCCGGGAAAGAAATCCGGGAGTTTTATGGCGTGGTCACCGGGAGCACGGTGCGCACCAAGCACATCGGCCGCGACATTATGGCCGGCCTCAAAAACATCGTGGGGGGCGAGCTGGTGGGCTATACCGAGCTGCTGCAGGAGGCGCGCGGGGACGCCATTAACAGAATGATTCAACAGGCCGAGGGCATGGGCGCCAACGCCGTGGTGAACGTGCGCTTCTCCACCAGCTCGGTCACCCAGGGGGCCGCCGAGCTCTTCGCCTACGGGACCGCCGTGTTGGTGGATTGAGATGTCTTTTATCTTGCCCATCATCGCTCAGTTGCTGGTGCCGGCGCTGCTGCTTTTGATCACCTACAACATTGGTACCAGGCGTGAGCAGAAGCACTTTGATTCCATCCGGCGGCGCGAGGAGGAGACCCTGCAGTTTCCGGTGGTGACCTTTCGGCGTGAGCAGCCCGGTTGGGAGGTGGAGTCCTGCGCCCTGGTCACCGGCTCGGTGATTATCTCATTGGATTATTTTAAGCGCTTTGTGGCGGCGCTTCGCTCCATCGTGGGCGGGCACATGGGGGGCTATGAGTCGCT
>JAZAIZ010000295.1:0-4873 GCA_036230545.1 Myxococcota bacterium
CAGCCCCGAGTTCATCGGCCACCTCCTCTCCCAGGTCCTTCTGCTCCTGGGCAAAGCGATGGGCCACGGCTCGAGCCGCGCGACTAATCGCCTGACGGCAGGCCACGCTCTTGCTCAACCCCACACCCGCAGCCCCCGCAACATAGGCATCCCTCCCGTCCATCGAGATCATCTCCACATGGGTGCCCTCTTTGGTGTGCGTACACGATGTGCCTAACACCAGCGCCCAAAGGCCCAACCCAACCCCAATCACTCCAATCTTCATCATCCACCTCCTCTGAAGTCCCCTGCTCCCACAAAAGACGACGTTGTCCCCTCCCCTTATCCACCCCAATCTCTTAATCACCCCCCACCCCAAAACTCAAGCCAGCGCCTCCTCCAGCCACAAGGCTATCTCCCCCCAGAAAGAAATTAGGGGTCGCAATCACCCTCGGAGATATGAAATAAAGAGGTATCAGAGACTCCAACTACACAGAGATGAGCGTATGTCCATGTCAGTAGCCGAAGTTCCATTCAAGTCCGACACCGAGCAGGTAGCAGCGCTCAAAAACTCCGCCACCCAAATCAAAGCTGAAATCGCCAAGCGGGTCATTGGCCAACACGAGGTGATCGAGCACCTTCTCATCACCCTCTTCTCTGGCGGCCACGGCCTCTTTGTCGGGGTCCCGGGCCTCGCCAAGACTCTGCTCATCCAATCCCTCGCCGATGTACTCGACCTCAACTTCAATCGTATCCAATTCACCCCCGACCTGATGCCTTCGGACATCACCGGCACCGACATCATTGAGCAGGACGAAACAGGGCAACGTCAGTTTCGCTTCGTCCAAGGCCCGGTGTTCTGCAATATTCTCCTCGCCGATGAGATCAACCGCACGCCCCCAAAAACCCAGGCCGCCCTCCTGCAAAGTATGCAGGAGAAAACCATCACCGCCGGCGGAAAAACCTACCCCCTGCATCCTCCCTTTCACGTCTTCGCCACGCAAAACCCCATTGAGCAGGAGGGCACCTACCCCCTCCCCGAGGCCCAACTCGACCGCTTTATGATGATGCTCAACGTCGAGTACCCAAGCGCTGAGGAAGAATTTGCGGTGGTTCAACGCACCACCTCTGACGCCACCGGCGAGGTCCGGCGGGTCCTCGGCCCTCAGGAGATCCTCGATTTTCAAAAACTGGTCCTGCGGGTGCCCGTGGCCGATCCGCTCATTCAAATGGCGGTGAACCTCGTTCGCCAAACCCGCCCTGGCGAGGAGCAGTCTCCTAACGACGTCAAAGAGTTCGTCAGCTATGGCGCCGGCCCCCGCGCAGCTCAGCACCTCGTGCTGGCCTCCAAGGCCCGCGCCATCCTCGACGGGCGCCCCACCGTCGACAGTGAAGATGTCCGCACCCTGGCCAAACCGGTGCTCCGCCACCGCATCATCACCAACTTCCACGCCGAGGCCCGCAAGGTCTCCGTCGACGATCTCATTGGCAACCTGGTTGATGGTATCTCCGTCTGATGCTGGCCTCAAAAAACTCCCCCTACCATCTCCCTGAACTCACCCCCGAGCTGCTCAATGAGGTGGAAGGGTTGCAACTGAGCGCCCGAAGTATCGCCTCCGGAGCCCTCGCCGGAATGCACCGCTCGCTGCGCCGGGGAGCCTCCATCGAGTTCAGCGAGCACAAACTCTACAGCCCCGGGGACGACATCCGCCACATCGACTGGCGGGCCTTCGCCAAAACCGACCGCTTTCACGTCAAACAATTTGAAGACGAGACCAACCTGCGCATCGAGCTGCTGCTTGATCACTCCGGCTCCATGGGCTTCAAAAGCGAGTCCTCTCTCTCCAAGTTTCACTATGCCCGCGCCCTCGGCGCCGCCATTACCTACCTGGCCCTGCGACAGGGGGACTCCACCGGACTCACTACCTTCGAGAGCGACGTTACCGGCGAACTCCCTCCCCGCGCCCACAGCTCGCACCTCTTTGAAATTCTAACCCGCCTGGCGCAATTAACCCCTCAGGGCGAGACCGGCATCAGCCCCTGCCTGCAACGCTTCGCCCAGACCCGGCGCAAAAAAACCATCGCCATCATTCTCACCGATCTGCTCGACCCCTCCCCAAAACTTGAGACCGCGTTTCGTCAACTGGTCGCGCGCCGACACGAAGTGGCCGTGCTGCACATCCTCGATCCCGCAGAGATCGACTTCCCCTACGAGAGCCCTGCTCGCTTCGCGTCCATGGAGGACACCCGCAAGCTCTTCATTCACCCCCGCGTGCTACAAAGCGCCTATCAAAAAGAGATGCGGGCGTTTTTGGACTCAACGGAGACCGCCATGCGAGGCAACCGAATAGACTATCACCTGGTGCGAACCGACACCCCTCCCCAAAAAGCCCTGGCGTCTTTCCTGCGAACCCGCTCACCCAAAGTGGTTTAAGGCTATCGAGCGGTTACAAAAATTTCGGACTGGGCCACACTCATCACCGCGCCATTCTCCCGTGTAATTCCCCCCGTGACCAACACGTCCCCGCCGATTAATGAGGTTAAACGAGGCGCCGCCCGCCCCTGACTCAAGGTCCCCACGGTCTCCCGCCGCGTCACCTGACACGACCCGGGGTTGGGCATCTCCACAAGCTCAGCGGTGTCCAAGAACCTCCCCCCGGCGTCTACTCCTCCCGCCACTAAAAAGCCATTGGCAGTGTCAATCGCCCCGGGAGCGCCCCGGGCGTGGGTTAAGCGAAGCGATCTCCCCCCACAAATCATGGTGCTCGACGCGAGGTTTTCACGGTTGAGTTGCAACACCTCGATAGAATCAAGGCCCTCACCATGCTCAAGGTGAGAAATCGCTTCCGAGAAGCCGCCCGCGATTAAAATCGCCGTCCCACCGGCAACCACCGTCGCCACCGACTTGAAGCGCGGCGTCGTCAGACGCCCCTGCGCCACCGTCGTGAAGCGCTCGCCCGCTCGCACAAACTCAATGGTGTCCAGCAAGCCGTTTGCCCCCCGCCCTCCAATAATGGCCACCGTCGATGACGCCACCCGAATTGCCTGATGGTGGGAGCGCCCCATCGCCAGAGTCGGCCCCACCTCGCTGGTGTTGGTAAGCGGATCGAAGATCTCCGTCGTATGCAGCGCGCTCCCCGCAAATTGCCCGCCGACAATCAAAACCCGACCATCACTCAAAGTCGTTGCGCTGTGATAGGCGCGTTTCTCCCGCATGCTGATGGGGGCCTTAAACTCGTTAGTTCGGGTATCAAAGGGATGCGCCACCTGCCAGGTCTGCTCCGCCGGCAACCCGTTGTCCATCGGCGCATAATACAATCCCCCCACCACCAAAACCCGCCCATCGCCCAAGGCCGTCGCGGTGTGACCCCGACGCACCCACGCCATGGGCTGCGCCGGCACGTGCGCGCCGCTCACGGGGTTAAAGAGCTCGGTGGTCTGCCAGTAGGTGGTGGTGGTAGCGTTTTCCCGAACTCCCCCGGCAATAAAAACACGACCATCCTCAAGACGAGTCGCCGTGTGGTCGTAACGCTCAGCGATAAGCCGGGTACACTTCTTGGGATCGTCCGCGTCGGTGGTGTTCATAAAGGTGTCTGTTTTTCCCAGGGGCACCGACACCACAACACCGCCACCGGGATTATTCGACCACGCAAAATCCATCAACCCCACCGCGCCAGCACCCACCGGAGCACCGGGGACGCCGGCCCCCATCGCCGAGCGCGCCAGCACCGAGACCACCGCGTCCGGAAACACCCCAACCTGAGGAAGCTCTCCCCCACCCTCACTCAACGACCAGACCTCCTGGTACTTCTCGCCATGGGCCGCCGACTGAATCGACACATCCATATAGGCCGCCGAAGCCAGCACCGACTGATTGCAGGCATCGTGAATAGCAACCTCAACGTCCATCATCCCATCACAGGCAGCGAGGCCCGCCAACGCCACAAGGACTCCAGCCAATCGTTTCATCATTCGTTTTACCATTGTACCGCCACCTTCACACTCTCAGGTTCTCCGTCCTGCGCCAGAAAATACCAGGACACCGCTCCAGCAATCGCCAGAGTCCCTGCTCCAATGGAGCCCCAAAGCCACCAGGGCGTCGTCCCGGAGCCATCGGCCACCAGCTCCGCTTCCAAATCTCGCAGCGCCAACGGAGGGCCGGGGTTCCGCCCCACTCGGGATGCGGCAACCTGCGAATCCTCAAGGAGACTCTGGTTTCGCGACGCCGCCACAAGTGGCCCCCGGGCAACCTGCTGCGGTGCAACCTGCTGCGGTCCTGCGGACGCGCGAGTCAGGGGGGCACGGCGCTTCTTCACCGGCGGCGCTGGTGGTGGTGTAAATGATGCCACTTCGGCGGGGGCCGTGGGCACCGGCGCCGCGCGTGGCCGCAGTGGCTGTCTCTGAGCCCGCGGCACCAAAGGCGCCCGCGCCCGGGAAACTCCCCGGGAGGTGCCCCCCCCTTGCCTGTTCACAAATGAGACCACCGCCGAACGTGACGCGCGTCGGGGTTGCAGCCCTTCAAAGAAGGCCAGGGTCTTCCCCGGCAAAGCCGGCCCAAAATCCCGCACGAGGCCAGAGACATTTCGAGCCAGGGCGTTGGCCTCAATAGAGGCGGAGATCATATCAATATCGGGCGAGAGCTTCTTCAGGCGCACCCAACGCTTGGAGCGGACGTCCCCTAAAAAGCCTGCCACCGAGAGCACCCCGCGCCCCCGCGAGATGGCAAGCACCATCGCGTACTTCCCACCACGCCGCGACGCCTCGCGCAGCAAAGCGCGCCGGGCACCGCCATCAAAGCGGTTTTGCTCAAGCGTCCCCGCCACAGCCCCCGCACCAGAGCTCTCTCCCCTCAACACAGCCCTCACAGTCGTGGTGCGACCTTCCCTAAGATGTA
>JAZAIZ010000296.1:0-5158 GCA_036230545.1 Myxococcota bacterium
ACCACCAGCTTCCCTCCGGCCCCCCCCCAGAAAGAGCAATTGAGGGATTGAGTAGACCGGATCCAGGTGCTATTGGCACCCCATGGCAATACAAGGATTCTTCGAAAAATTACGTCCCTACAAAACCGTGCTGCAACGTACCCGGCCTCGTCACGAGCTCCCCGTTGCGGTGCTTTATGTGCGTTCGTTCATGGGTGAGGGCAAGCATCAGGTGCTCGACGCGACAAGCGCCGAGCATGTCATCACCGACAAGCTCCTTGAGAGCAATTACAAGATGGCCACCGGCGCGGCCGCCAAGAAGCTCATCAAAGAGCATTGGGCCGAGGCGCGGCCCCAGCCCGACGCCCAATAAACCCCATGACTTCCCAGGGCTTTGACACCCTCGCTGGTATCACCATCAACCAGCAGATCGAGCAGTGTTTCGCTGAAGACGGCATCGCCGAGCCCACTCCGGTGCAGCTGCGTGCTATTCCAGCCATCCTGGCGGGCCAACACACCATCCTCCAATCGGGAACCGGAACCGGCAAAACCCTCGGCTACCTGCTCCCCATCCTGCAGCGGCTTCAAGAGCCCGGGCAGGGTCGCTGTGTGGTCATCACCCCCAACGCCGAGCTGGCGATGCAGGCCTATCACGTCGCCACGCGCTACAAAGCAGAGGGCATCACCACCGCGGCGGTGGTCCCCAACGTCACCCAGCAGCGCCTCAAAGAGCGGCTCACCAAAAACACGCACTTGGTAATCGGCACCTCGGGACGCATCCTCGAGCTCTACTCCCGCAAAAAGATGAAGAATGTCACCACCATGGTGCTGGACGAGCCCGATCCCATCCTCACCTCCCAGGGGGGCGATTTCCTGCGGGAGGTGCTCTCGCGGCCCGACCCCAAAGTACAGCTCATCCTCGCCACCGCCACCCTTGGACCCCAAACCCAACGCCTCATTGACGACGTCATGGGTGACCAGCATGTGCTGGTGAAGCCCGAGCACAACCCCCTCCACACCCAGATCTCCCACCATTTTATCGGGGTGAAAAACGAGATGGGCAAAGACGTCTGCCTGGCCCGCTTTCTGGAGGACAATAAGTGCAAGCGAGCCATTGTGTTCGCTAACCAGCCCAACGTGATTCGGCACCTCTACCGCTACCTCGGTGAGCACGGCCACAAACCCGCCACCCTCAGCCGAGACCGCACCCGCGACCAGCGTAAGCAGGCCATAGCAGATATGAAGAGTGGCAAGGCCCGGGTGTTAATCACCACCGACGCCGCCGCCCGAGGGCTCGATCTGCCCGAGGTGAACTGGGTGCTGCATTATGACCTGCCCAACTCTCCCCAGGGTTATGTCCACCGCTCGGGTCGAACCGGGCGCGCCGGACGAGAGGGCACTTCGGTGGCCATTCTTACGGACAAAGAGCGAATCACCCTCAAACGCTTCACCCGCGAGCTCGATCTTGAGTGCAGCCCCTTCTGGCGCAAACGCTAACCCCCCTCTTTTTCAACACATCACGCCACCGCCTGCACGCTGCTAACCCACCGACGGTAGTCCCGCCAGGCGCAACGCATCTGATGCTGGTTCGCGGCCACCCGGGCGCGCCACTGGTGCCGAAGCCGGCGGCGCTCCCGCCGACAAAGCCGTGAAGACTCGTTTGCCCACTGGGTGTAGCGCTCCCGAACCCGGGTCAGCTCAAAGGCCGCGTTTTCAATGCGGCCCTGCAGCAGCTCCCCAGTGGAGAGCAGCGAGGGCCCCACCCCGGCGGGATTCTCCGTTAAGAGCTTCTCGGTGGCTTTGCGCGCCATCCGAAGCCGAGCGCGGGTAATAGCCAGCTCCGATGTCCTCCGCAGACGCCACGCCAGACCCACCCGCTGGAGACCCGCGATCAGCCATTTGGAGGGGTCCCAATGATACCACAGCACCCCATTTCGATAATCGCCCTGAAAAGAGTGATGAAAGTTGTGATACCCCTCCCCCATGGTGAGGAGCGCCAGCCAGGCGCTGTCCCGGGCAGAGGAGGAGTCATTATAGGGTTGCGTCCCAAAAAAGTGCGCCGCCGAGTTGATCAGAAAAGTCGAGTGATGCAACGCCACCAGCCGCAGCACACCGCCCACCCAAAAGCCACCAAGAGCGCTGCCGTAGGCCGCCCCCACCAGAGTCGGGAGGCCGATCCCCACGACGAGCCCAAGACGCAGGCAGTAGCGATGCTGCAACATTACACGCGGATTCTTGAGTAAATCCGGTACCGTCCTAAACTCCGGATCGGGCCGTGCTTTAAAGAACACCCAGCCCATATGGGCCCAAAAAAAGCCACGCTGAGCGTTGTAGGGATCTCCATCGGTGTCAACTTCCCGATGGTGAGTTCGGTGCTGTGCCGACCACTCCAAGGCACTGTTCTGGTAGCCGGCGGCCCCAAAAAGGAGGAAAAACCACTCAACGGCCGGGTGGCATTGATAGGTTTTGTGGGCAAACAAGCGGTGATATCCAGCGGTTATCGAGAACCCAGTGAGCATGTACATCCCCAAAAAGAGCACCCAATCTTGCCAAAGTATGCCCTCACCGCGCGAATAAGACCAACACCCCACCACCGCAAGCACCGGCGTTCCCAGCAGAGTCAGCGTATTAACCCAATTCAGTTCGCCCAATCGTCGCATCATCATCTCTCCAACTTCCCACCAGCACGGTGTTCGATGTGTTGTTGGAGTATCCCCCAGAGGCCCATATAAAGCCGTCATCTCTCAGTCACCGGATGTAATGGTTCTGTCATCGCTCAGAAGCACGGGCCGTCAGAGCAATCCCAGGGCCCACAACAGGCGCTTAACTCCCTGTTTTTACAGGTTAAGCAAGCAGTGGTCCTGCCCATGATCGGACGAAGATTAACCTTTCGGACTAATCAGGCAACTATCGAATTTGCATCACGATAATGGAGTTACTGACACTAGCGGAAAGGAGTTTCTCCTTCTCGCTTGTGGAAGTCGGTCTACCCAGCCGACGATCGAACCCATTGAATTAACTAGGAAATAGCCGTGCCCTTCTGGAATATTTTTCGATCCCGCACCCCTGTCCAAGACCACATCGGGGGAACCTTCGTCGCCGGCGGCACAACGCGCCAGCAGGCTCGCGCCAAGCCTTCGCTTCCGGCAGAGCGTGACACCTTCAAGCCCATCGTGAGCCCCGCTCCGCTGAACGACCAACCCCTCAACGCCCCTCCCTCCCAGAGCCCCACTCGCATTGGCCGCCCCTACGCGGGCCCCCACGCCACGCGCATGACCACCGGCGTTGGAATTTACCCGGGTAAGAAAGACTATGTCGCAGCCCAATTCTCAGACGCCGCCAAGAACACCCTGCTCTCAGAGGTCGCCGCCAACCTCAACCAGCGTGGTCGCCCTGTCGATAACGCTCACTTGACCCTCATTCCCCCTTCGAATGAACTCGACGTCAAACAAACTTCCCAGGCAATCTTTCGCGAGCTCAACCACGACACCCTGGTGTTCAAGCGCGTTATCATTACCCACCGAGGCGCGGTCCTTCTTGTGCCCGAAGACACCACTTCGTACCGCGAATTGAAGAAGCAGGTCGCAAAAACAGCCGACGCCCAAGGGCTCCCCAGGCAAAACCGAGAGCTCCACATTCTCCTCGGGCACGTGCACCCCACCCTGATTGACCTGGACGCCTCCCCGGGCCTGAGCGTCTTCCCAGACAACCACCCCGTCTTCGCCTACCGCCTCCCTCTGATTCACCCCTTCTCTTTGAAGTTGAGTCTCACAGCAGAAGGAACCTTGATCAGCGAGCAGCTCACCGCCCGACTGCAGAAGATCCCCACTGACGAGGCCTCAACCTCCGAGCAGCTCAACGCCGACACCCTTTGCTTTTCCGAGCGCGCGCGAAACGTCGAGACCCTCGCAGGCACCTTCATGACGAATGGCTCCTTAAGTGAAGAGGACTACCGGAGCCTGGATTACCAATTCGTTCGCCCAGCAACCATCGCCTACAAAAACAACCCCATCTATTTCACTCCCGCGATGCTCCGCAAAGCCCGTGAAGAGGGTATCCCTCTGAGCTATCAAATGGTCCCCCTCACCCAAATCGGCGAATTGACGACAAAGGTTGGCACCGCCCTGAGGTATGAGAAGACCCTGGTTGACTACCCTCAGCCCGATGGAACCACCAAGGTCGTTGAGATGGCGACCATCAAAAACCCAGAGGTGGTGGTTCGAGCCTTTCAGCGAGACCTGCAGCGGGTGTTTGGCCAATTTGATGACGTCGTTGTTCAACAAGTCGGCTCCGGGGTCACCGGGTTTTCACGCAACCCCGACAAACCCATCAAACCCTGCGACACTGTCAACGCCGACATTGATCTCGCGGTAAAATCCCGCCAGATCATCGAGCACCTCGAGCGTCAGGAAGGCATGACCAAGCTCAGCGTCAACCGCAAGATCAAGCTGGCCAATAAATACACCGTCATCGCCAACTCTCCCAAAGCAGACAACGAAGTTGGATTCGCCGACACCGCCCTTGGCAAAGAGATTCAGAAACTGAGCCAAACCTGGTCAGCTCTTTTGGCGGGCCAAAGCGCCGAGGACAATGCGTTGGATCCCGTGGTGGATTTCAAACTGAATATTGCGCCCAACCCCTTTCAAGAAGCCTCAACGCTGCTTGATCTGCGAAAAAGACGCACCTCCGCGGCCAAGCGCAGAATCAACGACCTGAAGGACAAGCCCACGTGGACAAGCTGGTTGGCGGGCCCTCAGTTCCGCAATTAATCCGAGCCTCTCTCAATGCCCCGGTTTTGCCCTGAAAAGACCGGTGGCCCCCTCCTTAACAATCTTCCCTCATGGGCCTGAGCGCGTTGGTTTGCTCGACGAGCGAGCGCGACCACGCATCTCTGCGCCGTCTGCCACAAAACCAACACCTGCAATGTTTGGGGAGAGAAAAGAAATGGCGCGCTCGGCAGGACTCGAACCTGCAGCCCTCGGATTCGAAGCCACAGGGTAAGCCCACTCCACACGCAACCAACCAAAACCTTGTAAGCGTCTCCCCTTGGTTATCAGGGACATCAACCACGTTTCGTGGGGTGGGTGCGTTATTGAGAGGGGTGGAGAGCTGGACCGCAATTGGCCCCCAGTGGACCATCATTGGACCACGGAAACCCAAGGTGGGGGGGTACCCCCGG
>JAZAIZ010000297.1:0-2881 GCA_036230545.1 Myxococcota bacterium
AATTAACCCACCCCTCTCTGGAGGCGCGCTAAATTAAAAATCCACCCAACACACGACTCGCGGACGCAAAACTGGGGGGCAACGCGGTTTATGTTATTGAGGCATTTCCCAAGGACAAAGGAGACTCTCAATACGGCAAGACCCTCACCTGGATTCACAAGAAATCCTTTGTACCCTTAAAGACCGAGTTCTACGACAAGAGGCTTAAGCTCTTGAAGACCCTAAAGGTAAAACGCCTTGAGAAGAAAGACGGTCATTGGGTGGCCATGGACTCGAGGATTGAGAACGTTCAAAAGAAGACCAAGACCCGGATGCTGATTAACAGCGTTCAGTTTAATGTTAAACTCGGCGCCGGTGAGTTTACCCAGCGCGCGTTGTCGGGGGGATGATGGGAGTCTTGCTCGTAGCTCTGCTGGCAGGGCAGGGGATGTTTGGGGTTGGTGGCGAGACTCAGATTGTGGTGATCACCACGGAGCTTGAGGACACACCACGTCTTGAAGAGGACATTCAGGACGTCCTCCAGCCCATGGTCGCCGGCAAGGTCGGATGGGTGGAGTCTTCGGTGTATGGAAGGGCGTTGAGGAGGAGGCAAATCCTCGCGTCTGCTGCGTCCTCACCACAGACCATTAAGGCAGTTGCGGCCGAGCTGAAGTTGACTCACGCGGTGGTTCTGGAGGGGACCACCGGGCGCGGGGAGCCGCGGCGAAGAGGCTATGGCCAGCGCTCTCAGGGTGTTCGCTTAAGCATGGTGAAGGCGGACACCGGGCGACGTCTCTTGACCCGGGAATACGCCTTGATGAACTCAACGCTTCCTCCTGAGGCGATGAAGGCGCTGGTGCACGACGTTGTGCAGACGCTTTCTCCCTCTGATTCCGCGCTGCCTGATGCATTCGAGACTACATCCACTGGCGCTCTCAGCTTGTCTGACGATGACGGTGTTATCATGGTGGATGATGGCTCCGGTGATGATGATGTCGTGGTGGTGGATGACGATGAGTCCGATGACGACGAAGGGGTGATCATCTTCGACGATGACTCCGACGATGCTGATGATGCAGTGGTCATCTTTGACGATGATTCAGAAGACGACGCGGTGGTGATTGATGATGAGGAGTCTACCGACTCCTATTCTACACCTTCGACTTTTACCATGCAGCAGGCTCGCACCTATTTGTCGGGGGAGTTCTCCATGCAGGGGGTGTCGGATTTAAGTTTTGAGAGCAATGGTGAGGACGTCATCGAGTGGTGGAATTTTGGACGCATGAAGCTCGATTATAAGGCGTCATCGTCTTTGCGCGCGGTGGCTGAGATGTGGATGCGCTGGGGGGTGGTGGGCGAAGAGGCCAAAGAGGGGGAGACGTTTTATGTGCTCAACGCAGGCAACGGAAAATGGGCCTCGGACATTCAACTGCGTGAGGGCTATATTGCCTGGAAGAGTTCGGGTCTCACTTTGAAATTGGGGCAGCGGATCTTCGTTTGGGGAAAGAACGAATATCTCCCCGCTGCGGATGTGCTCAACCCCACGGATGTTCGCTATGGGCTGCTGCCCTCTCTGGGCTCTACCCGTGATGGGAAGGTGCCGATCTTTGCCTTGGACACCACCTATTGGTTTGGGGAAACGGGGCTGCAGCTGGTGGTGGCGCCCTTTTTCACCGCAGGTCGAAGCTATTTTTATGGACGTGATTTTGCTCTGGCCGCTCCGGGGACTGAGCAGGAGCGGCAGCTGCAGGTTCTGGGCAACGTGCACCCAAGCATTCAGGATAGAGTTCAGGACTCGTTTTGGGGAACCGAGGTGCCGGTGGATTCACTGGTGGGGGCCTCGGGGGCGCTCCGTTTGGTGACCAGCGTTCTTGGGTGGGATTTGGCGTTCACGGGGTATTATGGATGGGATCGCACTCCGGAAATTACCATGGACGACGATATGAAAGCGCTGCTCTTCTCTGCTCAGGCGGTGTCTGCAGATCCGCAGGTGGCGATTTTAGATCCGGGGGTGCGTGCACAATCTCTGGTGGTGCAGCAGAAGATCGCGGCGGGCCAGGAAGTGTTTAAGGTGGGCTATCAACGCATGATGCGCTTCGCCTTTGAGGCCCAGGGTATTGTAGGTCCCTATGTCTTTCGTATGGATCTTGGGTTTTCACCGAAGCTGCTTTACTTCACCTCGACTCTGGACTCGGTGGCCTTGCCCACGGCCTTCGCGGTGGCGGGGTTGGAGTACACCTACGGGGAATCGCTCTATCTCTCCATGACGACCTTCGGGACGTTTCTTTTTGGGCCACCCTCCGGAGCGACCCTCTTTGGTGTTGAGAAGACCCTGGCGGCGGGGGAGTTTGCAGGAGAGCGCGATGCCATTTCGAACTACGGTGGTTTGGGAGTGATTCGATACAATTTTGTGGAGCAAAATCTCGAACTCTCCCTCTCTGGTATGTACAACGTTGACCCAGGGAGCTACCTGGCGACGGCGCAGATCAAAACCACCCATTGGGAGCCCCACGATATTCGAGTGGGTGCCATGGTGCTCGGGGGCCCCAAGGGAACCCTATTGGGCAACTTTGACGGCAATGATTTTGCTTATGTACAATATGGAGCGACGTGGTAGCCAGCGAGGAGGGATGTCTAATTATTATGGGCGTCAGCGGCGTGTTCACCCGCACATCCGTTATTGATGTCATTCATTGTCTTCCCCTCCAGAAACGTCATTGATGTCATTCACCATTACTCCATCCTGATTAATGGACCATTCGTCGCATAACAAATCAGAGTCAATTTGACCGACAGCAGTCGCCGTAAAGGAGCGTTCCCTTTCGGCGACCGGATTAACAGAGTTGTCGTTGTTACACGGGTCTTCCAGAGGATTAGTGTAGAGACTGGCAGGGCGAACATC
>JAZAIZ010000298.1:0-2744 GCA_036230545.1 Myxococcota bacterium
AGGAGGCTCCTATGAAAATCGGTGTACCTAAAGAGATCAAAAATCATGAATATCGTGTTGGCCTTGTCCCCTCCAGCGTGCAGGAGCTGGTGGCTGCAGGCCATGAAGTGCTCGTTGAGCGAGGCTCTGGTCTCGGCGTTGGGATCGCCGACACAGACTACCAGGCCGCGGGAGCAAGCATCGTGAAGGACGCCGCAACGGTGTTCAACGAGGCAGAGCTCATCGTCAAAGTGAAAGAGCCGCAACTCAGTGAATGTGCCATGCTCAAACCCCATCACACGCTCTTCACCTACCTGCACCTCGCCGCCGACCCCGACCAGGCCAAAGCCCTGCAACGCTCCGGTGCTACGGCTATCGCCTATGAGACGGTGACCGCAGACGATGGGAGCCTGCCGCTGCTAACCCCCATGAGCGAGGTAGCCGGTCGCATGTCCATTCAGGTGGGGGCCTACAGCCTCCAGAAGGCCTCCGGCGGCGCAGGCGTTCTTCTTGGGGGAGTCCCCGGAGTGGAGCCTGCCAAAGTGGTTATTCTTGGCGGTGGTGTCGCGGGGACCAACGCTGCCGAGATGGCCGTCGGGCTGAAGGCCCAGGTGGTGGTCCTCGACAGAAACGTCAAGCGGCTCCGCGAGTTGCAATTTGCCTTTGGTAACCGGATTCAGGCGGTGTACTCCACGGCCCAATCCGTGGAGCGTCATGTGCTGGACGCCGATCTGGTCATCGGCTCAGTCCTGATTCCTGGCGCGGCGGCGCCCCGTCTGGTAACCCGCGAGATGGTCTCCCGCATGCGGCCCGGCGCTGCCATGGTGGACATCTCCATTGACCAGGGAGGCTGCTTTGAAACAAGCCGCCCCACCACCCACGCAGAACCCACCTACACTGTGGATGGCGTGGTTCACTATTGCGTCACCAATATGCCAGGGGCCGTCGCGCGAACGTCGACCTTTGCTCTCAACAACGTCACGCTTCGCTTTGTGAAAGCCCTGGCCAATAAGGGCACCGTTCAGGCGCTGGAGGAAGATCCACACCTGGCCGCAGGGCTGAACATCTACGACGGGCGCGTGGTTCACGCGGCAGTCACCCAGGCGCTCGGTCATTAAACAACCGCTGCGTTAATAGAATAAACAAGAATATGATATCTGGCAGGGCTCTCTCTTGAGCCCTGCCCTCTCTCCTCGCTTTTGTAAGCAGCCGTTGAATCTGAACGATAAGCTGAGCTAGACTGGCGCAACCAACCCTCACCAGGTGAAGCACCCATGAGTTTTATTCGTTTTGAAGCTGATTTTCCGGGTACCCCCGCAGAGCTCTTTGAGTGGCACAGCCGGCCCCACGCCCTCACCCGTCTTTTACCACCCTGGAACAAAACCCGAGTAATCGACTCGGACGAGCCCCTTCAAGTCGGAGCGCGGGTGCTCCTCAAGGTTTGCCAGGGGCCCTTGAAGTTTCAATGGGAGTCCCGAATCCAAGACTGGGAGCCAGGAAAGTTCTTCTCTGACACCATGGTGCGCGGCCCCTTCAAGGAGTGGAACCACCTGCACCACTTCTCCACCAAAGACGACTCGAGCACCACTCTCACCGACGAGATCAACTACCGCACACCACTGGGCGCCACAGGAGACTTCCTGGCCTCGGTGATCCCAAACTTAAAACGAATGTTTCGCTACCGCCACACCCAGCTGCGCCTCGACCTTGAGCGACACAGAGCTTACGCCCATCGCCCTCCCCTTCGGATCGCCATCAGCGGAGCATCCGGGATGATCGGCGTGGCCTTGCGGGCCTTCCTGTCAACGGGCGGCCACGAGGTGTTCAGCCTGGTGCGACGTCCTGCACAATCACCGAGGGAGATTGAATGGGATCCGGCGGGAGAGGTGATGGACGCGCAACTTCTCGAAGGAATGGACGCGGTCATTCATCTAGCGGGTGCCAACATTGCGGAGGGCCGATGGTCTAAAGAACGCAAGGGGACGCTCACCGAGAGCCGAGTGCGCTCCACCCGTTTTTTAGCGACCACCCTCGCAGGGCTTGAGCGCCCCCCCGCGTTGCTCCTCTCCATGTCCGGAGCGGGACACTACGGCTATGAAGATCATAAAACCGTTTTCACCGAAGCCAGTCCACCGGGAAGTGACTTCCTCGCTCAGCTCACGGTGCAATGGGAGGGGGCGCTGCAGCCTGCCCGAGAGGCAGGCATCCGAACGGTGGTACTGCGTACTCCTGCAGTGTTGAGCGCCCGGGGCGGCGCGCTGCAAAAAATGCTGCTGCCTTTTCAGCTCGGAGGCGGAGGACCCATTGGTTCGGGCACTCAACCCATGGGCTGGGTCGCCCTGGATGATCTGCTGGGACTTATTCTGGTTGCCCTCCACGCACCCTCCATGGAGGGCCCCTTCAACGTGCAGGCTCCCGAGGAGGTGAACAGCGCGGAGTTCGCTAAAACCCTGGGGAAGGTGCTAAGTCGTCCGGCGGCGATTCCTTTACCCGCCTTTGTGGTGAAACGACTCTTTGGGGAAATGGGCGAAGCGCTCTTGCTTGGGGGCCAACGCTTGAACAGCGCTCGCCTCAGCGAAACCGACTTTGAGTTTCAATGGCCCACCCTTGAAGGCGCCCTTCGCCATGAGCTCGGTCGCCCACCTCTTGACGTTTCGGAAACTTCTAACCCGGGAGGGTGATTCGAGGCCTCCCGGGGGTGCTTGACAGGTGAGGTTAGGGAAAGATAGGCCACTCGCATGAACTCCCCCGCTTCAAAACGTGTT
>JAZAIZ010000299.1:0-4241 GCA_036230545.1 Myxococcota bacterium
AAGAGAGCGCGGCCTGCGCCGACTCCTTCATCACGTCTCCCAACTTGCCGGTCAAGGTCAGGCCACCTTTCCCGTCCATCTTGGTCGCCTCAATAAAGAGGATGTCTCCCCCCACCGAGGTCCATGCAAGACCCGTAGCCACCCCGGTGACGTCCGTTCTCTGGGCCATCTCGTTCACATATTTCACAGGCCCGAGGATCTCCTCAAGATCTTCTATACCAACCTCGCGCTCCTCATACTCACCCTCGGCAAACCCTACGGCCACACCGCGACACACCGACGCGATCTCCCGCTTCAGGTTTCGCACACCCGCTTCACGGGTGTAGGAGCCGATAATCTTCTCAAGGGTGGTGGTGCCCAAAATGCACTTCTCATCGTCGAGTCCGTGCTCCTTCAGCGCCTTGGGCAGCAGGTGGCGCTGAGCGATTTCCAGCTTCTCCTCCAGAGTGTAGCCACTGAGTTCAAGCACCTCCAGACGATCCCGGAGCGCTGGTGGGATCGGCTCCAATTGATTGGCCGTCGCAATAAAGAAGCAGCTCGACAGATTAAAAGGAACGTCAATATAATGATCCGAGAAGGTGTGATTTTGCTCAGGGTCCAGCACCTCGAGCAACGCAGACGCCGGATCCCCACGAAAATCACTGGCCAGCTTATCCACCTCGTCCAGAATAAAAACGGGGTTGTTGGTTTGGCACTTCTTGATGCCCTTGATGATCCGTCCCGGCAATGCCCCCACGTAGGTGCGGCGATGCCCACGAATCTCGGCTTCATCCCGAATTCCCCCCATGGCGGCGCGAACAAATTTCCGCCCCATGGAGCGCGCGATGGATTGCCCCAGGGAGGTCTTTCCTGTCCCGGGAGGTCCCACCAAACAGAGAATGGGCCCCTTCATGTCGCTCTTGAGTTTGCGCACCGCCAGAAACTCCACAATACGCTTCTTGATCTTCTCGAGGCCATAATGGTCCTCATCAAGAATGTCTCGAACCTCCTGCAGATCGATCTTGTCAATGGAGGCAGAAGCCCAGGGAAGATCACAGAGCCACTCCACATAGGTGCGAGCGACGGTATATTCAGCCTGGGAGGGGTTCATATGGCGGAGGCGACGCAGCTCCTTGCGTGCCGCCTTCTCCGCGTCATCGGGCAATTGGCTCTCCGCTACCCGCGCCTCAAGATCGACGAGATCGTCCCCTTCGTCATCCCCTTCCCCAAGCTCATCCTTAATGGCCTTGAGCTGCTGACGAAGATAGTACTCACGCTGGGTCTTGGACATCTCACCCTTCACCTGAGAGCTGATCTTATTAGACAGCTTCAAAACCTCAAGTTGACGGGACAAAAACTCGAGCACTCGGCGCATCCGGCTAACCAGCTCGACGGTCTCCAAAACAATCTGCTTTTCCTCTACCGTCGCATCCACGTTGGAGGCCACAAGGTCCACCAACACGCTTGGGTCATCCACGCGCTCCAAAAGCTCCGCCGCTGAAGGAGGCAACTCCGGGATCAAACGCAGCACCTCCCGAGCGGTCTTCTTCAGGCTCATGGTGAGCGCCTCGGCCTCAACCGGGTTGTAGCTGACGTCGTCCACCGCGGAGATGCGGGCCTTCAAGTAGGGCTGGCTCTGGGTGTACTCATTCAACTGTACCCGCGACAACCCTTGCACCACCACCGAGAAGTTGTCCTTGGAGGCCTTCACCAGCTTCACCAACCGAGCGGCGCAGCCCATGGTGTAAAGGTCGGCTGGCATCGGATCATCCACATCAGGATCCCGCTGCGCCACCACCGCCACCAGGCCGTTCTCCTTAATCCCCTCTTCCACCAATCGCACGGTCTTGGGACGCCCAATCCCCAGGGGAACAATCGACCCCGGAAAAAGGACCGTATTTCGAAGCGTCAAAACCGGAAGTTCATCGGGGATCACAATGACCCCCTCGCTGTCTCCGGTGGTTGTAAGAGCATGCTCAATGCTCTCGACCTCGGTCATAAAATCGTCGTCTTCATTCGTGAAATCATCTGACATCGTGACGCAGCCCCTCTCGCAAAACGAGTCGTGTGCTCTTCGGACGCGAAGAGCACTCCTGCCAGATTGCTTGAGGTAGCAGTCCCACGCAAGTTTTTAATTCAAGAGGAAAAGCCCCCCCTCCCGCAAGACCAGTCTCAAGCCCTCAACGCCACTTGACCGAACAATTTAGTCATCCGGTAACCCACCCCCAAAAACACGGCCCGACCAACTCGAAGCGGGCACAAAAAAAGCGGGCAGCCCCGTGGGGCCGCCCGCTCTCAAGTCATAACGTCATGGAGCCTGAAACTAGGGGTTCTGACCGCAGGCTGTCACCGTGGCTACGATGTCTTCGGCCAACTCCACTTCGTAGGCGTCCACACCGCAGGTCAGGTCACCGGGGCAATCCGTGTCCCGCTCGCAGGCTGCAAAGCAGGTGCGGTTTTTCATACACCGACCTGATTTACAGTGGGCGTCGACGGTGCAGCGTGCGCCGCCAATTCGTCCACCAACACTTGAAATGCAAACCTGATTGGGGGCGCATGCATTGAGCACGTCCTGCTTGAGACCGCAGGAGCTGCCCTCACCGCAGAGGTCTTCATTGGCACAGGAGACCAACCCGAGCTCAGCCTTCATGTCACCGCTGAAGGTAGTCTGCGCGCTCTCTCCAAAGTAGAAAAGCCCCACAGTGTCTGCCTCGATAGTGTCACCCTTCATGTCCTGGTTCACGTCACTCAAGAGCCCCTCAGCTTCAATGGAGAGGTTGCCGTTCTCGGGGCCGCTGTAGTTCAAGCGGTTCATACCGTTGATGATCCCCATTTCAGCCGCCGTCAGCCCCATCTCACAAGCAGTCCGGCCCAGGGAGGGGCTCATGCCAGCAATATCAGCCAACCACACCCCAGCGCGGTCACAACCGCAGACGCCGACGTTCTGGCCGTTGCAGTTGAACTCTCCGCCCTCCTCACACCCCATAAGCTTCTCAATGGCACAAGGGAGGCTGTTTTCACCAATCGCCGCGGGGAGAACAAACTCATTCACGATGAAGAGAATCAGGTTGCCATATTGCAGCGCCAGACGATGCTGATCCATGGTGAAATCAAACTGGGGGTACTGAACAATCGCCTCGTCCACCGCCCGCTCATGAGGGAACACGGTGCCCGTGAATGAAGAGCCGATGGGCTCAAGCCCCATCTCGACGCCGCTGTAGACGCGACGCCCACAGCAGGTGTTGCGAGGGTCACAATCTTCTTCAAATCCCCAACGGAACATGAAGTCACTCCAGCCCCACTCGCCGGTAATGGTCCCGTCTTCTTCATTGTAGGTTTTAATCTCCATCTGTCCCCCAACCATGAGGTGGTTGAGCAGACCCGAGACGTCTCCCAGAATGTTGAAGCTCTGATTCACTTCCAAAGGCATGCGATCAAAGACGAGGTAGTCCAGAGCACCAGCGACGGTGTAGTCGACCTGAACCTCCGGAGGCAAGGTGCTCGCGTAAACACTCCACGCGGCAACAAAGATGCCCTCAAACAAAGCCGGCGGCATGTTCGCCTGCTGAGCCAGCGCGCCGATAATGTCCTCGGACATGGCCTCCGCCGGGTGCACGAGATAATTCTCAATGCGCTGCAGGATCTCACCGCCAGGAGGAGGGAGGATGTCACTGAGGAAAAGGTTGGTGGAGAAATCGTAAACCCCGTCCACCTCAAGCTGCTTCAAGGTAAGCGGAATGTCGACGGTGACCAGGCCACGGCCGATGACCGGTGGAGCGATCTTGCACCCGACCACCACCGTGTTTCCGGTGGGGCCCTTGCCCTCAACGGTGACCGTGTAGACTTTGTTCTCAGGTAGCCGGTTGAACACCGCGGGGCGGGTGACGCCGGTGGTCTCCTGGGTCTGAACCACCGGAGGCAGGCGGGTGAAATCGATGGTAGCGCAGTTTAAGGGCCCTTGGTGCAGCCGCGCGGTGATGCGCTGAAGAGGCAAGGGATCGCTGTAGCCGAAGGTCGCTTTGATGCGTCCTTTGACGATCCCGTCAACTTCAACATCGATAAGTTCGAAGAGTTGGTCACCGTTGCTCTGGGTAGTCTCCACCCGCACCTTAAAGGCCGCTCGGGAGGGACCAGCCTTAAGAGGGTTGGCAAGCCGCCCGTCGCTGCCGGTAGTGCTGTCGCCAAAGAGGAGGCTTGAGCCCTGGGCGTTTCCAAGAATCGAAAAACGCACCGGACGATCGGGGGCTGGCGTGTTGTTGGTG
>JAZAIZ010000300.1:0-11240 GCA_036230545.1 Myxococcota bacterium
GGTGGCCTGGTTGGCCATGCTGGCGCCCACAAAAGAGAGGGGCGCCTGATAGTGGCGGCGCTCGTGCTCGCTGAGTTGCAGAGGAAATCGGCGAGCGGGGTTGGTGGCCAGCGGGATGTGGGAGACGTTTTCAAAGCCAGCGTCACGGAACTCCACTTGATTAGCTTGTCGGTAGGTGAAGATGTGTCCCTGGGGACAGGTCCGTTGGAGGCGGCGAGGTCGGTGGGTCGCGGGGTCGATCTGCCAGCAAAGAAAGGGGACGTCGAGGCTCTGGCATAGCTCGGCGATCCCGTCCACATAATTGATGGACGCGACCAACTCCGGAGTGAAGGCGTGAACCGTCCTGGCCAACTCCTCGGGGCTCAGGATGTGGGTGTCCCATAAGTAGACGCTGTATCCTTTGCTACGCAGGGCCTCGCTCAGATCATCCACGAAGAGTGAGCCTGAGCGGACAAGGGCCCTTCGAGACTTGAGCCCGGACTCAAGGAGGCGAACATCGTGATGGTAGCAGCGCTTCAGGAAGGGATGATAGACCACCGTTCGTTGGTCAAGTTGGGGAATCTCAGTGATTAAATCGACCCCCAATTTAAACTGAAGTTGGCCTGACACGAGGGGCGCCTGAAAATCATAGCGACTCAGGGAGAGCCGTAGGAGCCAGGGATCTCGCTCCCACGCGATGATTTGACGGGGGGCTTGAGTGCGTTGGAGCAACGCGTTTAGTTGGTCACCCAGGCCGATGCCGACCATCAGGAGGGGGTGCTCGCCCTCAGGGGGGGCTGTCTCGTCCAGCTCCTGCTGCGAGAGTTGCAGGGGGTGGGGGGTGTTGTGCACGAGGAGGGTGGCTTCTCCCTCGGATTGAATCGTGACGTGATGGTTGTTCACCGGCTCGCAGATACGCTTTACCAATTCGGGGGAGTGGAGCGCGAGGGCGCGCAGGTTGGTTTCGAGGGTTGGGTTCATCGTCTCTGCTCCGAGCACCAGGAGTGCCAGCTCTCTCGCAAGAAGGATTCAAAATTGCGGGTGTATTGTGCGCCGTCTCCGAGGGGTGAGGCCTTGGCCTTGGCCCGTAATCCGGCTCGGAGCGTGCTCAGCTCCGGTAGACGCCGGGCCCAGTCTTTGACCAGGTCGATGTATTGTTGGGGGGAGTCTGCCACCCACTCCGGAAGCCCGACGTTGCGCAGATGGGAGGTGGAGTGAAGGCTGGCAAAGCGTGCGCCCTTTAGGGTGACTACGGGGACTCCCATCCACAGGGCTTCACAGGTGATAAGTCCTCCGGAGTAGGGGAGCGGGTCGAGGGCGATGTCCACGGAGTGATAAGCACCCAGGAAGTCCTGATGGGGCGCACTTCCCTTTAGGGTAACTCTCTCGGGGGAGATCCCCTCAGTGGTCAAGCGCTGGAGGAGCTGTCCGGCGAGTTGGGGATCTTCAAGCCCGTTGGTCTGCAGGAGAAGGGTTGCGTCGGGAATGGCCTCAAGGAGATTGCCCCAGAGCTTGAGGGTCTCCGGGGTCAACTTGGCGAGTCGGTTCATGCAGCCAAGGGTGAGGTGTCCCTTTTGGAGCGCAGGCAGTGCGTTGACGTCGGGGATATAGTCTGGCGCGGCATAAGTGATGTAGCCATTGGGGAGTCGGGTGAGGGTCTCGGTGTAGAGTTCGTCCACGCCTTCGGGGGTCTGGTGATGGTCCGAGATTAAGTAATCCATGGCGCTCAGGCCTGTGGTGTTGACGTAGCCCATCCCGGAGGCCTGAACTGGCGCAGGTTTGTGGGCAAAGACCCGTAGTCGGTTGTTGGCGGTGTGGCCGGCGAGGTCGATGAGGATGTCGATTTGGTCCTGGCGAATGGTCTCCACGATGTGGCTGTCACTTTTTCTGGCGACGTCGTGAAAATGGTCGGCCATGGATTGGAGCTGCGTGGTTAAGGCGTCGCTTTGGCCGACGTCAGAGTAGCAATAACACTCCCATGAGGTGGGGTCGCGGTGCTGAAGGAGGGGGCGCAGGAACCAGCCCACGGGGTGCGCCCGAAAGTCGGGAGAGACAAAGCCCACTCGCAGTCGGCGTTGGGGGTCCGGTGTTTGGGGGAAGTCTTGAAAGCGAACTGGGAGCTCGTGGGCGATGGCCTTGCCCGCGCTGAGGTGGAGGGTGTGGAGTTCCTCGTTACTCAGGGCGGAGGAGTAATGTGCGGTGAGGCAGCGGTTGCTGTGGCCGCGCAGGTTGCTGGGGAATTCTTCGACGAGGTCGGTGAGCAGCTCCAACGCTTGTTGAGATTCGCCGGTGTTATGCAGGGCGATGGCGAGGTTGTTTTTGAGGCCGCCAAGGTTGGGGGCGAGTTCAAAGGCGATTTGAAAATGCTTCAGTGCTTGAGAGGGGCTTTTTGTGAGGGTGTAGCACTGGCCCAGGGCGTGGTGAATGTTCGCCTGCCCGGGGCAGGTATCCACGAAGGCCTCGTAATGCTCGATGGCTTGTTCCTCTTCTCCGAGCATTCGGTGGGCGACGCCCAGCCTCGTTGCGGCCCCAAGGTGGTGAGGATCTTGCTTCAGCACTTCGGAGAAGGAGGCGATGGCCTCGGCGTTGTGCCCGGCGGATGCCTGGGCCACGCCGTAGTTGAAGAGAATGGAGGTGTCTTTGGGTCCGAATTTCAGGGCTCGGTAAAAGCTGGAGATGGCCTTCTCAAAGCGAGCCTCCTGGAGCCAGAGGTTGCCCAGGGCTTGATGTATTTTGGGCTCGGATGGTGCGAGACTGAGGGCTTGTTGGTAGTGGGTCAGGGCCTCTTCGGTCTGCTGGTTGAGGGCGCACGACTCGCCGAGGTTAAGCCACAGGATGGGGTTTTTCGGGTAGAGGGCGGTCGCTTGTTGGAGGTGCCTTTGGGCTTTGGGGAAATCCTTGATGTAGATGAGCGAGATGCCGAGGATATTCAGGGCCTGGAGATGCCGGGAGTCCTGCTCGAGAATGCGCTCACAGAGCGCTTGGGTTTGAGGGTAGTCCTCCTGGGCAAAATGGCCGTAGGCTTCTTCAAGGAGGTCCTTGATCGGGCGCTCGTTTGTCTGCTTCATGGTTCCTTTCGGGGGCACAGTCGTCGTGCCTCTATCCTATGTCAGAACGGGGACTTATGGGAGTTTTTACACCCGATTGTGTTCCGGGAGTCAACATGGTGGCTCCTCTTTGGGCGAGTGGGCGGGGGGCCTTAGCCCATCCCTCTGTGGCCTCCTGGCCGAGCGCTCCGGCGGGTCGCGCGTGAGAATTATTGTGAGAGAAAAGCTGAAGATACAAGGAGTTATGCCTTGGTGCACCGGCACTTATGTGCGTGACGCCCTGACCGGCAGATCACCAATCGGGGAGCCTGAACGGTTGAGGTCTCGGGGGGGATGGGCTATGGCGGACCTGCAGGCTCTGGCCCCTTTGGGTTCTGAGCGCCCTTCATTCCTGCGATTGTTGGAGAGAATTATGAATTTTGAGTTAAGCGAGGAGCAGCAGCTGCTTCAGGAGTCTGTGCGCCGCTTTGTGAACGAACGGGTTAAGCCCAACGCCCGAGTTTGGGACCGGGAAGAGGCGTTTCCGGCCGACGTGGTCTCCGAGCTGGCGGAGATGGGGCTGATGGGCGTGATGGTGGCCGAAGAGCACGGCGGGGCCGGGCTTGGTCCGGCTGAGATGGCCATCGTGATTGAGGAACTCGGTAAGGGAGATGGGTCGCTCGCCCTGACGGTGGCCAGTCACAACGGCCTGTGCTCGTCGCATATTCGAATGTTTGGAACGGAGGAGCAAAAGCAGGCGTTTTTGCCGTCGCTGGCCAGCGGAGAGAAGCTGGGAGCCTGGGCTTTGACCGAGCCCAACAGCGGCTCGGATGCTGGAGGGATGCTCACCACGGCTGTCCGTGAGGGTGACGATTGGGTGTTGAACGGCTCCAAGATATTTATCACCCAGGGAACTGTGGGCGGGACTTACGTGGTGTTGGCCTCAACGGATAAATCCAAGGGCAACCACGGCATCACGGCCTTTATTCTGGACGGGGACACCCCGGGGTTTTCCAAAGAGCCCCTGAAAGAGAAGCTGGGGATGCGCTCCTCGGATACGGCGGTGTTGACCTTTGAAGATGTTCGCGTGTCTGACTCACGCCGTTTGGGGGAGGTGGGCAAGGGGTTTGTGAACACCTGTCAGATTTTGGATCGGGGTCGAATCACTATTGGGGCGCTGGCGCTTGGGCGTGGGGTTGGGGCGATGGAAGCCGCGAGAGACTACGCCCTTGAGCGCGAGCAATTTGGTCGGCCCATCGCGAAGTTTCAGGCGATTCAGTGGAAGCTGGCGGATATGGCGACCGAGCTTGATGCTGCGCGACTTCTGGTTCATCGAGCCGCGTATCTTTGTCAGCAGGGACGGCCCTTTACGAAGGAGGCCTCCATGTGCAAGCTCTTTGCGTCGGAGGCGGCCATGCGGGCCACGGATGAAGCGATTCAGATTCACGGGGGCTATGGCTACACCGCCGAGTTTCCGGTGGAGCGCCTCTACCGGGACGCCAAATTGTGCACGATTGGTGAGGGGACCAGTGAGGTCCAGCGCATTGTGATCGCCCGACAGCTCCTTTCGGGTCTGGGCTAATAGTGCAGGCCTTGTGTGGGCGTTCTGGTTGACACACCGGGTCGAGTTTTATTACCACCCGGTGCAATGTTAAGCGCACCCTCTCATTTGGATTCTGCTCCCCAAGCGTGTCAACATCATCGAGGTGTCGCGGCGTTCTATGACCTCGATGGAACGCTCTGCTCTACAAACGTGGTGCACGCCTATGGATACTTTGCACGAAACGCACCCACCCTCGGGGCAACCCTGCTGAAGACCGGATCACTGGTCGCGTCGCTCCCCTTTTTTCTGGCGGCAGATCTCTACTCCCGAAAGCTCTTTAACGACGTTTTTTATCGGCGCTATCAGGGGGAGAGTGAAGACCGTCTCAAGATGATGGCCGACGAGCTCTTTGAGGAGGTGGTGCGCCCCTCCATCTATCGTCAGGGGCGCGAGCTGGTGGCGCAGTCGAGGCGTGCCGGCCACACCCAGGTGCTCGTTACCGGGGCCCTCGACCTTTTGGCCAGACCGGTGGCCGACTACCTTGGCATCGACCACATCATTGCCAACGAGCTGGAGTATGTGAAGGGCTATGCCACAGGTCAGCTGCGCGGCCCCCTTGTGGCCGGCGCGACCAAGGCAGCTCGCATGCGTCGCTTTGCCCTTGAGCATGATGTGGAGTTGGATGATTGTTTCGCCTACAGCGACTCCATGAGCGATTACCCTATGCTGGCGGTGGTGGGAAAGCCCTCCGTCATCAATCCAGACCGGCGTCTTAAGCGCACCGCTCGTCAATATGACTGGCCCATTCTTCGATTTTCGTGAGTATTTACCGGAAGTAGAGACCCCCATGCCGATGCACGACCTTGAACAAAATATTGTCACCATCGATAAAGACTCCGCACCCCGAATCATTCATTATGGGGAGGACTTCTGGTTGGAAGATCTGCCTGTGGGGACCCGGGTGATTTACCCTCCAGAGCCCCTTGAGGGCTTGGAGAACCCCGACGCGGCGATTCGCTACGCGTTGAATCATCCTTTGGGAAGTGAGCCCCTGCACGCGCAGCTTCGCCCTGGTATGAAGGTCACCATCGCGATGGATGACATCTCCCTGCCGCTTCCTCCCATGGTTACCCCCGACATTCGGCAGCGGGTCCTCACCATCGTGCTGCAGATGCTGAAGGATTATGGTGTGGATGATATTCATATGATCATCGCTACCTGCCTGCATCGTCGAATGACCGAGCCCGAGATTAAGCGAATGGTGGGGAGCCCCATTTACAAAGAGTTTCATCCCGAGAGGCTCTACAACCACGACGCTGAAGATCCCGAGGGCATCGTCAACATTGGCGAGACCGAGCTTGGTGAGCCCATTGAATTAAACCGCCGAGCCGTCGAGAGTGATTTGATCATCTACGTGAACATCAACCTGGTGCCCATGGACGGTGGCCATAAATCGGTGGGGGTTGGGCTTTGCAACTATCGCACCCTGAAAGCGCACCACAACCCGAAGGTGATGCGTAAGACCGAGTCGTATATGGAACCCAAACGTTCCCACATGCACAGCATTGTGAATCGCATTGGGAAGGTCGTTAATGAAAAACTGAATGTGTTTCATATTGAAACAGTTCTCAATAACAGGATGTATGGGGACAAGCTGAGCTTTCTTGCCAAGAACGAAGACCGGTTTACGGACATGGACTGGCTAAAGTTTGACGGACTCCGCTTTAGCCTGAAGAAGCTCCCGGGAGCGGCGAAACGAAAGATGATGTTCTCCATTCCCTCACCCTACGACCTCGTCGCGGTGAATGCGGGTGCGACTGAGCCAGTGCACGAGAAGACTCTGGAGAAGTGCTTTGAGCAGTACACGGTGCCGGTGAAGGGACAGGCGGATGTGGTGATCACGGGGATCCCCTTTGTGTCACCCTACAACGTGAACTCGGTGTTGAACCCTCTGCTGGTGCAGGTGATGGGCTTGGGGTATTTTCACAACATGAATCGGGGCACGCCGGTTTTGAAAAAGGGTGGGACACTTATTTTGTGTCACCCGTGTTATGATATGTTCGACCCCGAGCACCATCCCAGCTACATTGAGTTCTTTAATCGACTCCTGCCGGAGACCCGGGACGCGATGGAGCTGCATCGAAAGTTTGAGCGCGAGTTCGCAGAGAACCCATCGTATGTAGACCGCTACCGGTTTGGCAATGCCTACCACGGAGCGCATCCCTTCTTTATGTGGTATTGGGGAGAGGGCGGGCGTCAGTGGACGGGGCGTGTGATCGCGGCTGGCGCGACGAACTCCCGGGTGCCCGAAATGATGGGATGGGAGCGGGCTGACACCCTGACCGAGGCGATCTCCATGGCGAAGTCCAGTGCGCCATCGAGTCCGGAGATCACCCTGCTGCACCACCCACCTATTTTCATGTGCGATGTTGAAGAATAAATGGCTGATTTGAGGGGCTTTTGAGTTCTAAAGTGCATGAAATCTGTCGCGCTGGAGTCTTAAAGGGGGCGCGCTTTGGAGAACGCTCATTTTTTCTCCCCGGGGGCGTTTTTGAGGTTCAGATGTTGGAGGCGCTGGGGTAGGGTTCTGGCTGGTTGCGATGAAAGATGCGTGAGCGATGTCTCATGGGGAGAGGTCGCCGGTGAAGGACTCTCGATTAATTGAGGTGATGGAATCATGAAGTTAGCACTCCCTGTTGTGATCCTTGCGGCGGCACTTTTGGCCGCTTGTGGTGATGAAGCGGTTGAGACGAATCAGGATCCTGCGTTGCTCCCTCCTGCGGTGATTGACACCGATGGTGACGGGGTTGCTGACGCCGACGACAATTGCCCTAACTTGTTCAACCCGAACCAGGACGATACCAATGACGACAATGTCGGCGATGCTTGTCAAAGCAGTGGTCCGGGGCCAGTGGTGAGCACTGGGCGTGACGAGGCGTGTGTCTCAAACCCCTGGATTGAGTCGGTGTCGGGAGTGATTCAGGACACGTCGGGTCTGGGCTTGGGGAGCTCCATGGTGCAGGTTTGCCTTACTGCCTCGTCGGGGGATTATATTTGCCAGCGACCGATTCAGTCGGAGAGCGACGGCAGCTTTGAGATGAGCATTAATGAGGGATATCGTTGTTTACGCACCGCAGCCATGCGAATTCTGAAGGTGGACACCAATTCCGCTACCTTTTATTACAACCTTGAGTTGCCTGCGTTGGTGAACGGTGAAAACCCGCCTGCGCTGGTGTTGTCGAGCCCGGTGGTTTTGCATGCGACCTCCCCAGCGACGATCCCGACTATGGGTGACGACAATCAGCTCTACACGGTCACTTTTGCGGGCGGACTTGAGATGGACATCCAGCCTTCGACCTTTTGGGGCACCACCGACACCATTGATAATCTCCAGAGTGTTCGAGTGACAGCGGCCCAGGCGGGACTGCAGTTTGTTCCCGACGCGGCGAGCTATGAGGCATTTTGGGGGTTTTGGCCTGAGGCGGATGTGAACAATCAAAACGGTGGACTGGCGGGCTATCCGATTCGTATCCCCAACGCGACCAACCTCCCCGCAAGTAGCCGGGTAGAGTTTTTCATCGTGGGTGGGTTGGGTTGCACCTTGCTCAATGGTGACAAGATTCACGAAGGGGAGTGGGTTAAGATTGGCACGGGGACGGTCAGCGGTGATGGTCAGACGATCACATCGGATGCCTCCAGCGAGGTTCCCTGCCTGACCTGGCTTGGGTATCGCGCCCAATAATCTCCGTGTTGACGCTCGGGTTTCGCCCGACTATGACGCTCTCCCTTATCGTTTAATACACACCCGTCAGTGAGGAATCATGTCGTTGTTCAGGTCCCTTTTTTCTATGTCGAAGTTTGGTTGTTTTCTTGTCCTGGTGCTTGGCCTTGGGCTTGTGGCTTGTGGTCTTGATGAATCATCCGGTGGTGATGGTGTGTGTCAGGACACCGAGCTTCGAGGTGCGTATCCCGAGGGCCCCTATGGGATCGATGCTGGTGATTTTATTAAGGATATGACCTTTCAGGACTCCGAAGGGACTGATTTTTCGTTGTCGAGCCTGCATCAGGACGCTTCGACCCGCCTTTTGCTGCTTAGCACCGGTGCGGGTTGGTGCACGGCCTGTATTGAGGAGCAGCCTCAATTGGAGGCCTGGGCGTCTCGATATAAAGAGAAGGGACTTCGGGTGGTGATGACGGTGTTTGAGGATGCGCTCTCTCAGCCCGCGACGGTGGATTATGCAAAGAAGTGGAAGGCCAGCAACGATTTGACCATCCCGGTGTTGTCGGACTCTAACGCGCAATTCAGCGCCTATTATGATTCGTCCTTAGCGCCCATGAATATGATCGTGGAGGCCTGCACGATGAAGATCGTTAAGATTGTGGTGGGGGCCAATCCCGGGGCAATTGAGCGTATCATCGAGGCGAAGCTTCAATGATGTGCTGGAGCCGTTTGGCGGTGATGATGGTGGTGGGGCTTGGGTGCGCGTCCGCCTACGCGGAAGGGATGAGCCTGGCGCCAGTTGAGCAACGCGGCTCCGTGAGTGACTTTGAGTTGAAGGATATCTCCGGTGCGGGCGTGCGATTGAGTGACTTTCGAGGCAAGGCGGTGGTGGTAAGCTTTTGGGCGACGTGGTGTGAGCCCTGTAAGCAGGAGCTGGCCTTTCTTAATCGCTACTACGAGGAGCTGAAGGAGCAGGGCTTTGAGGTCATTGCGGTGGCCACGGATGCTCCTGAGACTCAGTCCCGGGTGCGCACTGTGGCGCGGCAAAAGGACTGGACGATTAAGGTGGTGTTGGACACGGCGGGCTCCGTGTCGGCGCTTTTGAACCCCCGCGGGGCGACACCCTATTCGATCTTCATCGATCGGGCTGGACGGATGGTCTACGACCACGAGGGTTACACTGTGGGGGATGAGACCGGCTACAGGGTGATGATTGAAGCCCTGCTGGCTGAGAAGGCCGCGGATGGAGGGGCAGACTCCTCCGGGTGGCTTCCCGCGGGCAGTTCGGTGTCGGTGACCGACACCCTGGTGTTGGAGGCGCGAGGGGATAATGGGGATGACACCGTGGATGACGACTATTTTCTTGGGGTCAATCGCCTCAATGTGACTGGCACCGCCGGTGATTTTTCTTTGTGGACCCGGGTGGACGCCTGGAAGTTCGAGAGCCCTCCCGCAGTGGAGATTCAAGGCGAGAACCCTTTTCAGGACCACCTCTCCCTTGAGCGTTTTCAGCTGCGGTACCAGGGAGAGAAGCTGGAGGTGGTGGCTGGGGATTATTTTTTGCAGTTGGGGCGGGGAATCGCTTTGGCTGTCCGCAAGGGTGATGAAGTAAGCGTGGAGACCGCTCTTCGTGGTGGACGTCTGGTTTGGGCCGGGGAGAGCTTTAAGGCTGGGACTTTTGGCGGGAAGGTTGCCAACTCCAATCTGGATCCCATCCGGAGTCATTTTATTGAGGAGCTGGAGGATGTGTTGGGGGGGGGCTTTATGGAATTCAGCGGTGTTGGGGGGATGACCCTGGGAGCGCACGGGGTTCACCGGGTTTATGGAACCTCGCTTTTGCCCGAGGATAGTGATTGGTCGCAGACTGGTGGGGCCTATGTGGACCTCTCGGGGGTGGTGGATTGGATGACCCTCTATGGAGAGGTGGATGTCCAGCGGCGTTATCAGGTGGGAGATTTTCAAAATGGGCTCGCGGGGTTTGTGGCGGCGAATGTCGAGATGGGGGACACAACCTTATTGGTGGAGGGGATGCGCATGGACGACTTTGATTTGGGGGTGGAGAATTTTCCTGCACCTCTCAACCGCCCCCCCACTCTCTCACGGATTCGCGATGAGGTGATCACCATGAGTGATTATTATGGCGCGCAGGTTCGTTTGGAGCATCGGATCAAGGCGGTGGATATAATGCTGTTTACCAACGGTCGTTATCGCTTGAATCTCCCTGGCAGCGACAGTCCGATTGTGGAGTATCATGGTTATGGGGGGATGGAGTGGGGCTTTAACCAGGGACGCTCTCATTTAAACGCGAGCGCGGGATATCGAAGCGACCGTTTTGAGGGCGGGGACGAGGTTCGAACTTTAGTGCACTATTATGTGGATTATGTGCAGGCTGTTGGTGCCAGGTATGCGCTGCATGTGATCTCGGATACGGAGTATAAGGGGTATGTGACCGCGTCAGGGGAGCTGGACCATTATTGGTTTGGGAGCACCTATGTGGGCGTCGACCGCTCCGGGCTCGGGGGGATTACTTTTGAGCTGGGCTATGACACGAAGAATGTGGAGAACACAGCGGTGGAGAGCCCCAGCTTATTCCTGGCTGGGATTTTGAAGTGGCACATCACCGACAAGATGGAGCTTCGAGCTATTGGGGGAACCCAGCACGGGGGCCTCAAATGTGTCAATGGAGTCTGTCGGGAGTACCCGTCCTTTGCCGGGCTTAAGACGGAGTGGATTGGACGCTTTTAGGGCTTCAAAGAGGACTTGGATCAATGCCAATCCAGCCTTTGTTTATATCTCTTTAAGGGGAGTCTTCTTTAAGGCTCTAGGGGGAGGGGGGCGTTCTATCCTAAGGTCCTATTGCCCGATGGAGGTGAGCAGCTCGCCGATGTAGCTGTCGAGTTGGCTGCGGTTTCCGAGCGCTCCGGAGTCAGAGCGGACGATGGTCATGGTCTCGATATCCAGGAGCATGTTC
>JAZAIZ010000301.1:0-3999 GCA_036230545.1 Myxococcota bacterium
GTTAGTCAGGAGGCGCTGCAGGCGCTCCTGGAGAAGTTTGTTGCCTACGCCACCGACGGGGGCCAGCTGGAAGCCTTCGTCAACAACCTTAACGGTGAGGTCGAAAAAGAGGTCGCGCTCTCCCTCAGCGGATACATCGAAGAGTTAAACAAAAAAATAGCCAGCGGGGTCACCCTGACCACAGCGAAACACCTCGCCACCAACTATGCTTCCATCGCGTTCGAAGCCCGACGAGGGGTGGGCATCACACGACAATTCAACACCAGCATCGACTTTGACCTTAGCAATGAGGCCCTGGTCGATCTTCCTCGCGCCGACATGGTCCCCACCCACCTCCGCCAGGGACGCGCCCCCGACGCCCCCCTTAGCCTCAAGGTCGGCGAGCTCGCTTCGGTGGCCTACTCCCTCGCCCTGCGAGGTGATTTACGCCTGGTGCAGCAGCTTCAATACATTCCCCGCAGCGGGGTCTTTATCACCGATCAACCCTCCAGCATCGAGACCTCCGACACCCACTACGTCAACCTGCACGGCCCCCTTATCCACTTCACCCACGAGGTCAAAGAAGCCACCACTCACCGCGAGCGCTTTACCTCCGAGTTGGGTCGAATCCACACCCTCATCGAATCGTTCAACCACAATTACCGGGGTCTCTTTGGCGACAGCGACAGCACCTCCCTGGAAATTCGAGTGCACAACGAGCACCGCCACACCGACCCCAAAGAGCGCCTGCTGGCGAGAACAAGCCCTCAAATCACCTTCCCCAACGACGACAACTTCTCCTCGGATTATGTTATCAAGTCCCTCACCGACAACTGGACCAGCTTTGAGGACATGCAGAACTTCATGGGCGTCTACGATGCGCTCTCCAAAGGCACATTAACCCGCCGCTGCGCCGAGGCCCTGGCGACGGGAGACGAGTGGCTCGACAGCCAGGACTTCGATCCCATTCGTCGTTACTTTGAAGAGCTTGACGCCTTTGGCCAAACCACCACACATCTGCACGTGTGGCTGGGAGAGTCCGGACTTGAGAGCCTCTTCAGCGGAGAGTGGAGCGAAGACGACCTCTATCGCAAAATCGGCGAGGTATTCTCCAACATCGAGCTGCGCGGAGGGAAGACCGTCAAAACCCTGCCGCGCTGGGCCATGCCAGGAGCCAACCGCTCCCTTGAGCACAACGAACATTACCTGGCTCCCCTCGGTGGCCCCGCTTCCTTCTACGGACTCCCCAAAGACCCCGACAACCAACAACGACTCCACGCCGACCAGAAGGGGCTGGCCACGGCACGCTACCTCGTGGACAACATCCAGCGCCTCAGTCGCTCCATGCACCGAGACCTCTCCCCCAGCCAGGAGAGCGCACTCGCCACGGAGATTCGTGACTTCCTCGCCAACTGCAAAGACCGACTCGCGGCCTACGCCGCCCTGGCCATGCTGGTACCCGAATCTCAACGAGCCGTGGAGATACGCGTCACCTCCTTGAAGAACCAGAAGGCCCCCATTCGCTTCACCTATCTCCAGGATGGGCGCACCTCCGAGATTTTACGAGCCACCGGATTTGCCCTGGCCACCATGACGCAGTTCAAGGTCTACGCCAGCGTCTTGCACCCTGAAACCCGGCGCCGGGTGAGCAACCTCCTCAAAGAGCTGCACGCTTGCATCAACGCCCCCTCACCCGATCCCTTCACTCTAAAACGGGTGCGGGAAGCCCTTGAAACAGAATTAAGGGAGCACTTTGATCCCCAGGCCCTCGCGCTCGCACCCAACATTGAACGCGACACAGCGCTGGCGAGAAACTACATCCACACCCTTCCCGACTCAGCGAGCATTCTCAGGCTCCTCCCCACTCCCGAGGGAACGCAGTTAGCCAACCTCCGCCTCAGCACCGAACGAGAGCTACACAAACCGCACCCCAACCTCTCCCTGGTGCGCGCGCAGCTCACCAATCTGAGCGCCGCGGCGCCCCTGCTGCGTGAAATCCTGCAGTCCGACGATTTGGTAACCACCACCGGCACTCTCGCGTTCAAACTCCGTGAGAACCCCACCCTGGCGCTCTCCGTTAAAGAAGCCGCCGAAGCCATCAAGCAGTATACGAAAGCCCTGAAGGCGCACCCGCTTGATCCAGCCCTCATCAGCGCCGCCCTTGAGCGCGTCACCGCCGTGCATCAGACTCTCAACCACGCGGCCATTGCGAGCAATGAAGGCTTTGGGGAGTTCACCGAACAAGAGGCCCCCCCAGCACTTGCCCCCCCTCCCCTCACACTGACACGCGAGCGCGCCAACGAGAGAGACGCCGCAGCCACCAGGGCCCTCAACGCCCTGCAAAGCCGATTGTGGCAACCCCTCTCCTACTTTGAGCGAATGAAGATCGTCCCACCCACGGCCGTGCTGATGCCCCCAAAACGCACGACCCGCACCGCAATCACCACATCGCAACTGCGGCAAGCCGACCTCACTATGGCCAATAACCTGCGAAAAACCGGTTGGGAAAACGCCGGGATACCCCACCTGGCCACACGCTCCAAGATTAAAGAGCTTCAAGTCTACGCGAGCGCAGGTAGCGCCACCACATTCCTTGACGTCCTCCAGCGTGACCTTCGGTGGACCATGAACATCCCCTACAGCCAGCCAGAGACCGCCCTGATGGACAATGTCCTCTCACGCCTCCCTCGCCCTGAGCGCGAGCGCTTCCTCGAGAAGATCCCTGAACACCGCAAAGCGATCTATCGAAACATTTTTTTCGACATCGACGCAGACCACTACCACTTCAGGCGGCGCTCGCCGAAAAATATCGATGAGCATCTCGCACGCACAGCCCCCGATCTGGTCCCCCACCTGAAACACTTTCAGTCACTTCTGGCACACAAAGACCCGACCGCCTTGGCCGAAGCCCTTGAGCACTCCTGCAGCCTCGGGATCCTCAACCAGGGGTTAACAGCCCTCAACCAGAAGACTGTAACCTGCCTTGAAGAGATCTTCAGTCAGCTCGACGGTGAGGGCCTGAAGAAGCTCTGCCAAATGCTCGACTCCCCAGAAGATAAGGCGCGTTTTTTGGCGTTGGTCAAAACCTCCGACCTTCTGCCCGGCACCCGCGCCCGGCTCGCCGGCCAGTTGGTCACCGAAAAATTCTTCTGGAAGGAGGAGGAATACCTCGTGGAGGCGCTGGTCACAGGCATGCCCCCCGCCGACCTCCGACTCTTCTTCGACAATATGTACGCCGAGGGTACCCTGGAGCGTTTCCTAAAAGCCGGCAGTTGGTGGCAAACCCTGCTGGAGGTGTTCACCCTGGGTCTGGCGCGCCTGTGGACTTACAACAACGCCGCCGCGCTACGTGTCGTGGCCGCACAGGGTTGGGCTGAAACGGAGCTCAAAGCTCAATACAACATCAACCTCCCTCTCAACGAGCGAGTCGAAGACTCCATCGAGAGCGTGCTGCTCGGAGCCACGGTGAGCTCACTTCCGGTCAGCCCCACAGTCGCCGCCGGAATCTACGCCGCCCACAGCATCGCACGAAACGTTAAGTACGACTCCTACAAGGATTTGCCCCGCGCCGTCCTGGATATTTTGGTAACCACCGCGGAGGGAGCCGGCGAGACCGTCGCCGAACGCCTCCTGGCCATCGCAAGTAACGGCGGCACCCGTGAAGAGATCCGAGCAGAGTTCAAGCGCTTCTTTGTCGGTCTGGAAGCGGAAGCCGGCAAGGACGCCACGGAAAATGACGACCCCAACCAAACCCTGCCTCTCATCATCAACGCCATCCGGGATGGCGCGTTGAAGAACCTGCGGCAGACAGCGGCACTAAAGACCAACGCCTTCCTGACGCCCTCGCTGGTAGACTTCCTTGCAACAGCCACGGACCACGAGGACCTCAGAGCCAACGAAGAAGAGTCCGCAGAAGAAACCGACAACGAGGCGCCCGCGTCCAGCGAAGCAAACGCCGCCTAACCCCCCCGCTCGGCTCGCCTTCCGGCCCCCTGGTTGTCTGGCTCGGCGCGGGCGTGG
>JAZAIZ010000302.1:0-1136 GCA_036230545.1 Myxococcota bacterium
GTGTTAGGCACGGTGCAGTCAATCCCCTCCGGGGTGATGTCACAGAGGATGCTCGTCATGTCGGCCTCGATTCCCGAGGCCTCGAAGCCGTTGCGCAGAGCCTCAGTCCACGAGTCCGTGGTCACCGTAGTGGCCTTATTAAACCCCTCCCCACTCTCTGCCGGAACAAACACCTCATAAACCGCCATGACACCGCACCTTTCTCTCCACAGGTCTCAGTGGACCACGCCACCTCTCCCGAGGGGTTCACCTTGTGCACCGTGGCTTTAACCTTTCGCCACAGAGTTACTTTAGCGCCAAAGGTTTTATGACCTCAAGCAGCAATTGCAGGGGCTCTCAGAGAGGCGAGCCCACCTCTCCCCCTGCCCCGATTCAGGAGGGAATCTTTCCCGATTTGACGGTCATCTCCTTAAGCAGGTCTTCAACCTTGACCTCCTCGCGAGCCTTGGCCTCGTCCGCCTCGTCTCCGCTCTGGCGCGCCTGGTCTTCAACCCCCGGGGGCAGCTCGCCAGCCTCCGCCGTACCTGCGAATTCCTGCCAGCTCTCGCCCCGGTCCTGCTGGGCGTTGGCCGTGTTCACTGCGTCGTCGTGCTTCTCCACACCACTCTTGTCCGCCTCCCCCACCTCGCCAACCTCCTCATCGGAGGGGGCACCGGTGGTCCCCTTGACCTGTGGGTTGTCGAGGGCCTGACCGCCCGCCTGCCCAGCGCTGCCCTGCTCCTTGGCCCGGCGCTGCTCAATCGCCGCGGCGTCGAGGGTCTCCTGGTCCTGCTGCTCCTGGGCCTCTCGTTGCTGCTCCAACTGCCTCAGCACCTCCGCCCCAGGTCCACCTGCTTTGTCGATTGCCATCATCGCTCCTTAAACTCGAAGCCGCTTCCCTGCGCACCCCGTCTTCAAGTATACACCCATCCCCCGGAAACGGGCTATCGTCTTCCACCCAGGGCCCCTGCTGGGACGGTTTTCAGGCCGACTCCTCAAGCGTTGCTGAGCAGCCCCACCAGCCAGCCCACGCTGTAAAGCACGAAGACCCCTACCGCAAAACGAACGATGAAAGGATCTAAATCCAGGCTGTGGTTCATGCGGAGCGCCCCCCGAGCCATATCGGTCTCGGGAGCCAAGTCTGCAAGTTTGTTATT
>JAZAIZ010000303.1:0-11245 GCA_036230545.1 Myxococcota bacterium
GTCGTTTTCGTTTATCCCTCCAAAAACGGCCTCTGGAACACTCGCTCTTAGGCGCAACTCGTTGCCAAATATGAGGCCCCTATTTTCCTCTTCCCGATTCTCCACCTCTTCCCATTTGTTGTAGAGCGAGTTGTAAATATACGGGGTTTGGTAATCATTGGGATCTCTCGACCATCCGTCCACTTCAACTCTTAGTGGCTCTGTTGATTGGATCTTCAGAGGGTTTTTACCACCTTTGTTTTCTGGAAAACCCCAGCCTTCCCCAAGTTTCTCAAAGGGTTCGGGCATGAAGAGCTCTAACTCGCTTTCCTTATAGAGCTCCGGTATATCCTGATCGAGGTCAGAATAAACTTGGATTCTAAGACTGGGTAGATCATCGAAATCAAAACCAATATTGAATGTGCTTTCGTTGGCGCCAAGAGTCACAATCCATTGTTTAGATGGAGATGGGAGTTCGATACCTTGCCCGTCTCTCCAACCGTGCCCGCTTGTCCAACCATGCTCATGCTCAAAAGTTCCTTCTTCGCCAAACCAGTTAAGGGTGCCGTTCTCCCGAAAAATGAGAGGCTCAGAGTCGCTAAAGGGCTCAACCCAGGTGCCATAGATGCGATCATCGTCGGATGAGCACGCGCCAAGTTGAAGAAGCAACAAGAAAAAGGGCAGTAATTTTATCTTCGTCATGATTTCCCAAGGAACTCCGGTAGACCATCCCCATGCGAAGGGAAGGGCAGAGAAGGCTCTCAACCTGCAGCGCAAGGCGTTGATGGTCTCGGACAGCGGAATTACAAAAAAGTGGCGACTTTTTCGTGGTCCAAGGACTACAGCAAGGTCTGTGCCATGTAGTTTTCAATTTAGAACAAGCCTCTCGCCTGGAGGAGTGCAGTCCTTTTCTCTTTTAAATCGGCATCTTAGAGTAAAGGATTTTTCACCACCCCAGTGCTTTCGACGGGTGTTTTCGGCGCCTTATGGCATTCTCTTCAAAATAGCGGTGTAGCGCTCCACAGAGCCTCTCTTCTTCCACGGACTAGCTCCCCCTCTCTTTCCCCAAGCATGACTGGCAGGAAAGGGGAGGGGGCTCTATCCTCACCCCCGGTTCGGTCCCTTTCTTTTATTTGCAACAAGCTCTCTTTTGACTTGGCTTTTCTCGTGGCGGATTCAATGCGGTCCGTTGAACCATGCGCGCCCCACTTGTGAACGCTCCATTTCGTTTTCTTTGGTGGCGAAAAAAGAGAACTCTCGGACTAATGTTTTTTCTTCGGTATACTCGGCTCTTGTGGGCACGACTTCTTTAGATTTAGAGATGGTCGTAAAAGTACTTCTTAATAAACCGGTTGTACCAAGTGGACTTTACTTTCAGGTCGGCAGTCTTATCTATTTTCTGGGCAAACTTGTCTTCGAGGTCGTTCTCAAAAGCCTTTCCCAAAGTTGCAGCCGCGTCGGGGTCGATGAGGCTCATGGCCATTTCAGCGTCATAGAAGAGCGACCGGGGGTGGAGGTTGAGGCTTCCCACAGAAACAAAGGACCCATCAACAATCATGAATTTACTGTGCAACGTATCCCCTTTTTTCAGGTAAACCTCAGCCCCTGATTCCACCAACTCCGGCAACGACTTCATGATGGGCTCACTTACAAGAGGTTCATCGACGCTCGTTTTAGAGTTGGTCAAAATCCTCACCTGAACCCCGCGCATGAGGGCCGCCTGAAGAAGTTGTTCGAGCCCTGGAAGATTGAGGAAGTAAGCGTTTTCGATATCAATGGTTTTGGTAGCCCCGTCAATGGCTTTCAGAATCGAACTGTAGATTTTGAAGTTGTCATCGTCGGGGACGTGGTTGACCACCGCCGCCTTGCTTTTTCCTGGCTTACCGACCTTTGCCAGCAACGCATCCTTATCGGCATAAACGGTTCCGTAGATTTCTGGGTCGTACACCTCACTAAATGCGAAAACCTGCTCGTTCCAGAAAGCGGCAAAGAGTTCAAGGTTGTCGATGACCGCCGGCCCCTCCACTAACATGTCTGTATCTCGCCACTTCGGCCCGTCGTAACTCTCAACCGCTTCGGTTTGACTTGCATGGCTATAAACATTGCCCGGGTTCATGCCACCAACCACGGCCGCCTCGTTGTCGATAATCATCAACTTACAGTGATTACCCACCGCGCAATTTTCGGGGTCACTCCAACGAATGACCTTTGCTCCCGCTTCTTCGAGCACTTTGAGGGTTTTCTCTCCGGTCGACCTCATCGCAATTTTGTCATCAACAATGACTTTAACTTCAACCCCTTCTCGGGCTTTGGCGGCAATCCGTTTGCACATTTCAATACCGGTGTCATCTTCGTAAATATGCCAGGTCATTAGCGAGATCGATTCTTTGGCATTGTCGATAAGTTCAAAGCGTTTTCCGAACGACTGTGGACCATCGATCAAGAACTCTACTTTGTTTCCATCACTAAACCTGGCACCACTTGTTTGCTCCATCTCACGAACAAATGCCTCATTGTGAAAAGCATCCACTTCTTTGAGCTCTTCTCCCATTGGAGAACCTTGCAGTGCTTGACTGATGAAGTTCCCTGAGCGTTCTTCGAATGATTTTTTCGTTGCTCGGCATCCGTATTCACCGCGCAAAATATTGGCGGCGCTCTTAGCGATACCTTCCAGGAATTCAGGGGGGGTATCTTTGGAGGCACCGGGTGCTCCCGCGATTTTCAGGCCCTTCTTAATAATGGGTTCAGCAAGACCAGCCTTGGTCATGGCATGAAGCGTCTTGTCGAGTCCCTTGCCCATGGCATCTTCGAATTTGTCCCCAATGGATGGTTTAGGTTTCGGAAGAACCCGACCCTTAACTTTTGTCTTTGGAGCCCGTGGGGCCTCCGCATTTTTTTTTGTCGGCTCGGCCTCGGTAGCAGGAGTTTTAGAAGTTGGTGGTTTGTTGCCAGGAATCTTAGCCATACTTGCCTCATCGAATGCAGATCTCTCCATTCCCATTTAATCAGAGGAAACCCCTCCGGGCGATGTGGGGGGATGTGGGTAATTCCGTCGTGGCCGTTTAGGGAGAAAACAATGCTTTCAGGCATGTAGGCTGTTCGATCCTTTCTTGAAAAAATTTTCGACAAAGTTCTAAAGGTTCGGGCCTTATCCGACGATGGGCGTTGTAAGGCAGAGTGTGTTGTCGGGCTCCCCCGATGAGGTTTCAGGGGAGGTCGCGGGCACTCTATAACGGCGCTTCGGCGCTTAATATATTAACTGGGAGAATGGGCATGGCGTTAAGATTGTACACCAATGTTGTGTCTCTCCGGGCACAGAGGACGTTGTCAAAGACAACCAACGCTCTGGCTAAGAACGTAGAGAGGTTGTCTTCGGGCCTGAGGATTAATCAGGCAGGGGATGACCCAGCGGGGAGCGCTCTGAGCTCCAAGCTGTCTGCGGATACTCGTAGCCTCAAGCAGGCTGCGAGAAACACTAATAACGCCATCAGCGTGGTTCAGACCGCTGAAGGAGCGTTGGAGGAAGTAAACAGTCTGTTGGCGCGTATGCGGGAGTTGGCCGTGCAGTCGTCTTCGTCAGGAACCATGACAAGTTCTGAGAGGGCGGCGGTAGATCTGGAGTTTCAGCTTCTTGAATCCGAGATTGATCGGATTGTAGGGGTGACCGAATTTGACGGTCAGAATCTCATTGATGGTTCTCTCTCCGCTGGCGTCGATTTTCAGGTTGGTATGAACAACAGCGCCCATGACCGGGTGGCGCTTTCGGTGGTGGGGACGGGCTCCACGGCGCTTGGTCTCAACGACGAAGTGCTGACGGCTCAAACCTCCGCTCAGGCCGCCATCACGGCGCTGGACAGCGCGATAGCAAGCATCGCTTCTTCGCGCGGGACCCTGGGGGCAACGCAGAACAGGCTCGCGACGACGCTGTCTAATGTGACGGTGATGTATGAGAATCTGTCTGCGGCCAACTCGAGAATCACGGATGTGGACGTCGCTGAGGAGTCAGCGGCCATGACACGGAATCAGATCCTGATGCAGGCGGGGATTGCGGTGCTAGCGCAGTCCAATCAGCTTTCTCAATCAGCCCTGGCGCTGATTATCTAACCTGGGGGGAGCCATCCCTTTAAACCTCAGAGGCCAGGGCGTTCAAGACGCTCTGGCCTTTTTTTTAGCGGATATTGCCCCGAAAGTGTCACATCAGCATGCTAATCAATGATTTGTTGGGACTCGACTTTTGCGTCGTTCCCGGCATAAGTAAGAAGGCGTCAACGTTTAATTCGTGGGGCAAGGGAGCCGTTATGAAAAACAAATTAGTCGCGATGCTAAAGATGCAGGATGAGATGAACACCCGGGTTCATCCCCAATGGAGAGAGCAGGACTTTGCCTGGTCACGGGCCATTTGGACAGAGTGTGCGGAGCTTGTGGAGCACTACGGGTGGAAGTGGTGGAAAAAGCAGCGCCCGGCCATCGCCCAGGTGAAGCTTGAGTTTATCGACATTTTTCATTTTGGCATGAGCTCGCTGCTGCTCTCGGGGGACACCCCGGAGGTCATCGCTGAACGCATGGTGGCGGCGATGGACGCGCCGAAGGCGAGCGGGGAGTTTATTGAGGCGGTGGAGGTCTTCGCCGGGGAGGTGCTCACCACCAGAGAGTTCAATGTGGGCTTGTTCACCGCGGCCATGAAGTCGGTGGATATGACCTTTGAAGAACTTTATCAGGGATACGTCGGTAAAAACGTGCTCAACTTCTTTCGCCAGGACCATGGCTATAAAGAGGGCACTTATCTCAAATATTGGGATGGGCGTGAAGACAACGAACATCTGCTGGAGTTGATGAAGAAGGTAGATGTGGAGAGCACCGAATTAAGGAGCGAGCTCTATACGGGCCTTGAGGCCCTCTATCAGGAGCTTGGCTGCTGGGATTATGCCGCGACCTGAGGTTGATTGGCTGAAGCGGGGTTTTGGTGGAGCAAGGGTGCCTTAGAGCAATTTTGCGAAGAAATCATTTCCCTTGTCATCAACGATAATAAACGCCGGGAAATTCTCCACCCGAATCTTGTAGATGGCTTCCATGCCGAGCTCGGGGTAGGCGATGACCTCGATGTTTTTGATGCAGTCTGCTCCAAGTCGGGCCGCCGGGCCGCCGATGCTGCCGAGGTAGAAGCCGCCGTACTGCTTGCAGGCGTCGGTTACCTGTTGGCTGCGGTTTCCCTTGGCCAGGGTGATCAAAGAGCCACCGAGGGCCTGAAACACCGGGACGTAGGGATCCATGCGCTGGGCGGTGGTGGGGCCGAAGCTTCCGGAGGGCATTCCGTCGGGGGTCTTGGCAGGGCCGGCGTAGTAGATCATAAAATCCTTGAAATAATCCGGCAGGGGCTCCCCGCTGTCGAGCAGCTCTTTGACTTTAGCGTGGGCGATGTCCCGGGCCACTACGATGTCACCAGTGAGGCTGAGGCCTGTCCCCACGGAGTGCTGAGAGAGCTGGGCTACAATGGCGTCCATGGGTTGGTTGAGGTCTACCGGAACCATCACGCTCGGTGTGCCGGGGCCCAGGAGAAATTGCTCAGGGTGCTCTTCGAGCTGCTCAAGGAAGACACCCTCGGCGGTGATTTTGGCTTTTATCTGGCGGTCGGCGCTGCAGCTGACCCCAAGGCCCACCGGGCAGGAGGCGCCGTGGCGAGGGAGTCGAATCACTCGGGCGTCGTGGGCAAAGTATTTGCCGCCAAATTGGGCGCCGATGCCGCTTTCTCGGGCGATCTTCATGACCAGATCTTCAAGCTCGAGATCTCGAAAGGCCCGTCCATGCATATTGCCTTCGGTGGGGAGGTGGTCGAGGTAGCCGGCGCTGGCGAGCTTGACGGCCTTCATGGTCAGCTCCGCGCTGGTGCCGCCGATGACCAGGGCAAGGTGGTAGGGAGGGCACGCGGCGGTGCCGAGGGTCTTGAGCTTCTCCTCGATAAAGGCCTCAAGGGACTTTGGGTTCAGGAGCGACTTGGTTTGTTGGTAGAGGTAGGTCTTATTGGCCGAGCCCCCGCCTTTGGCCATGAAGAGAAAATGATATTCGTCGCTGTCGGTGGAGGCCACCTCTATCTGCGCCGGGAGGTTGGATTTGGTGTTTTTCTCGGCGTACATCTGCAGGGGGGCCACCTGGCTGTAACGCAGGTTGCTTTCCTGGTATCGCTGGTAGATGCCCTCGGCGATGGCTTTCTCGTCTCCACCGCCGGTCCACACTCGCTGGCCCTTTTTTCCCATGACGATGGCGGTGCCGGTGTCCTGGCAGCTCGGGAGCACGCCCTGGGCCGCGATGGTTGCGTTCTTTAAGAGCTCTTCGGCAACAAAGCGGTCGTTGTCGGATGCCTCGGGGTCTTGGAGGATGCTGCCGAGGGAGGCGAGGTGCCGGGTGCGCAGGAGGTGATTGACGTCCCGAAAGGCTTCGGAGGTTAATTGGGTGAGGACCTCGGGTTTGACGACGAGGATCTCTTCCCCCTGGAAGGTCTCCCGGCTGACGCCGCTGAACTCGAGTTTTCGGTACTCGGTGGAGTCGCTTCCGTATTGAAAAATTGGTTCGTAACTAAACTCACTCATCGTTGCTCCTGAACGTGGTCTCACACCCCGCGTGGTGTTGAGGCGCTGCCTTGCACGCTGCTGACAGTCTAGTCAACATGGTCTCGAATTTCGAGAGATTATTGAAGGCAATCAGCCAGTCCTTGGAGGCGCTGGCGCTGAAACTATGGCGAAGTTGCTATGAACTTGCTAAACCGACGCCATGAAAACCCTTGAAATCTTTTGGGACGTTGGCAGCCCCTACACCTATCTCGCCATCAAGCACTTGGAGCAACGCTGGGAGGAGGTGGGCGAGCGGGTCAGGCTGCGCCCCTTTCTTATTGGCGGTGTGTTTAAAGGCACCGGAAACTCCATGCCCGCGGCGGTTCCGGCGAAGGCGGCCTACATGATGCGGGATTTGCGGCGCTGGGCTGAGCGTCTGGAGGTGCCTATGCGTCTCCCTGGGGAGGGCACCCCCTTTCCCATTAACACCCTCAACCCCATGCGGGCGGCGGTGGCGGCGGGAATGGAGGGCAAGGCTATGCCCTTTTGCCTGGCGCTCTTTCACGCCTATTGGGGAGAGGGGCGGGATGTGTCGGAGTTGGGGGTCTTAACCGAGGTTATCGGAGAGGTGGGGCTTGTGTCGGAGGCTCTGCTTGAGAAGGCCGGGTCGCAGGAGGTGAAGGACACCCTGCGGGCCACTACGGGAGAGGCGGTTGAGAGGGGGGCATTTGGGGCGCCCGCTATTTTTGTGGGGGAGAGCCATTATTGGGGAAATGACCGTCTGGATATGGCGATTGAAGAGTTAGTGAGGGCGGAATAGTCCTTAGGTGGGCTTCATCGTTGTCCTCTCGGGGATCATTGGGTATCAGCAGGCTTACTCTAAAGGAGCTTGATGATGCGATATTGGATTCTTGGTGTTGGTCTTTTGACCGCGTTTGGTTGCAGTGACAAGGGGGAGACGGAGGCTGTCGCGCCTGCTGCGCCCTCGGCGACTTCCATGCCGGCTGGGCATCCGCCTATTGGTAAGAGGATGGAGCAGATCCCCGCTTTGCCCAATGGAGAGATCGAAGGACAGCTGGAGCTGGCTGAGGGCCTTGAGGACAAGGTCAAGCCAGGGGATCCCATCTTCCTGATTGCGCGCAACGCGGCTACGGGCTCCACTATTGCGGTGGCGCGATTGGAAGCGCCAGAGAGCTTTCCGATGCCCTTTCGTCTCACGGGAAAAAACGTGATGATGGCGGGCCGTAGCCTCGCCGGTAAGGTGCGGGTTTTAGCCAGGGTGGACAAGGACGGTGAAGCCCTCAGCAAAAACCCAGGGGACGTTGTGGGCGAGGTGAAAGGCTTGGTGGAGGTTCCCGCGAAGAACGTGATTCTTCAGTTGGACAAGGTTCTTTAACCTCTCAACGCAGCCTATTCGTAGAAATAAAAAAAAAGCCCTCTCCGAACGTGAGTTCGGAGAGGGCTTTTTTAAATTAATCTAAAAGCGTCGGGTTTAGGCTTTGCCTTGAGCCCGCTTCTCAAGCCAGTCGGCTCGAAGCTTCTCAGCCACTTCAGTGGGCGATACGGAGTAGCGCGCAAATTCCATGGTGAAGTCCGCTTTTCCTTGTGTGGAAGAGCGAAGGACTGTTGCATAACCAAACATCTCACTCAGAGGAACGTCCGCATCAATTCGAACAAAACCCTGCTCCTCGGTGGTGCCCTGAACAATCCCGCGACGCTGCATGAGCGTGCCGAGAATGTCTCCCTGGAACTCCGTGGGGCCCTCTACAGAGACCCGCATCACTGGCTCAAGAGCCTGTGGCTTGGCGTCCATGTACATGGTCCGGAATGCGCCACGAGCGGCAGCTTGAAACGCGTTGTCCGAGCTGTCGACTGCGTGAGTGGTGCCGTCGTTGAGGGTAATCTTGAGGCCCTGGACGGGAAAGCCGATGAACTCACCACGTGCGAGGCAGGACTTAAAGCCCTTCTCAACAGAGGGGATGAACTCTTTGGGGATAACCCCGCCGACGATCTTGTCCTCAAACTCGAAGTCTTCGCCTTCGATGGGCTCGAGGATACCAGCGATGCGACCGTATTGACCGGAACCACCCGTTTGCTTCTTGTGGGTGTAATCGTAGTCAATGGTCTTGCTGATGGTCTCACGGTAAGCAACCTGAGGTGCACCCGTTTCAACTTCACAGCCATACTCTCGTCGCATTCGCTCAACGTAGACGTCCAAGTGGAGCTCACCCATACCTGCGATGATGGTTTCACCGGTCTCATCGTCGGTGTGACTCTGAAAGGTGGGGTCTTCCTTGGTGAATCGCTGAATCGCTTTGCCCATGGGGGCGATGGACTTGCTGGTCTTTGCCTTAATAGCGAGCTTGATAACAGGCTCGGGGACGTGAATGGAGGTCATCGTTGCGTTGACGGTGCCATCGCTAAAGGTGTCCCCGGAAGCGCAATCAATCCCAAAGAGGGCGACGATGTCGCCTGCGCCTGCTTCGGTGATGTCTTCCATCTCGCTGGAGTGCATCCGTCCCAGTCGACCCACCTTAACACGCTTTTTGGTACGCGCGTTGATGATGGTGTCGCCCTTCTTAAGGGTGCCCTGGTAGATTCGGAGGTAGGTCAGCTGACCGTAGGGAGAGACCTCCAATTTGAACGCGAGAGAAAGAAAGCTTTTCTCGAGAGTGGTCTCGACTTCAAAAGTCTCCTCGGTATCGGAGCTCATGTCGATCGCGTCGTTGCGAACCTCGGTGGGATCGGGGAGGAACTCACAAACCGCGTCCATCAGGGGTTGAACACCGACGTTCTTGTAGGCGGAGCCCATGAAGACGGGGGTGATCTCGCGGGCGATGGTCGCCTTGCGAACTGCTACTTTGATGAGCTCCGGGGTGACGGTCTCTTCGAGCATGGCTTCCATCAACTCATCGGAGAAGAGAGACACGGCGTCGAGCATGGCTTCGCGGCGGGTCTGCGCTTCTTCGAGGAGGTCGGCGGGGACCTCACCTTCGGTGATGGTTTCGCCGTTGGCGCCTTCAAAGATGTAGGACTTCATCTCAATGAGGTCCACCACACCTTGGTGGTGCTCTTCGAGCCCGATAGGCAACTGCATCAAAATGGCGTTGTGGCCCAGGTTTTCGCGCAGCATGTTGGAGACGCGGATAGGGTCTGCGCCGCTTCGGTCACACTTGTTGACGAAGGCCATGCAGGGGACGTTGTAGCGACGCATTTGACGGTCGACGGTGATGGACTGACTCTGAACGCCGGCCACCGAGCAAAGCACCAGGATGGCGCCGTCGAGAACCCGTAGAGAACGCTCGACCTCAATGGTGAAGTCAACGTGTCCGGGGGTGTCGATGATGTTAATGTGCTTCTCGTTCCACTCCAGGTTGGTGGCGGCGCTGGCGATGGTGATGCCGCGCTCTTTTTCGAGCTCCATGGAGTCCATGGTGGCGCCGACGCCGTCTTTGCCACGAACTTCGTGGATCGCGTGGATTCGGTTCGAGTAGAACAGGATCCGCTCGGTCAGGGTTGTTTTGCCGGAATCAATATGGGCGCTGATCCCAATATTGCGAATGGTAGAGAAGTCAGAAATTGCACTCACGAGAATGTACCTCTTAATTAGTTTCGATTAAGGTCGTCCGGCGGCATTAACAACATATAGCCCCATCTGCCAAGTCAATAATGGACAATCTGGGATGCGTTGGATGCACGCGCCGTGATCGTCGGGTCGTATATGGGGTTACTGAGTAATAATCAACCGGTAAAACAAGAACTTACCCAGGTGTGATGACCAATCCCCCTGGCGAGGGCAGGGGGGGCTGTCTGGTAGGTTTTTGCGGGGCCTCATCCGCCCTGGGCGAAGGGGGAGAGCATGCCAAGCAGGGTGAGCACGAGGCCCGCCAGGGACACCGCCAGGGCCAGCTGCTCATTGTATCGTTCGTACCAGGGGACCAGGGCGGTGGGGATGCGGCGGTCGAGGAGCTCAAGGAGCTTGATGGTTTGTTCAAGGGACGCGGCGTGGTTGTCGCTTGGCTCGGAGCCGCCGAAGTCTTCCATAGCCAGGGCGATGGAGTGGGCCATAAAGCTTGCCGGGGCGTCATTGCGGGAGCGGTCAATCATATCGTTAAGGGCAGAGCGCATCTGGTGGGTGAGGGCTTCACGACGCTCGTCTCCCCGCAGGCTGTTGAGGAGTGGGGCCTGTGGGGCCTGCTTGGGTTTCCCCAGCAACTTTCTCACCAAAAACCACATGCCTAAGGCCACCAAAATTGGGAGCGGGTAGGCCCAGGGGGGGAGCCCCGAGGGAGCTGCCGGAGCGTCTCGTTGGGGGGCTGGAGGGGGAGGAGGAGGCGGGCTGCGTTTGTCGGCGCTCGCGCCTCCGGAGGCACTTGCCGGGGACCCGGGAGCGGTGCGGGCGGGGCTCTCCGCGTCTTTGAGAGTGTCGGGACTGACGTCGTCGGCGCTGGGCACCGTCGGGGGAGCCACGGGAGCCTGCGGAGAGTTCAGGAGCGTGGCGGTCAGGCCAGACACGGCGAGAGCTCCGAGGAGCCCCGCGATGATCAGAGCGAGGCGTGGACCTCTGGAGCTCTGGGCTTTGGGCTGCGCCGGGGAGGGGGCACCTGCACCGGCAAGCAGGGAGCCTAGGAGAGCCTCGTCAGCGGGGGCTGGCATCTCCGGTGGAGGGGCGCTTTCGGGGAGGGCTTCGGGCCACGGGGAGCCCATGGCTGCCGGGGCGG
>JAZAIZ010000304.1:0-5913 GCA_036230545.1 Myxococcota bacterium
AAGCCTCCGCTGGGTGTCCCCGGCAGATCACGGGAGACACACCACCCCCCGACCCCCCCCCCCCGCCCCCGGGGCGGGGGGAGCGGCAGCACGCAAAACCAGCCCCGCTCAGGACCGAGCGGGGCTGGAGGATGAAGGGGGTTAGATAGCGCCGTTGCTTTTAAGGAGGTTGTGGACCTCTTTGTGGTTGCCGCTCTTGGCGTCGCTCAGGGGTGTGCCTCCCCAGCGGTCTTTGGGGTTGAGGTCTACTCCCTGATGGATGAAGTATTCCACGAGGCGTTGGTGTCCTTCGGACGCCGCCAGGTGAAGTGGAGTTCTGCCGTCGTAGTCTGCGGAGTTAAGGGACACTCCGCGAGCGGCCAGATGTCTGATCGCCGTGAGGTCGCCTTTACTTGCAGCCCAGATCAGGGAGACGGTGCTCTCGGTGACCTGGTGATCCACCACCTGCCGGGGATCGGACTTTTCGGTGAGCCCCGTCAGGTTGTCATAGTTGTGGAAGTTAAAGGTCTCTACCAGGCTCTTGCAGAACTGAATGCCACGAACGCTGTTGCCGTGTCGGTCCAGTCGAGGAGACCAGGTGCAGATGCCCATGACGTTGGGGATGACGATCATCATCGCACCGGAGACACCGCTTTTGGCTGGCAGGCCAATGCTGAACGCGAACTCCCCGGAGAAGTCATACATGCCACAGGAGTACATCAGCGAGAGGCAGTGTTGGACAGTCTTGGGATCAAAGATGCGCTTGCCGGTGGTGGGGCAGACCCCGCCGTTAGCTAAGGTCGCGGCGACCACGCTCATCATATCGGCGGTCACTTCGATGGAACAGCATTGAAAGTAGAACTCGAGGGTATCGATGAGCTCGGTGCCAGCCGGAAAGGCCTGATGCTCACGCATAAAATAACCCAGGGCAAAGTTTCGGTCGGCGGTCTGTCGCTCAGAGAGGTACACCGAGTTGCTGAAGGTGGGCTTCTCATCCCCGGCGAGGGCCGTCCAGCGGTCCATGACGTAATCAAAGCGATCTGCCATTTCGATCTCGGGCTTGATCAGCGAGCAGGACATGATTGCGCCAGCGTTGATCATGGGGTTGTGAGGTCGCCCGTCGTGGTTAAGGGTCAACTCATTGAAGCCGCGGCCGCTGGGTTCGCGACCAACACAATCGTGAACCGCGCTGGCACCATTGGCCTCAAGGGCGATGCAGTAGTTGATGGGTTTGCAGGTCGATTGAACACAGAAGTGTTTCTCGGAGTCCCCGAGGCTGTGGCGCTGCCCGTCGATGGTGCAGATAGAGACGCCATACTGGTCCGGGTTTACCCGGCCGAGCTGAGGGATGTAGTCAGCGACCGCTCCATTGGTGTCGGTGGCGGTGGAAACGAAGATCTCCTCCACCTGCTTGCGGAAATGAGAGAAGCTGGGGATGACAAACTGTCCCCGCAGCGCACGCTCAATCAAGAGGATGTTGGGGCGGGTGATTTTACAGAAATCACTAAAGGTGATCTCGGCGTTATTGGGGTACTCATTGAGAACGGCTACGCTCTCTTTGAGGCGGTCATCGGTCAATCGCAGGCCCGATTGTTCAAGGGCGTCGACCAGGGTTGAGAGGGGGATGGTGCCCCTGTCGTCGCGGATCAGGGAGCGAAAGAGCCGCTCTTCGCGGAGGTCGATCTCTGTTGCGGCGGGCGCGGCTTTTTTGGACGCCGCCTTGGGGGCTTTGGCGCTCTTTCGAGTTGTGGCTGCTGTTGTTGCTGGCATGAAGGGACTCCAATAAGAAAAAAAGCGCCCACCGCTCCCTGGGTGGAGGCGGTGGGCGCTGAAGAAGGGGATTAATCAGTCAATGTTCGCAATGGTCTTGAGAATGCGCGCGCTGACTGCGTAGGGGTTGGCGTTGGCGCCGGGGCGACGGTCCTCGAGGTACCCGTATCCCTTTTGGGCTACGGGCCGCGGGATACGAATCGAGGCGCCACGGTCTGCGGTTCCGTGTCGGAACTCGTTGATGCTGCATGTTTCATGATCACCCGTGAGGCGCTCACTGAGGGCGGCACCGTAGCACTCGATGTGCTCTTTGTGCTTCTTGCCCATGGCGATGCAGATGTTCTCAATGGCGTTCATGCCTGTGGCAGGATCGCGGAGCTCTCGGGTGGAGAAGTTGGTGTGCATTCCAGCACCGTTCCAATCACCATGAACAGGCTTGTTGTCAAAGGACACGCTGACGTTGTGCTCTTCGGCGATGCGGTGGAGCAACCAGCGAGACATCCAGAGGTGGTCTGTTACGGTCAGAGGATCAGCGGACTCACCCTCGGCACCCCGGTAACCCATTTGGAATTCCCATTGGCCAGGCATAACTTCTGCGTTGACACCAAAGATCATAAGACCGGCGTCGAGGCAGGCGTCGGTGTGCTCTTGGACGATCTCGCGGCCATGAGCGACGTTGGCTCCCACCGAGCAGTAGTAAGGGCCCTGCGGAGGAGGGAAGCCGCCTTCGGGCCAGCCAAGGGGAGTGCGGGCGTGGAAGAAGGTGTACTCCTGCTCAAAGCCAAACCAGGCGTCTAATTTGTCGGCGCCCTTATTCAGCACATCCCGCAGCTCTGCGCGGTGGTTGGAGGCGTGGGGAGTGCCGTCTTCGTTGAGGACTTCGCACATGACGAGGTAGTTGTTGCCAGGCAGCAAGGGGTTCTTGATAGCTCGAACCGGTTGCAGGCCAAGATCTGAGTCGTCGCCGGTGGCCTGGTTGGTTGAGGAGCCGTCATAGCCCCACTCGGGGAAGTCGTTGAGCTCCAGCGTCGCCGACGCGTTGGTCGGGATGATGCGGGTTTTTGAGCGGAGCTGCTGGGTGGGAGCTGCGCCATCGAGCCAAATGTATTCTGCTTGGATAAAACTTTGCATTATTATGGATCCTCTCTATGAAAAAATAGTCCCGGCTCCCACATGGAGAGCCGGGCTCTGGGTAGAACTTTATGAAGGGACAGAGTTTGTAATTACCTGTGTTTGGTTAACGGGGTTCTCGTTTTTCGCATCGACTCGGCTGGAGAGCAGGCGGTGGGGGACGGTGTCGGGGGCGTAGGCCTCGATGCCCATCTCCGAAATGTCCAGGCCGAGCATCTCGTCTTCCGGGGAGACCCGGATCCCGAGGGTGGTCGCGAGGATTTTCCAGAGTAACCAGCTCACACTCGCGGCGTAGACCCCCACGGCTACGATGCCGATGACTTGGGCGATGACCAGTTCGGTGCCGCCGCCAAAGAACAGTCCATTGCCAACGTCGGCGGAGAAGCGCGCCTCGGCGAAGAGACCAAGGGCGAGGGTGCCCCAAATTCCGCACACCAAGTGGACGCTGGTGGCGCCCACGGGGTCGTCGATGTGAGCCCGATCAAAGAGCATAACACTGATGACCACCAGGAAACCGGCGATTAATCCAATGATGATGGAGCTGCCACCGGAGACAAAGGCGCAGGGAGCGGTGATGCCCACCAACCCTGCGAGGGCGCCGTTGACCAGCATGGTGAGGTCGACGTGCTTATATAAGGCGTAGTTGGTGACCATAGCGCCGGCAATCCCGGCCATGGAGGCGAGCATGGTAGTGTAGGCGATGTGAGCGATGGCGCCGGGGTCTGCGGCCATGGTGCTGCCGGCGTTGAAGCCAAACCAGCCAACCCAGAGGATGAAGCCTCCAGCGGTGGCGATGGCCAGGTTGTGGCCGGGGATGGGGTGGATTTTGCCGCCGTCTTTGTATTTGCCCCGTCGAGGTCCAAGCACGATGACACCCATTAATGCGGCCCAGCCGCCTACCGCATGCACCTGAGTGGAGCCGGCAAAATCCCAGAAGCCGAGGTTGGCGAGCCATCCGCCCCCCCATATCCAGTGCCCGGTGACGGAGTAGATGATGGCGGTCAGGCCAATGGCGAAGAGGATGTAGCCCGAGAATTGAACGCGCTCTGCTACTGCTCCGGAGACGATGGAGGCGGCGGTCATGGCGAAGCAGACTTGAAAAAAGAATTTTGCTTCGAGGGGGATGCCGGTCCAGTTAAGGGAAGAGAACACCCCGGTGTAGGCATCGCCCATGGCGGGGCTATTGTCAGCGCCGACCATGAAGAATCCACTTAAGCCGAAGTAGTCGTTGCCGTCACCGAACATGATGCCAAAGCCCACCATAAAGAAGCTGAGGCCTGCACAGGAGGCTACGGTGAAGTTTTTGGAGAGAATACTGACAGCGTTTTTTGCCCGGCAAAAACCCGTCTCAAGCAGGCCAAATCCTGCGTTCATAAAAAACACCAGGATACCAGCGAGGACGACCCAGACGGTGTCGACAGCGACCTGCATGTCCGTGGTGGTTTCAGCTGCCGTCGCTTGAGTGCTTACCAGCAGCAGCGCAAGCACGCTGAGAGGGAGTGACACTTTAGTTATAAGATTGTTGACCTGACGTATCATCGTGAGTAGACCTCATTTCCCACAAAGAAACTATTTATGGGGGTTGGTATCGTTGGGGTTACTGCTCTCTTACTTCACTCTCTCTTGCGTCGGTACTTGGTCGAACCGTCGCCTGATTTGAAACGACTTCTTCAAACCAAAAAGCGTTCATATCCAGTCGCTATAGGAAACTAAATAGGGCGCTTACTGATTAAGTGTCGTGAATTAATCTTGCCTTGTGGGGAAATCCCGTACTATTGAGTCAGTGAACAAGCGATGCGGCTTTTATCGCTAATTGCCTGGTAATTGCTTGAGGGTTTGTGCTAACCGTCCCGGTCGATAAAGTTGGCGTAAGCTCATGTTATTGTACGATTATTTGCGACCCTGTGTTCGGGGTGCGCAGGCGAGGGTGGTGTGGTGAGGCGATGAGTTTTTCTCAGAAGGTGCGGGCGGCGGTGGGGAGGAAACGACGGGTCCTGCTGGTTTGTGATGAGCCCTTGTTCAGAGTTGGTGTGCTGGTGGCGTTGAAGGGAGACGCGTCTCTGGAGTGTTGTGCGCAGGCTGACAACTATCAGGAGGGGTTGGTGCACCAGGAAGAGCACCAGCCTGATCTGATTGTTTTTTGTCCCGTAGATCCACAGTTGGGTGACCGCGATGCGGTGAAGTATTTCAAGCTGAAGCAGCCGGACGTTAAGATTATTGTTCTGGCCTCGCAGGGAGACACGGTTTTTGCGGAGAGGGCTCTGAGGGACGGCGCGCAGGGCTTCTTGCTTAAGCGCTCCACGGAGGAGGAGCTTCTCGATGCGGCGAAGAGGGCGTTGCAGGGGGAGCTGGTGGTTTCGCCGCGGCTGGCACATTTACTTTTGTCCCGGGTGTTGCACGCGTCCTCCACTTCGGAGTCGGTGCTGGCGGATCTCAGCGCCCGGGAGCGTGAGGTCTTTGAGCTTGTGGGCAACGGGTGCTGTACTCGTGAGATCGCCGCTGCGCTGCATATTAGTGTGAAGACCGTGGAGACGCACCAGTCCCGTATCAAGAAGAAGCTCACGTTGGCGAACTCGACCGAGCTCGTTCACTTCGCTACCCAGTGGTTGACGAATCTGCGGATCGCCGAAGCGTGATGGGGACGAGGCAGCCTGCCCTTTCTTCTCTGGTGGGATTGTGATTGGCTTGGAGCGGGGCGTCCTCTTCAATGAACTCATTCGGCGCTCCCAGGTGTTGAGTACTGATGAAGATTGTTCGGGTCACAGCCAGGAACCGAGAGGGTTTTCAAGAGGGACTGGCGTCCCTGGAAAAGCGGGCCACCTATCCTCTTGGGGATGATTTTTTTCAGATCGAGCATGGTAGTGACTACTTTCGTTTCTTCGAGCGTCTGGGCAAGATGGTCTATTATGCGATTGTGGATGAGGAGGCCGGGGTTATCGGCGCAGCCGCAGGGATTATTCGGAAGTTGCCCTTCAGGGAGGGGGCGACGCCGAGATCTACCTTTTATCTTTGCGATTTTAAAATTGAGCCGCG
>JAZAIZ010000305.1:0-1351 GCA_036230545.1 Myxococcota bacterium
CTGCTCACCCTGAGGACCTTGAGGCCCCACAGCACCCCTGGGACCATCTATCCCAGACAGCCCACGCGGGCCCTGCAAGCCAACCAGCGCGTCTGCGATTCCATCCTTATTAAGATCCACGGGAACATCGCTTTTGACCTGAGGATCTGACCTCGCCCCAAGCTCCACCCAATCGTACCAACCATCCTGGTCCGTATCATCGAAGAAACTGACGTTGCGCCCTTGAGGCCCCGCAATCCCCTGAGGACCCTCGAGGCCGGCTACCCCCGCAGGGCCCTGAGCACCCTGGGGACCAACAGAGCCAGTATCCCCTTTAGGCCCAGGCTCTCCCTGAACACCTCGAGCACCCTGAGGTCCCACATCCCCCGCTGGCCCCATTGGGCCCTTGGGACCGGGCTCTCCCTGCATCCCATCCAGAGAGCCAACCCAAGTCCCATCACTGTCGATAACCGGCGTATCGTTAATACTCACTGAGTTCGGATGAATATCTTCTCCCCGGACATCCAGAGCGTGAGCAGCAACCTCCACCCACTGGGCCCTCAAAGCCCCGCCCACCATCATCCGAGGCGACATCTCCCCATCCTCCCCCAGGGTCACTCCCAGATAAAGCGTCGTCACGCTCATAAGCCCCTCACCAAAGGGGCTCTTGGTGCCAAGCACCGAGGTAAAGACCCCGTCCAAGACCTCAACAGAGCTATGAAGCTCGCTCCACAAAACGTTTCCATCTACCGCCGCATCATAGAGCTGATACTCCACCGAAAAGTTGCCGCTGACAGAATCTCCATCTGAGTCGCTGAGCTGCCCCTGATACACCAGAGTCACAGAGCCCTGCGCCTGCAGCGTCATCGGCACCAGCAGCACCAACGTGAAAAATATAAATCGAAGCTTACTCATCTATCTATCCTTTGCGCGCTCCTAAGGAAGGAGTCGTCCCTTTAATCGATACGTTTGTGTTTGCGATTGATGGGCGCCGCTGCTCACTCCACCTGTGAGGGTATAGTCCTCCCCTTGCAGGGTGCCTCCCACAAGCAACATCTGCCCCACGAGCTTAAGCTCACCGGAGCTTTTCTTTTTTTGGGATTTCCCCCCACAGGCCGACACAAAAAAACAAACAAGCAAGATCACCCCAAAGGAAATCCACCGTCTCCATTTCCAAAAGTCGTTTGGTCTCTTCCCATATTCCATGGTGGTCATGCGCCTCCCCAGAGCTCAAACAAAGTCCCCCACAAAAGGCTCTCTTTGCCTGGCCGCACGTGTTCCATAGTCGTCACGATATCCCTTAAAATCTATCATAAAAGGGGGGTGGATTCGCAGGGTTTATGGGTGGGTGAAGATCTAAATTTGCTCAATG